>NZ_JBKQOU010000189.1:0-31489 GCF_052145335.1 Rhodoblastus sp.
TCCGCAAGACCGACAATCGACATTTCTAATCAAGCAATATAGTCACTGATGAGGGGCAGCATTTTCCCCCCCATTAATAAATAATACGATGACCATAAGATTCGTGAACCTTGCAAAAACGACTGCGGGCGCCTCTCCTATTCCCCACAACGGAACAGGATCGATTGGCGCCATCCTGGGGCCTTAACCAAGCTAGGCTGTTTTCGTTCCCACGGAACCAAAAAAAGCGCCATCTAACTTTGGTCATTTTTTGAAAAAATTCATTTAGCGTAAGATCGCCTTGGATTTAAGCAAGGTGATCGATCAATGCCGCGCGCGCATCCGGCGGCTTGAGCCCGCGCGGCCGATAAACGTCGCGGTGCAGGAAAAATTCGGTCAGTTGAAACCCCTCGCGGATTTCCTCGGGCGACACCGGATCGCCCGGCGGCCCGCGTAAAAAGCGCGGCAGCGGCAAGAGCCGCGCCGCCCATGGCGCGCCGGCGCCGCGGCTGACGGCGCGAGCGGATTTCGGCGACACATAGATCAAATCTTCCCGGGCCCCGGTCGCGGCGCAGCTTTCGAGATCGAGCCCGAAACCCAGCTCCGCCAGCAGAGCGAGTTCGAAATGCACGAAAAGACCCGGCGCCTGCGGCCCGGCGAGATGGGCGAGCAGCACCTGCGCCCGCTCATAGAGGCCGGGATGCGGGTCGCGCTCGGGCAGAAGCCGCAGCAGATGGTTTAGCAAATTGACGCCGTGCAGCGCCTGCGCGCTGGAGATCAGGGCGTCTGTGCGCAGCAGCGCCCCTTCGACAGCGTAAAGGCCGAGGTGCTGCTCCAGCCGCGCGCGCCAGATCGCCTCGACCTCGTTGCCCGGTTGCAGCACCGGTTGCATGGCCTTCGACCGTCCGCCGCGCACCACTCCGAGATGACGACCGTGGCCACGCGTCATCAATTCCAGAATCACGCTGGATTCGCCGTGCTTTTTCAGGCCGATGACCAGGCCGCGCTCCGACCATTCCATTCTTTACCCGCTTGACCTTGCCCAACTTGGCCAGCAAGCCCCGTTCAGGACTTCGGAAACTCCAGACCCATTTCCCGGTAGCGTTCGGGATCGTCTCCCCAATTCTCGCGCACTTTGACGAACAGGAACAGATGGACCTTCTGTTCCGCCGCTTCCATGATCTCCTTGCGCGCCGCCGAGCCTATGCTCTTGATGGTCTTGCCGCCCTCGCCGATGACGATCTTCTTCTGGCCTTCGCGGGTGACGTAAATGGTCTGCTCGACCCGCGCGGAGCCGTCGGGCTGGTCCTTCCACAATTCGGTTTCGACGGTGGATTGATAGGGCAATTCGTCGTGCAGCCGTTCGAAGAGTTTTTCACGGGTGATTTCGGCGGCGAGCGCGCGCAACGGCGCATCGGAAATCTGGTCTTCGGGGTAGAGCCAGGGACCTTCCGGCATCATGCTGGCGAGCTTTTCCTTGAATTTCGCCACGCCATAGCCCTTCAGCGCCGAAATCATGAAAGTCTCGGCGAAAGGCAGCCGCGCATTGATGTCGGCGGCGAGGCCGAGCAGTCTTTCATGCTCGATGGTGTCGATCTTGTTGAGCACCAGAATTTTCGGCGAGCGCAACTGCGGCAGTCGACCGAGAATCGCCTCGACTTCGTCGTCCACGCCCTTGCGCGCGTCGATCAGCAGCGCGACCGCATCGGCGTCGCCGGCGCCGCCCCAGGCGGAGGTCACCATGGCGCGGTCGAGCCGGCGCTTTGGCGCGAAAATGCCCGGCGTGTCGACGAAAATAATCTGGTTGGACCCTTCCAGCGCAATGCCCCGCACCAGGGCGCGGGTCGTCTGCACCTTTCGCGAGACGATCGAAACCTTGGCGCCGACGAGTTGGTTGAGGAGCGTCGATTTCCCGGCGTTGGGCGCGCCGATCAGGGCGACGAAGCCGCAATGGGTTCCGACGTTTTCCTCAGTCATTTTCGTCCTCCACCACGCCTTCGCGCGCCAGGAACTTTTGCGCGCAAGCCTGTTCGGCCAGCCGTTTTGAAGTTCCCTCGGCGAGGACCGGCTCGAATGTGTTGACGATGACCTCCATCACGAACAGAGGCGCATGATCGGGCCCGGACCGCCCGGACTGGCGATAGACAGGCGGCGGCAGGCCTCGCGCCTGCGCCCATTCCTGCAAGGCGGTCTTGGGGTCGCGCAAAGGCCTGCCCGGATTGAGCATTTTGGCGGCGAAAAACCGGCGCACCACCGTATCGACCTTGTCGTAGCCAGCGTCGAGAAAAATCGCGCCGAGGATGCTTTCGCAAATGTCGCCGAGAATAGCCGATTTCTGAGCGCCGCCGGTCTGGGCTTCGCCCTCGCCGAGCCTGACCGCCGCGCCGACGCCCCAGTCGCGCGCCACGTCGGCGCAAGTTTCCTTGCGCACCAGATCGGCCAGGCGACGCGACAATTCGCCCTCCTCAGCGGCGGGAAACGCCTCGTAGATCATCGCGGAAACCGCCAGGCCCAGCACCCGGTCGCCGAGAAACTCCAGCCTCTGGTATGAATCGCTCCGCCTTTGCGCCTGAGACGCCGGCAGCGCGCTGACATGGGTCAGGGCGCGGACGAGCAGCGATCCATCGGCGAAATCATGGCCGATGCGCGCCTGCAAGGCGGCGAGATCGCCGCCGGCGGCCTCCGGAGCGCGAGCATTCATCTTACAGCGTGGAACATGCGGCTGAGGCGCAGGTCCCAGGGCCAGCGCCAGAACTGCCAGGCCGGCGCGCCTTCGCCGACCGAGAAGAAGATCACTTCGGCGCGGCCTTCGAGATTCTCGAACGGCACATAGCCGACGCCGCCCTGGTCCGGCGGCACACGCGAATCGGTGGAATTGTCGCGATTGTCGCCCATCATGAAATAATGATTGGGCGGCACGACGAAGGGTCCTGCGTTGTCGTTGAAGCCGTCGTCGCCCTGGATCTCGATGATCTTGTGTTTCACGCCGTTCGGCAAGGTTTCCATATAGGTCGCAACCGGGCCGAAATGACCGTAAAGATCTTCGGTCTGGGCCTTTTCGATCGGCTCGCGCTCCACCAGCGCATCGTTGATGTAGAGGCGGCCTTTTTTCATCTCGATCTTGTCGCCCGGCAGGCCGATCACCCGCTTGATGTAATCGGTGTCGTTGTCGCGCGGCAGCTTGAACACCACGACATCGCCGCGCTTGGGCGGCGAGGCGAGTATGCGGCCCTCGAACAGCGGCAGGCCGAGCGGGATGGAATAGCGCGAATAGCCATAGGCATATTTCGACACGAACAGGTAGTCGCCGATTTCCAGGGTCGGTATCATCGAACCCGAAGGAATGTTGAACGGCTGGAACAGCAGGGTGCGAACGACGAGCGCGATCAGCAGCGCCTGAAGGATCACGACAACGGTTTCCCCAAGCCCTTCAGGCTCGGATTTTTTCGCGGCGCGCGACGCGTTTTCAGTCATGGTTTGGCTCATTTTAGGATCCGTTGCGTTTGGCCGCTGCTTGTCGACGTTTTCGGGGCGGAGCGCAAGTGTTGTGAGGAATTGCGGGCGATTTTGCGGCGGAAACATCACGGCTTCGGCCGCGCCTCGATCATTACCTGAGCCTGGGCCAGCGGATATTCGTCGGTCAGGGTCAGATGGACGTGGGCCTCATGACCGGGAGGGATCAAGGCCGCCAGACGCGCCGCCGCCCCGCCGGTCAGATGCAGGGTCGGGCGTCCCAGGGCGTCGTTGACCACACCCATTTCGCGCCAGGAGACGCCGCTCCCCAGGCCGGTTCCCAGCGCCTTGGCGCAGGCTTCCTTGGCGGCGAAACGCTTGGCGTAGGTGGCGGCGCGCGCCGTTCTTCCGTCCGCCTTGGCGCGTTCGATTTCGGTAAAGCAGCGACGCGGAAAACGGTCGCCGTGATCGGCGAGCATTTTCTCGATGCGCCTGATGTCGCAAAGGTCGATCCCGAGACCCACGATCACGCGTGACGACCTTCATCCATGGCTGCGCGCATAGACCGCACCGAAGCTTCGAGGCCAACGAAAATGGCTTCGCCGATCAGGAAATGGCCGATGTTCAGTTCGACCAGTTCCGGCAAGGCGGCGATGATCCGCGCGGTTTGGTAATCGAGACCGTGGCCGGCGTGGCATTCGAGTCCAAGCCGGGCCGCCTCGGTTGCGGCCGCGCGCAGGCGGGCAAACTCCGCCGCCGCTTCGTCCTGGCCGAGCGCAGCGGCGTTGCACCAGGCGCCGGTATGCAGTTCCACCACCGGCGCGCGGATCGCGACAGCCGCCGCCAGCGCCTCGAAAGATGGCTCGATGAACAGGGAAACGCGAATGCCGGCGCGTGAAAGCTCATTGACGAAGGGAAGCAGATGTTGCTCGCCGCCCACCACGTCGAGGCCGCCTTCAGTGGTGCGTTCGGTGCGTTTTTCAGGCACCAGGCAGCAAGCGTGGGGTCTGGTTTTCAGGGCGATGTCGAGCATCTGCTCGGTCGCCGCCATTTCGAAATTGAGCGGCGCGTCGATGGAAGCTTTCAGCCGCCGCATGTCGTCGTCGTTGATATGGCGACGGTCCTCGCGCAGATGAGCGGTGATGCCGTCGGCGCCGGCCGCCAGCGCCATTTGCGCCGCGCGCAGGGGATCGGGAACGGCGCCGCCGCGCGCATTGCGAAGCGTGGCGACGTGGTCGATATTGACGCCGAGACGGAGTTTTGGGGCGCTATTCATCGGCGGGCCTTTCGCGGCTCTGTCGCGGCCGTCGTTGCGAGGAGCGCCAAAGGGCGCGCTGACGGCCCGCCCCTCATCCGATCACCCGTTCCACGCTGTTGACGATCGGCAGCGCGCGCAATCGCGACAGCACATCGGTGAGATGTTTCAGGTCGAAGACCTGGATTTCCAGAATCATTTCGCGGAAGTCCGGCGATTTCTTGTTGAATTTGACGTCGTCGATATTGGCGCCCATCTCGCCGATCAGACTTGCCACGGCGCCGAGACTGCCCGGCTCGTTGATCGCGGCGACGATGACTTTCGCCGGAAAAAGCTCCTGCGCGTCGTCGATGTCCCAGCGCACGTCGAGCCAGCGCTCCGGCTGGTCGTCGAAAGCAGCGAGCGCCGGCGACTGGATTGGATAGACGGTGACGCCCTCTCCGGGGGTGAGAATCCCGACGATGCGGTCGCCCGGCACCGCGCCGCCATTGGGCGCGAAAGTCACTGGCAGATCGCCGCGCAATCCGCGAATCGGCAAGGCGTGGATGCTGCCGGACGCCCCCGGCACCTTGAACTGCACGCCCGAGGCCTTCTGCATGCCGAACCAGCCAGGGTCGGCGGGATTGGCCGGCGCCGCCGGTCGGCGTTCCTCCTTGAAGTCCGGATAGACCGACTTGACCACGTCGCCGGAGAACATTTCACCCCGGCCGACGGCGGCCAGGACATCCTCGACGCTGGCGCGCGCCAGCCGCGGCAGCGCCGCGCGCAGCTTGTCCTCGGAGTATTTCTTGGCCGCCCGCTCGAAGGCGCGCAGCACGATCTGGCGGCCGAGCCCGGCATATTGCGCCCGCACCGCGTCGCGGCTGGCGCGTCGGATTGCGGCGCGCGCCTTGCCGGTGATGGCGATCGATTCCCAGGCCGCCGGTGGCGTCTGGCCTTCGGCGCGGATGATTTCGACTTCGTCGCCATTGGCCAGCGGCGACAGCAACGGCGCCAGGCGGCCGTTGATCTTCACCCCCACGGCCGAATTGCCGACGCTGGTGTGGACCGCATAGGCGAAGTCGATCGGCGTCGCGCCGCGCGGCAAGGCGATCAGCCGTCCCTTGGGGGTGAAGCAGAACACCTGGTCATGGAACAGCTCCAGCCGGGTATGTTCGAGAAATTCCTCCGGACTGTCGCCGTCGGCGAGCATGTCGATGGTCCGCTTCAGCCATTGATAGGCGTTGCTTTCGTGCGACAGCACCGGCGCCGGAGCGTTGCGTCCGTCCTTGTAAAGCGCGTGCGCGGCGATGCCGTGGCGCGCGATGTCGTGCATTTCATGGGTGCGCACCTGCAATTCGACGCGCTGGCGGCCCGGGCCGACGACGGTGGTGTGGACCGAGCGGTAATCGTTCTGTTTCGGCGTCGAGATGTAGTCCTTGAACCGCCCCGGAACCATCGGCCATTTGGTGTGCACGACGCCGATGACGCGATAGACTTCATCGACATCGTTGACGACGACGCGAAAGCCGAAAATATCGGACAATTGCTCGAAGGCGACGGACTTGCGCTCCATTTTGCTCCATACCGAATAGGGCTGTTTCTGGCGGCCGCGCACATGCGCCTGGATGCCGCGCCGGGCCAGTTCGCCGGTCAGCTCCTCTTCGATGGTCTTGATCAATTCCTTGTTCTTGTCGCGCAGATCCTCCAGCCGCGTCGAGACCATGGCGAAGGCTTCGGGCATCAGATATTTGAACGACAGATTCTCCAGCTCGTCGCGCAGGTTCTGCATACCCATGCGGCCGGCGAGCGGCGCGTAGATTTCCAGAGTCTCCTCGGCGATGCGGGCGCGCTTTTCCGGCGAGACGTAATGCAGCGTGCGCATATTGTGCAGCCGATCGGCGAGCTTGACCAGCAGCACGCGCACATCGTCGGCGATGGCGAGGAGAAGCTTTCGGAAGTTTTCCGCCTGAGCGGCGCGTTTGGAGACCAGATCGAGTTTTTTAAGCTTGGTCAGTCCATCGACCAGACTGCCAATCTCCGGGCCGAACAGCTGGTCGATTTCCGCGCGGGTCGCGCTGGTGTCCTCGATCGTGTCGTGCAGCACGGCGGCGACAATGGTTGCGTCGTCGAGCTTCATTTCGGTGAGGATCGCCGCCACTTCCAGCGGATGGGTGAAATAGGGGTCGCCGGAAGCGCGTTTCTGCGCGCCATGCGCGCGCATGGCATAGACATAGGCGCGATTGAGCAGGTCTTCGTCGGTTTGCGGATTATATTTGCGAACGCGATCGACGAGTTCGTACTGCCGCATCATTCTAAAACAATTCCCCGCGCCTTCTGGCTGAACGAACAGGAAGGACCGCCTCCACTATCGTCGCCGCAGCGGCGATAAACAAGTGCGCCCCTTGCGTTTCCACCGGACTGACAAGGAAAAGCGAGGAAGCCACAGGCTGCCTCGCTTTAAACTCCTCCAGCAAAATCCTGGACCGCCGAAACCGTCGGAAAATTATTCCGAGTCGTCTTCCGTTTCGGCGGGCGGCACCAGACCCTCGAGTCCGCGCAGCAGGTCTTCCTCGGTCATGCGGTCGAACTGCACGTCGCCGGAGGCGTCGCTGGTCGCCGGAATCATGGCCGGCACGACCTCCGCCTCCGGTTCGTCCACCTCGACGTGCTTTTGCAGCGAATGGATGAAATCCTCTTTCAGATCGTCCGGCGAGACAGTCGACTCGGCGATTTCGCGCAGCGCGACGACCGGGTTCTTGTCGTTGTCGCGGGGAACGCTGATCTGCGAACCGGACGAAATCATCCGCGCGCGGTGGCTGGCCAACAAAACCAGGTCGAACCGGTTGTCGACCTTGTCAATACAATCTTCTACGGTGACGCGCGCCATACGGCCCCACTCCTCAAAACAGGTCGCTAAGTCAGGAATCCCGTTCCTGTTACAGAAAATTTTTCGCCGACGCAAGTTTCCCGGTTGCGTCGGCGAAATCCAAAACCGCAAAATCGACGTGTTTTAATCATAAAAAACAACGGATTTTCTTTGTCAATGAGTGGGTTGTCGGTTATGCCAGGGGGAAGGAGCGGCGAGCTTCGGCGCGCGTAGACGGGCCAACTGCGGCGGCAGGGCAGAGCGTCTCATCCTAAAGGAGTATTTATAGTCATCCGAACGTTGCAATCTTGCTTTCGACCGGATTTGCGATAAATAAACGCCAAAACTTATTGCCGACGCGCCCGAACACTCGCGCCCACACAATCGGAAATGGAACCACATAATGGCAGACCAGGAACGCATCGCCCTGTTTATTGACGGCGCCAATCTTTACGCAACTGCGAAATCGCTTGGTTTTGATATTGATTACAAGCGGCTCCTCAAGG
Source organism: Rhodoblastus sp. (assembly GCF_052145335.1). Taxonomy (GTDB): domain Bacteria; phylum Pseudomonadota; class Alphaproteobacteria; order Rhizobiales; family Beijerinckiaceae; genus Rhodoblastus. Next base: position 8,042 of record NZ_JBKQOU010000189.1, read on the forward strand.
AATTTCAATCCAAGGGCCGGTTGCTGCGCGCCTTTTATTATACCGCACTGGTCGAAGAGCAGGAATATTCCTCGATCCGTCCGCTGATCGATTGGCTCGATTACAACGGCTACGCCGTGGTGACCAAGCCGGCGAAAGAATTCGTCGACGCGCTCGGCCGCCGCAAGGTCAAGGGCAATATGGACATTGAACTGGCGGTGGACGCCATGGAAATGGCCGACCATATCGACCACATGGTGCTGTTTTCCGGCGACGGCGACTTCCGTTCGCTGGTCGAGGCGGTCCAGCGCAAGGGCGTCCGCGTTTCCGTACTCTCGACTATCACCACCCAGCCGCCGATGGTCGCTGACGAATTGCGTCGGCAAGCCGACGAATTCGTCGATCTCGTCCATCTGGTCAACAAGATCGGCCGCGACCCCGGCGATCGCTCTGACCGTCTGCAGCGCTTCCAGGAGCGCCGGCCGGCCGCGCCCGTTTCGCCCATGCCACACGACGCGGTTGTCGACGACGAGTGAAGCGGCTCCCTTCCACCCTGGCTCCCGGCGCGCGGAAAATTTTCCGCGCGCGTTATTCTTGCGAAAGCCTGTTGGCTCCGCGCACCCTGCGTAGAGCCGCCGCATGAGTTTCACGTCGCCCCGCCAGCCGGACGAAAATTGCGGGCTCTGCCCACGACTGGCCGATTTCCGCGCGGCGAACCGGCTGATCCTGCCCGACGGCCATAATGCGCCGGTGCCAAGTTTCGGTCCGCTTGACGCCCCGCTGCTGATTCTCGGGCTGGCCCCCGGCCTGCACGGCGCCAATTTCACTGGCCGGCCCTTCACCGGCGACTGGGCTGGCGACATGCTCTATCCGGCGCTCCTCCGTTTCGGCTTCGCCAAGGGCGTCTATGGCGAGCGCGCCGACGATGGATTGCAAACAAGCGAGTGCCGAATCTCCAACGCCGTGCGCTGCGTCCCGCCGCAGAACAAGCCCGTTCCCATGGAGATCGCCGCCTGCCGCGACTTTCTTGTGGAGGAAATCGCCGCCATGAAGAATTTGCGCGCCATCCTCTGCCTCGGCCGCATCGCCCATGACAGCGCCATCAGGACTTTGGGCGAAAAGCTCAAGTCCAACGCATTCGCGCATGGCGCGGCGCATCGCATTTCCGCAAGAGGGCTGACGCTTTACGACAGCTACCATTGCTCGCGTTACAACACGAACACCGGCGTGCTGACGACCGAGATGTTCGATGCGGTTTTCGCCCGCATAAAAGCGGATTTCGCCGCCGGGTAAACCGCGGCTAGAACTTCATCACCATGCGAAAACCGAGCACGGCGGCGTTGGGAATAGGCGTCACGCCATTGGCGATCTGGGGATTCGCGATATTGGCGCCGGGATGGACAATATATTGAAAATCCGGCTGCAGCGTCCAGTTCTTCGCCAGCTGGCACCGATAAGTCAGTTCGATCGCCGCCTCGAAGTCCCGGATCGGCTTGGGGACCTTCGTCATCGCGTCCAGTTCGCGGTCATAGTCCGCCACCTGCGGCGACACGCGGCCATAGGCCAATGCCAGCCCAAGAGCATCGTCCGGGCGCGATTCCAGCGGCCCCTGAAAGTTGAGGCCGGCGTCGGCATAGAGGTCGATCAAATTGCGATCGGCGGGCGCCGCTGTCGCGCGCAGAAAAAAGCTCAGGCCCCGGTCGCCGCCCGCCTCTGCGCGCCAGATCATCTGGTCGATCGCGCCATAGGTCGAAAAATTGCCGCCATGTTCCAGCGGCTGACCGCCCGATATAGCCAGCAATCCACCCTGGCTGTTGAAGCGCGGATCGGCATAGGAGCCGGCGATATGCCAGGCGCCGAACTTGACCGTTCCAGGCAGGCTCCGGTCCAGCGGCGATCCCTGGGCATTTTGCGCATACGTCCTGGCGCTGTCGCCTTCCTGCTGGAGATTGTCCGACGAATAGTCTGGACGATCCTGATTATATTTATAAACCACCTCCGCGATCATGAAGGCGGGATCGCCGAGGCGGAACGCCAGTCCATAGGGGTCGCGCGTCACTGGATTGCCCACGCCCGACCCGGCCGGATCGCCGTCAAACAGAGCTGCGCGGAGGATGATCCGGTCGTTGGGCTTGTACAACAGCCGCGCGCCAAGCGCAGCCTCAGGATAGGCTGGACCGCCGCCCGGCAGATCCTGCGCGGGAAGCACCGGCCAGCCGAAGGTAGAGTTGACGAAAAGGCCGGCGGTTTTGCTGACGAGGAATTCCTGCGCCGCGGTATATTGACCGACGCGCAGGCTGGTCTCGCTGTTCAGTTTTTGCTCGACCCAAAGGTTGAACAGGCGGATCGCATTGGGCGCCTCGACGCTGCTCACCACCATCAGATTGTCGAGATTATTGGCGCTGAGGCCGTAGCCATAAATTCCGTGAATACTGGCGTGAAAACTGGCGCCCGTCCAGCCGGCGAGTTTTTCGAGATCGCCGTCGATGATCGCGCCCAGGCGGCCGGAAAAGCCTGCGCCTTGCTGGACGCCCCCCGAGGGGTTCCCCAAAGCGTCGCCATAAAGGGTAAAGGTGAAGGTCACTCCCGCCTTTTCGAGGTTCGAGCGCCAGCCCCCCTGACTGACGTAAGCCTTCAACGCATCGGGCAAAGGCGGCTCGCCCGCAGGGGTCTCGCCGGCGCCCTCGCCTGCATGGACAGGCTGACTCAAGGCAAGTAAAGCCAACAGGCAAACGGCCGGCGAAGCGCCTTTACGCGCCAAAACGCTTAAAAAGCCAGTTTCCAGAGGGGGCGCCAAGGGTTTATTCATGCGCGTTCATAGCAACTGGCGGCGATTATCATAGCGGCAGGATAGTCGCCAATGCATTTTTTTGCCGCCTTTGCTTTAGCTGCAAAGCTTCAACATAGCCATGAGGGGCCGTGTGCTTGGCCGCAATCACGATAAGTTTATTTCCCAATCGGCGCGCTTCAATGCATTTCAATGCCTTAGCATAAGCGACCCCCGTGCTCCAGGCATAAGGTTCCTCGCGCGGCCTAGGCTGATCTTTAGAACCGAGGTATTTCATGGATCGAGAATTAGGAAATGCGGCCTTCTCCCCAGCGGTATCGTCGCCCGCGATCCAGTCCGCGAGCAAGGATCGACCGGCGGTCCTCTCGGCCGCTTTCCTGACAAGCGGCGTCGCTGCCGGCGTCATTCTCGTGTGGCTTTTCCAGAAAAACATCGTCAGAAGCCTTTGGCCGAACAATGCGGAATTAAAGCCGAGCATCGAACTGGCCTTGGCGGTCGCCGGCTTTTCGCTGTTCCTCGTCGTCGCTTTCCTGCTGATCGAAAAGCGGCGGAAGATTTTGGAACGCCGGCTGGAATGCAGGAATCTGGCGGGCTCGGACGACGGACTTCAACTCGTCGTCCGCAAGGGGGCAGACGCGTATGAACTGGCGTCCGCCTTGAACGGCGCTCGCCAGGCGTTCGCCAAGGCCGCTCTTCTGAAGGCGGCGATTGAAGAGGACGGCGCGATCTTGCTTGAGGATTTGCCGCAGGAGCCGCAGTTTTCGACCTTGCCCGCCAGACGCAAATCCAATGGCTGATGCGAGCGGTCCCGGCCCCGCCTAATCCTTCGCAACGATGACTTTTTTCTCGCGTAGATCGGCCTTGCACAGATCGGGCGACGCTTCGCCCAGTCGGGCGCGATAGACATGCAGGTTCTCGACCACGCGCTGGACGTAATTGCGCGTTTCGGTAAAGGGGATGCGCTCGATCCAGTCGACCGGATCGACGTGGGCGTCACGCGGATCGCCATAGGCCTTGATCCAGTCGTGGACATTGCCGCCGCCGGCATTATAGGCGGCGAAGGTCAGAATATGCGATCCGCCATATTCGCCGAGCAATTGACCGAGATGATAGGCCCCTAGCTGGGCGTTGAAGGCGGCGTCATTTCTCAACCGCTCCTCGTCGAAGGCTATTCCGGCGTGACGCGCGGCGTTTCGCGCAGTGCCCACGATCATCTGCATCAACCCGAAGGCTCCGGCGCCGGAATGGGCGGAGGCGTCAAACGCGCTTTCCTGCCTGGCGATGGCCATCACCAGCGACCGGCTGGCGGAATTGGCCAGCGCGACAAAATTGGGCAGGCCGTTGACCGGATAGGCCAGGCTGTCGATGATCACGCCGTGATGCAGCGCCGCCTTGCCTGCCAGAAGCGCCGTGTGGGCATCGCCATTATCCTCGATGATGCGCGAAAGCGCCGCCATTTGTTCCGGCTCGCGCAGGATCTGGGCGCTGTCTAGCGCCAATTGCCGGCCAGCGTCCTTCTCGCCCAGCGCGAACAGCAGTTCGGCGGCGCGCACGAAGTCGCGCCGCGCCACCCCTTCGGCCGCGGCCGTCGGGGCGCTCAGGACCACGGCCTCGTCGCCGAGCTTGGCCCGCGCCAATTGTCCATAAAAAGTCATGCTCTCGCCGGCCGCGCGGGCGTAAAACGGCCTGCCGTCTTCCCCCTTGGCCTCGGCGACGCGGCCGCGCCAATAGGCGGCGCGGGCGATCGAATGCGGCGTATGCGCCTGCAACGCCATGGAATCGAAATGCGGCGCGGCCAGCGCCGGATCATTAAGGAAACGCAGGGCGATCCAGCCCGCGTGAAATTCCGCTTCGAGCCGCGCCTCGTTCGAGACGGCGGAATGTTCGGCGCAGATCTTGTACGCGCGCGCAAAATCCCCGGCGTCGAGCAGTTTGCGCGCGATCAGGCGGCGCTCCGTCCACCAGTCGTCGGGGCTCGCCAGTTTTTCAGGTTCCCGAGGCGCGTTCGCCATGAGGTTCGCCGCCTCGACGATATGGTCGGCGTGGCGTTCGGAATGGATGCGTTCGTAGAGCAACGCCGGATCGTCGCGCAACGCCGCCGGGACATGCGCGGAGACCTTGCTCCAGGCCGCATCGTTGGCGAGTTCGTTCTCGGCGCGAAACAGCGCCTGGCCATCCTTTCCGGCGAGAGCGGCGGCGCGGGCGGCGGCGGCGGTCTGCTCGCGCAGCATCAGCCGGTCGGCGCGATAAATATGGTCGGCGGCGGCAAGAGAAGCGCCGAAATCCTTCAACAGCCGCTTTTCCTGCGCCGGAGAGAGATCGGCCTCGCGCCAGATTTCGCGCGCCAGCCGCGCGGCCTCAAGGGACCGCGCCTCATCGGCGCGCAAGAGCTCGGCATAGGCGATTTCGCCGGCGACCGAGGTCGGCGGAAACTCGTTGAGATAAGCGGCCACGCGCTCCGGCCGGGCGCTTTCCGCGCCGGCCAGCTCTTCCGCATGTTTGCGCATCGCGGCGACCGGCCAGTCGGGATGGGTCCGCAGGAAGGAGGCGATGCGCTCGACGCCCGCCTTCACCGGATGATCGCGCAAAAAGGCCCATTCCACCGCGCCCCGCACCAGCGGATCCTTGGTGGTCAGCGCGGCGTCGCCCGATTCGGATTGGCCATCGCGATAAAAACGCAGCGCCTCGGCGGCGCCGGAAAGATCATAGCCGAGCGCCGACGCCCCGGCGGCGTTGGCTGCGGCCATGGCTTCGGCGACAGCCGGCGATTCGACGACGCGCCCATCCCCCGACGCGCTGTCCTCCCCTAGGGAAACCTCCGGCGGCGCGGCAGAGACTGCGTTGTCCCCGGAAGCCTGCGGTCCCTGCGGCGCGGGAGCAACCCCGACCCGGCCGGCCAGACGCCAGGCCTGCCGCGAAAACCTGCCGGAGGGGCCCGGCTGGTTGAGCGCAAGAAGACAACAACCGGCCGCCGCCGCTGCGAGGGCCAAACGCTGGTTCAGGGGCAATTTCCGGCGAAATGTCCGCATTCAAACGTCCTGTGGCTCCAGAATATGAGGGCTTAGCCTGCGCCCCGGATATTAACGACGGGTTAACCAATGATTTGCCGCCAGTGAAGCGCTTTCCGTGTGAAAGCGCCCCTTTCCGTGTCGACCATCAAAGGCTATGAGTGGCGTTCAGGCTAATTGCCTGCCAAAAGCGGCGCAGTTGCGGCCGTAAGCGGGACGGAAGATGGCGATGGCGACGGAAAAGCAGTTTCGGGGATGGATGACGGCGCTAGTGACGCCGTTCAAGGATGGCGCAATCGACGAAGCCACCCTTCGCGCCCTGATCGATTGGCAGATCGAAAGCGGAATCGCCGGTTTGGTGCCGGTCGGCACCACCGGCGAGAGCCCGACCTTGTCGCATGAAGAGCACAAGCGCGTGGTCGAGATCGCCGTCGCCGAGGCCGGCGGCCGCGTTCCGGTGATCGCCGGCGCCGGCTCCAACAATACGCGCGAGGCGATCGAACTGGCGGTCCACGCCGAAAAGGCCGGCGCTTCGGCGGCGCTGGTGGTGACTCCCTATTACAACAAGCCCAATCAGGAGGGCCTGTTCCAGCATTTCCGCGCCATCGACGCCGCCATCGGCATTCCGATCGTCATCTATAATATCCCGCCGCGCTCGGTGATCGACATGTCGGTCGAGACGATGAAGCGGTGCTACGGCGAATTGCGCAACATTGTCGGCGTCAAGGACGCCACCGGCAATGTCGCGCGCATTTCCCTGCAGAGGCAGGCAATGGGGCCGGAATTCCTGCAATTTTCCGGCGACGACATTACGGCGCTCGCCTGTTTCGCCGCCGGCGCCGTCGGTTGCATCTCGGTGGTCTCCAACATTGCCCCGCGGCCCTGCGCCGATCTTTGGGAAGCCGCGTCCGCCGGCGAATACGCCAAGGCTCTCGCAATCCAGGACCGGCTGACGCCGCTCCATGTCGCGACCTTCCTCGAGGCGGGCGTCACCGGGGCCAAGACCGGCCTGAACCTGCTGGGCCGCGCCAGCGACGAAGTGCGCCTGCCGCTGGTCGGCTCGACCGAACAGACCCGCAAGGCGATCAAGGCGGCGATGGTTGTGGCCGGCGTCATCAACGGCTGAGGCAAGGAACCGCTCGATGTATGAGCCCGCGCATTTTCGCGTCGAGGAGAAAAAACAACTCGTCGCATTTTTGCGCGCCCATCCGCTCGGGCTGCTGATCGTCCAGGGCGCGGAAAACATCACCGCCGACCTCATACCCTTCCTCGTCGACGACGAAGGCTTGTCGCTGCGCGCCCATTTCGCCCGCGCGAATCCGCTGCTGCAGGCGCTGGCGACCGGGCAAAGCGTTCTCGTGGTTTTCTGCGGTCCGCAGGCTTATATCAGCCCCGGCTATTATCCGTCGAAAGCCGAGCATGGCCGCGTCGTTCCGACCTGGAATTACGCCATGGTCCAGGCGCAAGGGCTTGCGAGACTGCGCGAGGAGCCGGAATGGATCTCGACGCAGATCGCCGATCTGACGGCGCAGCAGGAGGCCAGCCGCCCTGCCCCATGGTCGCCCGAGGACGCCCCGAGGGATTTCATCGCAGCGCAACTTCGCGCCATTGTCGGACTCGAGATCGCCATCGATGATCTGCGCGGTAAATATAAATTGTCGCAAAACCGTTCGCAGACCGACCGGCGCGGCGTTCTGGCCGGCCTTGCCGAGGAGAAATCGCCTGAGCCGAATTCACTGGCTGAATTGATGCTGGCGACGCAACCGACCAAAGGGCCGGAGGCCCCACAAAAAATTGGCTGAAAAACCGAAATCCAATTTCAAGATCGTCGCCGACAATCGCAAGGCGCGTTATCATTACGAGATCGGCGAGGCTTTCGAGGCCGGATTGATGCTGACCGGCACCGAGGTCAAGAGCCTGCGCACCGGCCGCTCGAACATCGCCGAATCCTACGCCAGCGTCGACGGCAAGGGGGAGATCTGGCTGGTCAACGCCAATATCCCGGAATATCACGCCGGCAATCGCAACAATCACGAACCCAAGCGGTTGCGCAAACTGCTGCTCAAGCACCGCGAAATCGTCAAGCTGTCGCATGGTGTGCAGCGCGAGGGCATGACCATCGTGCCGCTGAAACTCTATTTCAATGAGCGCGGCCGCGCCAAGATCGAAATCGCCCTGGGCAAGGGCAAGCAGGTTCACGACAAGCGCGAAACCGAGAAACAGCGCGACTGGAATCGTGAAAAAAGCCGTCTTTTGAAACAGCGCGATTAAATTTCGCAGCATTTCGCCTTCGCGGAAGGCTGCGGAATGATAAAACAGACTTGGCGTTATCGGCGGAAGACCGATTGCTTGATTCGCACGCCGCTTTTGGGGAGAGGTCCGCGTGAGCGAAAAGCTGCACAGCCGTTTTTGCACGGCGCCCGACGGACTCAATCTGCACGCGCTGGTCTACGGCGATGACGCCTCCGCGACGCCCATCGTCTGCCTGCCCGGCCTGACCCGCCCGGCGCGCGATTTCATCATCCTGGCGGGCTACCTGCACGCGAAAACGCCGCGACGCATCGTCAGCATGGACTATCGCGGACGCGGGGGGTCGGACTGGGACCCCGAATGGCGACATTATTCGCTGCCAGTCGAATACGTCGATATTCTCGCCGTGCTCGACCAGCTCGGCGTCACTTCGGCGATATTCATCGGGCTCTCGCGTGGCGGTCTGCACGCCATGTCCCTGGCCAGTCTGCGTCCGGAATTGGTCAAGGCGCTGGTGCTCAACGACGTCGGCCCGGAGATCAACCCGCAGGGCCTCGCGCATATCAGTTCCTATGTCGGCCGCCTGCCGCTGCTGCGCAATGTTCATGAGGCCATCGAACATTTCAAGCGCGTCATGGGCGACCGATTTCCCGCCGTTCCCGACGAACAATGGCTTTTTTATGCGGAAAATTCGCTTAATGCGACGCCGGAGCGGCTGCGGCTGTCCTACGATCCGCAACTGGCGCGGATGATGGAAAATTTCGACCCGACCCAGCCGCTGCCGGATCTGTGGCCGGTTTTCTGCGAATTGGCGACGCCGATCCTGGCCTTGCGCGGCGAAAATTCCGACATTCTGACGGCCGAAGCCCACGCCAGGATGGCGGAGCGCAATCCGCGCTGCCAGATCCATGTCGTGCCGGGCCAGGGCCATGCGCCGCTGCTGCTGGACGCGCCGACCCTGGAGCGCATCGCCTCGTTCATCCACGAAGTGGATCGCGCCAGCTGAGCCTTACGCCTCTCGTACGCCAGCGAAATCGGTGGCGCCGAGCGGCGAATTGAACGTGCCGGCCAAGGCGTCGCCGCTGGCCTTGACCGAAAAACCGATCGAGAAATTGCCCATCGGCGTCGGCACATTGGCGGTGAATTCGGCCGTGTCCTCAGTGACCTGGAGGTCGGTGAGCGGCGCTTCGCCTATGAGCGTGATCAAGGCGCCCGTCCCGTCGGCGTCGATGCGCATCGAGGGAGTCTGGACGCCAAAAGGCGTTTCGAGCGTCAGTTTCCAGGCGCCAACAATCGACATGGGTATTTCCTTTGCCAGTGATTCATCGAGCGCGACGGAATATTTCCGGCGCGTCCCGCGATCATAAAGGCCAGAAAAGCCCTCCGCCACTGTCGAGCAGCAAAAAAAGAAATTACCAGCCGGCGATGCGGGCGCAGGACTGACCTGCGGCGCCGAACACGTAGCGGTCGCCGCAGGCATAGGCGACCGGCGGCACATGGCTGCGCTCGAACAGGTCGTAACCCTGTTTGAGATTGCGCCAGAACGGACTCCAATCGCGGCGCGGCGAGGGCGGCGAACTGTCGGTGGAGAGGAAGGCGAGGACGTTGCTGGCCGCAGGCGCGGATTCGCGGGCGATGGCCGATTCGGTCATGCGGAAGGGGAAAATATGCACCGGCACTTCGCGCTGGCCGCCGGCGAGCGCCGCCGCGACAATCGAGTAGATTTCGTCGATCCCGTTATTGGTCATGGCGAAACAGCCGATCGACTTGCAATCGCCATGCACCATGACGGCGCTGCCGGTCGAGCCCTGGCGGCGGTCGAAGGCGTTGGGATAGCCGACGTCGAAGGCAAGATGGTAGGCCGAATGCGGATTGAGCTGGCGCGCCGAGACCGAATAGAAGCCTTCCGGCGATTGAAGGTCCGACTGCCGGGTCTTCGGACCCAGCTGGCCCGACCATTTGCAGATCGGAAAGGATTTATAGAGAGCGTAGCTTTCGCCGCGCTTGATCCATAATTCCATCGTCCCTTCCTGCTTGAAAATACGGACATAGACCGGCGCGCCCTTCTTGAACCCGTCGCCCAGCGCCGGCGAAGCCGCCGCGTTCTCACCGCCCGGCGGAAGCGGGGTGTTGCCGCCGACAGACGCGGTCACCGCAGCCAGTGCGCCCGCTATCCCGGAAAACTCGCCGGAGGCGGCCGGAGCGGGGCTGGGCTGCGCCGCGACTGCCGCCCTGGTCGGCGCGACAGGTTGCGGCGCGACGGCGACGGGCGGTGGCGGCGCTGATGCGGCGGCCGGCGCCGGCGTCACGGGTTGCGTTGGAGCAGGCAAAGCGGCGGCTGGGGATGCATTGAGCTGCGGCGCAGGGGCGTCAGCCGTCGCAACGGCGGCCGACAAGGAGGCCGGGCGGCGCGGTGGCAGCGGCACAGGCCTGTCCTGGCTGAAATCGGCGTCCGGCGGCATGATTTCGAGGCTGGCGAGAACTTCCGGCTGGGCGGGCGACGGCGCGTTGTTTGCCGGCGCAGCGTCGCGCGCGGCCTCGTCTCCGCGCAATCCGAGCGGCGCGCTGGCGCTGGAGGAAGCCAGCGGCTCGCGGGTGGCGGGAAGGCTGACCCGCAGCCAGACCGAGGAGGCCAGTTCGGCTTGTGGAGCGGCAGTTGTTTGAACGGAAGGTTGCGCTTCGGCGGGAGGACCCGTTTCGACAGCGCGATCCGCAGTGGGATTTTCGTTTGCGGGCCCAGGATTTTGAGCGCTGGATTCCGCGACCGGGGCGGCCGTCGCAACCTGCTCGGAAGCGGCGACTTGCTCTGCACCGGCCACTTGCTCGGAAGCGGCGAGCTTCCCGGGCGCGGCGACCTGGTCAGCCTCGGCGGATTGCGAAAGCGCCGATTGCTGCTGGACCCCCGCCTGATAGGACAGATAGGCGCCAAGGCAAAGCGAGACCGCGCATGACCCGGACAGCGTAAGAAATCGCCTCAGTTTTCGATGCTTCACGGCAAACGCCTCCCGCTTCGATCTCGAACGAAACAAGCTGGATACCCAACATGATCACGCTAACGCAATGTTAAGCATTTCAGCTTGCGCGAGACTTGCCTTGTTACAAATCAATTTCCGGTAATTTTCAGCACTGCTACGAATTTTTTTGGCTTGTATGGTTTTTCCGCAACAGTTGTCCACAAGATTTACGCTATTCCGATCATCTTGTGCGTCTGCAAACTGAGGCGCCAAGGCGGATGGCCCAGGCAGAAGGCGACAGCGGCGGCGATGTTTTCGGCGCGATTCGGTCCGTCCATCGGCTGAATCCAGAAATGGTCGAAGGCGAGCGATTCGAATGTTTCCGGCGCCAGACCCTGTTGCGGGTAGACCAGTTTCAACTCGGCGCCGGACGTCGCTCGCAAGGGCGCCCCGGCTTTCGGGCTGACGCAGAGCCAATCGACGCCCGGCGGGGGCGGCAGCACGCCGTTGCTTTCTACCGCGATGAAAAAACCTCGGGCGTGGACCGCCTCGATCAACGGCGCGTCGAGTTGCAACAGCGGTTCGCCGCCGGTGAAGACGACGAAACGCCCCTCCGTTCCCGCGCCCCAAACCTCGGCCAGGCGCCGCGCCAGAACTTCCGCGTCGGCGAATTTGCCGCCGCCCTCACCGTCGACGCCGACGAAATCGGTATCGCAGAAGGTGCAGACCGCCTCAGAGCGATCCTCTTCCCGGCCGCTCCAAAGATTGCAGCCGGCGAAGCGGCAGAACACGGCGGCGCGTCCCGCCTGGCCGCCCTCGCCCTGCAGGGTCTTGAAAATTTCCTTGACGCTATAAGCCATGAATCGCGTTCCCAGAGGGCAATATATCGCGCTTTCGCGCCGATATATCGACTCTCGAGCCGCACGCAGCTAATGTTTTACATCAGAGGCTTTTTTGCGACGCCGCCCCTGGCCGGAAAAAGGCAAGGATGACAATGGATAAAGGCGACGAATTAACGCAATGGCTGATCCGCTCGGCGCAAGGCGACCGGCTGGCCTTCGCCGCTTTATATCGCGCGACCTCGTCGAAACTCTTTGGAACTATTTTGCGTATCCTTGGTGACCGCGCGTTGGCGGCGGATATCCTTCAGGAGGTTTACGTGAAAATCTGGCGCCATGCGGCGAGCTTCGACGCGTCCAAGGCCGCTCCGACGACCTGGATGATGGCGGTCGCCCGCAACCGCGCCCTTGACGAGGCCCGCAAGCGCAAGCCGGCGACGCTCGACCCCGAATCGGAGGGATTGCACCTCGCGGCGCCGGAATCCGATCCGCTCGCCGGGCGCGACCGCAGCGAGGAATTGCGGCGCCTGCTGGGCTGTCTCGACCATCTCGACCCGGAACGGCGGCGGATCGTGGTTCTGGCCTATTGCGAGGGCCTGAGCCGGGATGAATTGTCGGCGCGGTTCGCCCATCCGGTAGCGACCATCAAGACCTGGCTGCGCCGCAGTCTGGCCCAATTGCGGGAGTGCCTCGGCACATGAACGGCGCGGACGAAGACGACCTCGAAATGCTCGCCGGAGAATATGTGCTGGGGGTGTTGGATTCGAGCGAGCGCCGGAATGTCGCGGCGCGGCGGCTGAACGAGCCCGCTCTCGACGCCGCGATTTCGCGATGGGAGGCGCGTCTGGCGCCGCTTTCCGCCTATGTCGCCGAGGTTCCTCCGCCGCCGGAAGTGTGGCAGCGAATCGAAGGCGACATTGCTGGCTCTTTGGCAGGCTCTTTGACCACCCCAGCTGCCGCCGATCTGGCGGCGTTGCGCGCAAAGGCGCGGCGCTGGAAAATCGCGGCCCTGGCCAGCGGCGCCCTCGCCGCCTCGCTGGCGGTGGCGCTGATTTCGGGCGAAATCCGCCAAAGCGCCGCGCCGCAGAATTTCGTCGCCGTGTTGCAGAAGGACGCGGCGTCGCCGGCTTTCGTCGTTTCGGTCGATCTCAAGACGCGGGAATTAACGGTGCGCCCGGTGTCGGCGGTGGCTCCGGCCGGCAAGTCCTATGAACTATGGATCATCAACGACAAGCTCGGGGCGCCGCAATCTCTCGGCGTGGTCGAGCAGGCGGATTTCACCACCAACGACAAATTGCGCGCCTATCCGCCGGATGTGGTGAAGACCTCGCTCTTCGCGGTGACGGTCGAACCCGAGGGTGGCTCGGCAAATGGCAAACCCTCCGGGCCCCCGGTTTTCGCCGGCAAATTGATCCAGGCTCTGCCTTAGGGGCCTGAGCAACGTCATGCCCGGCGAGGTTGCGGCTGGGCTGCGACTCCTGGCTTGGCGCTTCCTTTCGCGCCCGTTTCATGGCACTTGGAAACCGTTGCAATGGCGTTTTTTCTTTCGGATCGGACGCCGCCGTTTTGACGAGAGACGCCATGACAGTTCTTTTTGTCGGTCATTCCTATATCGACATGACGATGATCACCGATGTCATGCCTTCGGGCGACGAAAAGGCGGTGGCCAAGGATTTCGCCGTCTCGTTCGGAGGCAATGCGGTGACGGCGGCTTTCGCCTGCGCCAAACTCGGCCATGCGCCCGATCTGCTGACCACCATGTCCGACGATTGGCTCGGCCAGATGTTCTGGGACATGGCGCGCAAATATGATGTCACGCTGTTCCCCCGCAAAGTGGCGCGCTCCTCGCTGTCCTTCGTGCTGCCGCAAGGCGGCAAGCGCGCCATCCTGCGCGCCCGCGATTCGCATCATCTGCGGCCGTTCATGAAGCTGGACGTTGGAACCTACGAGGCTCTGCATCTCGATGGCCACCAGGCCGACGCCGCGCTTTATTACGCCAAGGCCTGCCGCGAAAAAGGCGTGCTGACCTCGCTCGACGGCGGCGCAGTGAGGGTCAATTCCGACGAGGTCCTGCATTATATCGACGTCGCCGTGGTCGCCGAGAATTTCTGCGCGCAGATGAAGCTCACGCCGGTCGAAACCCTGGCCTACCTGAAATCGCGCGGCGTCAAAATCGCCGGCGTGACCGAAGGCGAGCAGGGAATGTTGTGGATCGACGAGGACGGCCATATCAGCCGCCTGCCAGCGCTGAAGGTGCCGCGCGAAAAAGTGATCGACACCTCGGGCGCCGGCGACGTTTTCCACGGCGCCTATCTGGCTTCCTATTTATCGAACCGCGAGGCGCGCTGGATCGAACATTTCGACTTCGCCCGCGCCGCCTCGGCTTTCAAGGTGCAGCATCTCGGCAACGAGGCCGGCCTGCCGACGCGAGAAGACATTGCGGAGATGCGGCGGCTTTACGCCAAATGCGAGCAAAAAGTCTAGGGTCGGCTCCCTGCCCGTCGTTGTCGATAAAGCTAAGTCGGGATCACTGGCGGGTGGTAGGGCAGCGTGTAGGCAAAAGCCCACAGCAGGAACAAGGTCAGCGGCAGCATCACGATCAGCTGCAGGAAAGTGAAACCGACGATGTTTCGCGCCTTCAGGCCCAGCACGCCGAGCAAGGGCAGCATCCAGAACGGATTGATCAGGTTGGGCAGCGCCTCGGCGGCGTTATAGACCTGCACCGCCCAGCCGAGATTCACTTTCAGGTCGTTGGCCGCCTGCATCAGATAGGGCGCCTCCAACAGCCATTTGCCGCCGCCCGACGGCACGAAAAAGCCGAGAATGCTCGAATAAAGACCGATGGCCAGCGGATAGGTATGCTGCGTGGTCAGGCTGACGAAGGCGTGGGCGATCTGGTCGGAAACCGTCAGCCCGGCGCCGTTCTTCGGCTGGGTCAGGATGGCGGCGATGCCGCCGTAGAACGGGAACTGGATCAGCACGCCGGCCGTCGCCGGCACGGCCTTCTTGACCGCGTCGAGAAAGCGCCGGGGACGCCAGTGCAGCAGCAGGCCGACCATGATGAAGATGAAGTTATAGGTATTGAGATTGGAAATCGCGACCATCGCGCTCTGGCGGGAGAATTCGTGGATGATCCAGCCGAGGGCGAGCAGCACGATCAGCACCGTGAGAATCGGCGAATGCTCCAGCCATTCGCCCGGCTGCGACGGCGGCGCAATCTCGTTGACGTCGCTCGCGGAGACGTCAATGCCCATGGCTTCGGCGGTCAGGGCGTGGTCGGGGCCCGGAGCTGACAGAAAGGCGATGGCGATCGCCACGGCGATGATGATCGCGGCGACGACCATCGACTGCCACAGGAAAATCGTCTCGGTAAAGGGAATGACGCCGGTGATCGGCAGCAACGCCTTGGGCAGGCTGCCGGCATTGGCCTGGAGCTGCGCGGCGGAAGACGAAAGCCCCAGCGCCCAGACCGAACCGAGCCCGAGATAGGCCGCCCCTCCGGCGGCGCGGTAATCCATTTTCAGCTCGCGCCTCTTGGCCAGAGCCAGCACCAGCAGTCCGCTGAAGACAAGGCTGAGGCCCCAGTTGAGCAACGAGGCGAAAAGCGCGACGGCGGCGACCATGCCGACCGCCGCGATCCCGCTTTTCGGCGCGGCGGCGAGCCGCCGGATCAGCCCTGCCGCGGGAGCGGAAGTCGCCACGACATAGCCCCCGATAACGACAAAAGCCATTTGCATGGTGAAGGTGATCAGGCTCCAGAAACCATTGCCGAATGCGACGCTGGTATCGAGCGGCGAGGCGCCGTTGATCAGCGCGCCCGCTGCTACGATGATCACGGCGATGACGACAAAAATGAAGGCGTCGGGGAACCACCGCTCGGCCCAGGCGGTGAAAGCGATGGCGACGCGCACCATCGCCCCTTCCCGTTCCGGGGGCAGGTCTTTCAGGGCCTTTTCGGTCTGCGCGGTCATCGCCGTTTCCTCGCCTTTTTCGCCGTGATCAGCTTTAGCATGGCAATCTAGCAGCCAAATCGGGAAAGGGCATCGACAACTTTATGCCCAACTCAATATGAAGGCCCCGGCGCCAAGCACGATGACCAGCGCCGCAATAATCCAGTGCTTGGCCGTCCAGTTGTGCATGATCATTGATGATTCCAAACCCAGGTCGTCCGATACGGCAGATTCATTATGGCGAACTTTCAGATTTTCAAACCAATCCCGAAAGGCCGGACATATTCCGGCGAAATGGCCTATCCAGCCCAGGCCAGCGCGCCGCCGGTCATCGGCTCCGAGACGCCGGTGGTGGTGGGAAAGGTCAGCGGCAGGCCCTTGAGCGAGCGGACGCCGAGAAAGGCGAAGGCCTGCGCCTCGATCGCCTGCGAGTCCCAGCCAAAATCCTCCGCCCGGCGCACCGGACACGGGGCTCTCGTCGCCAGCGCCTGCATCAAGGCCGGATTGTGCGCGCCGCCGCCGCAGACCACGATCAGCCGAGGCTCGGCCGGCAGAAAGCCGAGATGAGCGAGAATGGCGCAGGCGGTGAAGGCCGCCAATGTGGCCGCCGCGTCCGGAAGCGGCAGTCCGGCGACCGGGCTAGAGGAAAAAGCGTTGCGGTCAAGCGACTTCGGCGGCTTTTGCGCGAAATAGGGATGATCCATCAGCTTGGCCAGCGCCGCCTCGTCGACCTGTCCGGACAAAGCGCAGGCGCCGTCCTCATCCATCGCGCGGCCCGTCTGCGCAAACATCAGGTCGTCGAGCAAGGCGTTGCCCGGCCCGGCGTCGCAGGCGATGGGGTCGGCGTCGGGCTCGACATAGGTCATGTTGGCGACCCCGCCGATATTGACGAACAGCAAAGGCGCGGCGACGCCCGAGGCCTCCGCCAGGGCGCGATGATAGACGGGCACCAGCGGCGCCCCCTGCCCGCCTGCGGCCATGTCGGCGGCGCGAAGATCATAGGCCACGTCGATGCCGATCCGCCGCGCCAGCAGCGCGCCATCTCCGATCTGCACCGTCAATCCGGCCTCGGGGCGGTGCAGCACGGTCTGGCCATGAAAGCCGATCAGATCGACCGTGGCGGCATCGATGTTGTTTTTTTGGAGAAAGGCGCCAATGACGTCGATATGGCGGCCGGTGATCAGATATTCGGCCTCCGCGAGCGGACCGGGCCGCTCGTCGCGCTGCTTCAAGCTCCGCGCCGCCGCCACCGCCCGGCGCAGCAGCGCGCGATCCTCTTCGGAAAACGGATAGGAGGCGCTCGGGCCGAATTTCAGCGTCCGCCTTCCATCGGTTTCCAGATAGGCGAGATCGATGGCGTCCATCGACGTGCCCGTCATTGCGCCGATAGCGCGAAAGATTTTCGGCATTGCAAACCCCGCCGCAAGATTTCATCGTTAATCTGGTTAGCACGCAATGCGATTTCATCGAAAGGGCGACCATGATCGAACTATTCTATTGGCCGACGCCGAATGGCCACAAGATCACGATCTATCTGGAGGAGACCGGCCTGCCCTACCAGATCCACCCGGTGAACATCGGCGCCGGCGATCAGTTCAAGCCGGATTTCCTGAAAATTGCCCCGAATAACCGCATGCCGGCGATCATCGACACCGCGCCCGCCGACGGCGGCGAACCTGTTTCCATTTTCGAATCCGGCGCGATCCTGACCTATCTGGGCGAAAAGACCGGGAAATTCCTGCCCGCCGGCCCCCGCGAAAAATTCGCCGTGCTGGAATGGCTGTTCTGGCAGGTGGGCGGCCTCGGGCCGATGGCCGGGCAGAACCATCATTTCGCGAACTATGCGCCCGAAAAAATCCCCTACGCCATCGACCGCTATGTCAAGGAAACCAACCGGCTCTATGGCGTGCTCGACGGTCAACTGGCGAAGATGCGCGACCATGGCGGCTTTGTCGCCGGCGCCTATTCGATCGCCGACATGGCCTGTTATCCCTGGGTCGCGCCGTGGAAGGACCAGGGCCAGAACCTCGACGATTTTCCCGACCTGCGCCGCTGGTTCGACACGGTTCGCGCCCGCCCCGCCGTTCAGCGCGCCTATGAAATCGGCGACAGGATCCGGCCGCCGAAGCCGCTGAGCGATGAGGACAAGAAGGTGCTGTTTGGGCAGACGGCGGCTAGCGTGCGCCTGAAGGCATGACCGGGACGCCGGATTTTGCCGCAATCCGCAAACGAGCGGAAAAACGCAAGGGCGGCGCCGAAGCGCTCAAGCGCCTGCTGCCGGAAAGCGCAGGCAATGCGGCTCTGGCGCAGACGCCCGACAACCGCATCCTCTCCTGCATGAGCCAGCGTATTTTCTGCGCCGGCTTCGTGTGGAGCGTGATCGACAGGAAATGGCCGGGTTTCGAGGCGGCTTTTGAAAATTTCGAGCCCGGCAGGCTGGCCCTGGAGCCGGACGGATTCTGGGACCGGCTGGCCAGCGACAGTCGCATCGTGCGTCATGGCGCGAAAATCGCCGCCGTGCGCGCCAACGCTGTCTTCGTCGCCCATATCGCCGCTGAGCGCGGCGGTTTCGGACGCTTGCTCGCGGATTGGCCCTCCGACGACCAGATCGGATTGCTGGAATTCCTCGCCCGCAACGGGTCGCGGCTCGGCGGCATGACCGGGCAATATTTTCTGCGCTTTGTCGGCTGGGACGCCTTCATTTTGTCGCGCGACGTGCTGGCCTGTCTGCGGGACGCCGGGGTCGAAATTTCCGACAAGGCGACGTCAAAGCGCGACCTCGCGGCGGCGCAGGGGGCTTTTTCCATATGGGCGAAGCAGACGGGCCCGAGCTACACCCAGCTTTCCCGCATCTGCGCCATGTCGATCGGCGAGAACTACGACGCCGAAACCATTTTGCAGCGGATGCACGGCGACGATCAGAGCCCGGACGGCGCTTCATTTCGCCAATAGCTTCTCAACCAGGGTCCGCTCGCAGGCCTTGAAGCCGATATACATGGCCAGGGCGAAATAGCCGTTCGCCAACAGCTCGCCCAGTTGAATCAGCGCGCCTTCCATCACCGCCATCAGACCGTGTTCCGAGAGAAAGCGGAAATTGGCGCTCAGCGTCATGAACAGATTGAAAGAGGCCGCCGCGCCAAGAGCGGAAAACACGCCCATCAGCAGGAAGGTCGCGCTCCAGTGGAAGGTCAGGATCTTCTGCATCCAGATGCGCATGAGCCCTCCACGCCGACGATTTTTCGAGCGGCGCTCGTCAGCCGCCGATCACGCTGGTGATCATCTGCCCGCCACGGTTGATCGACAATTTCCACACATAGGGATGCTGTCCGCACAATCGTTCCAGATCGCGCGTGCTGCCGATCTTCTCGCCGCTGAGCGAAACCACGATATCACCCTTTTGGAATCCGACCATCGACGCCGGTGCGCCTTCCTCCACATCGACCACGGCGACGCCGTCACGGCTATTGGCGATGGAAAACTCCTCCATCGTCGCCGGCGAAATATTGACCACGCTGGCCCCGGCGAAGGGGCAGGCGCCCTTGATCTTGATCAGGTCGCGCGGCGGGTTTTCCGGCGCGGCGACCAGGTTCAGCGACACGACCACGGGCTTGCCATCGCGGCGCACCGCCAGCGACGCCACCCCGCCGAGCGGCCGCGCGCCGAGACGATAGCCGACGCCGCCGGAATCCTGCACCGCCTGCCCGTCGATCGCGACGATCACGTCGCCGCGCTTGAGCCCGCCCGCCGCCGCCGGTCCATGCGGATCGACTTCGGCGACCAGGGCGCCGGCCGGACGGTCGAGGCCGAGCGATTCGGCGATGTCGCGCGAAACATTCTGCAGATTGGCGCCGAGCCAGGGGCGGCGAACTTCCTTGCCGCCGGATTTCGCCGCCGCCACCACGTTCTTCACCATATTGACCGGAATGGCGAAGCCGATGCCGACCGAACCGCCCGATTGCGAGAAAATCGCTGAATTGATGCCGATGAGACGCGCCTGCATGTCGATCAGCGCGCCGCCGGAATTGCCCGGGTTGATTGCCGCGTCGGTCTGGATGAAAAAGCCATAGTCGGAAATGCCGATCTCGGTGCGCGCCAGAGCGGAAATGATTCCCTGGGTCACCGTCTGGCCGACGCCAAAGGGGTCGCCGATGGCGAGCGCCAGATCTCCGACCTCGATGGCGTCGGAATCGCCCATTTCCAGCACCGGAAAGTCTTTTTCGCTGCTCTTGATGCGCAGGATGGCGAGGTCGCTGCGCTGGTCGCGCAGAAGAATCTCCGCCGGCAATTCGCGCCGGTCGGACAAGGCCACCTTGACGTCGGTCATGCCTTCGATGACATGAAAATTAGTCACGACCAGGCCGGACGGATCGACGATCACCCCGGAGCCAAGCGATTGCGCCGTCGCGCCGCCCGGCCGCCGGCCATCGCCGAAAAAGCGCTGGAAAATAGGATCGTTGAAGATTGGATTACGCGGCTGTTTGTCCAATCTTTGCGCATAGACATTGACCACCGCCGGCGCGGCCTTTTTCACTAGCGGCGCGAAGCTCAAGTTTACCTCCGCCTTGCTTTGCGGAATGGCTCTCGGAGCTTCCGCCCAAGCCGGCGCGGCAAGCGTCAGAGCGAGGCCGATGAAAGCTGATGCGACGCGCGCGGTGAAAAAATTAGACGCCATGCGATCCCCCGAATTGCTCACCGCAATATAGGCCGGGGCGCGGCAATGAAAAAGGGCGGCAAAAACGCCGCCCTTTGCAAAACTTCAAATGTTTACGAACCTATTCGGCGGCTTCGGCGACCGGGCCGGAATCCTGGCCGCGGGCGGTGACGTCGCGATCGACGAATTCAATCACCGCCATGGCGGCGTTGTCGCCGTAGCGGAAACCCGCCTTGAGCACGCGGCAATAGCCGCCGTTGCGCTCCTTGTAGCGCGGGCCGAGCACGTCGAACAATTTCTTGACGAGCACCGCGTCCTTGATCTGGGAAATGGCCTGGCGGCGGGCGTGCAGGTCGCCGCGCTTGGCGAGCGTCACCAGCTTCTCGACGACCGGACGAAGATCCTTGGCCTTGGGCAGAGTGGTGACGATCTGCTCATGCTTGATCAAAGCCTGAGACATGTTGGCGAACATCGCCTTGCGATGTTCGGCGGTGCGGTTGAAACGACGCTTGGAATGACCGTGATACATGTGGCTCTCCTGAAATTGTTACGGCCGCCGTGCCAAGGTACGGCCGTTCTGTGCTTTGCCCCTTTTGGGGCGTTGAGCCGGCGCTTACACGTTGGGAAGCGCCGGAAACCTTTCCTCCGTCATTGCGAGGAGCGAAGCGACGAAGCAATCCAGTGGCCGCAGGCTGGATCTGGATTGCTTCGCTGCGCTCGCAATGACGGCGCTTTGCCTCAGTAATGCTCTTCGAACCGCTTGGCGAGTTCGTCGATATTTTCCGGCGGCCAGCCGGTGACTTCCATGCCGAGATGCAGGCCCATCTGCGCCAGCACTTCCTTGATTTCGTTCAGCGACTTGCGACCGAAATTCGGGGTGCGGAGCATTTCGGCTTCGGTCTTCTGGATCAGGTCGCCGATATAGACGATATTGTCGTTCTTCAGGCAGTTGGCCGAACGAACGGACAGCTCCAACTCGTCGACCTTCTTCAAGAGCGCCGGGTTGAAGGCCAGTTCCGGAATCGCCGGGGCGTTTTCTTCGCGCTTCGGCTCTTCGAAATTGACGAAGACGTTCAACTGGTCCTGCAGGATGCGCGCGGCGAAAGCCACGGCGTCTTCCGGAGACAGCGATCCGTTGGTTTCCAGCTGCATGGTCAGCTTGTCATAATCGAGCACCTGACCCTCGCGGGTCGGCTCGATCTTGTAGCTGCACTTTTTCACCGGCGAATAGATCGAATCGACCGGGATCAGGCCAATCGGCGCGTCCTCGGCGCGGTTGCGATCGGCCGGGACATAGCCCTTGCCGGTATTGACGGTGAATTCCATGCGGATTTCCGCGCCCTCGTCGAGGGTGCAGAGCGGCAGGGTCGGGTTGAGCACGGCGATGTCGCCGGTCACGCCGATGTCGCCGGCATAGACCACGCCCGGACCCTGCTTTTTCAGGGTCATGCGCTTGGGGCCGTCGCCGTGCATCTTGATCGCCACGTCCTTGATGTTGAGGACGATGTCGGTCACGTCCTCGCGCACGCCGGGGATGGACGAAAACTCATGCAGCACGCCGTCGATATGGACGGAGGTGATGGCCGCGCCCTGCAGCGACGACAAAAGAATTCTCCGCAAGGCATTGCCAAGGGTGAGGCCGAAGCCGCGCTCCAGCGGCTCCGCGATGACGGTGGCGACGCGCTTGGGATCTTCGCCGGCCACGACATGCAGCTTGTTCGGCTTGATCAGTTCTTGCCAATTTTTCTGAATCATTTCTCGACCTCTTCCTCGACGCCGGGCATATCGGTCCGTCGACCATGGCTGCGGCGCCGTTGCACGGAAAACGCGCGAGTCTTCCGTCGAAGACTCACGCGGCATTGCAAAGATCAGACGCGGCGGCGCTTGCGCGGGCGGCAGCCGTTATGCGGGATCGGCGTCACGTCGCGGATCGAGGTGACGGTGAAGCCCGCCGCCTGGAGGGCGCGCAGCGCCGATTCGCGGCCGGAGCCGGGACCGGAAACTTCGACTTCCACCGTGCGCATGCCGTGTTCCTGCGCCTTGCGGGCGGCGTCTTCGGCGGCCATCTGCGCGGCATAGGGGGTCGACTTGCGCGAGCCCTTGAAGCCCATGGTGCCGGCGGACGACCACGAAATCGTGTTGCCCTGCGCGTCGGCGATGGTGATCATGGTGTTGTTGAACGAGGAATAGACGTGGGCGACGCCCGAAGCGATGTTCTTGCGCTCCCTGCGGCGAACGCGGGTGTTTTCCTTGGCCATATTTCAGTCCTTCTAACGCGCCCGTAATGCCAGGCGCTGGGGTTAATCTCGCATCCCTAGGGAACGCGAAGGGGGAACACTCAAAATTCGGATCAAAATGGGTTGGGTTGCGGCGAAAACGGCGTTTTGCGAGCACCGAAGCGGAGCGTACTTCAGTACGTGAGCATCGGAGCCCAGAAAAGCGCCTTTTGCAGCCCGACCCAACCCATTTGGGCCGGATTTTTACTTCTTTTTGCCGGCGATCGGCTTCGCCTTGCCCTTGCGGGTGCGGGCGTTGGTATGGGTGCGCTGGCCACGAACCGGCAGCTGGCGGCGATGGCGCAGGCCACGGTAGCAGCCGAGGTCCATCAGGCGCTTGATGTTCATCGCCACTTCGCGGCGAAGATCGCCTTCCACCATGTAATCGCGGTCGATGGTCTCGCGGATCTGCAGCACTTCCGCGTCGGTCAGCTGGTTGACGCGGCGCTCGGCCGGGATGGAAACCTTTTCGCAGATTTCCTCGGCCTTTTTCGAGCCGATGCCGTGGATATATTGCAAAGCTATGACCACACGCTTGTTGGTCGGAATATTGACGCCGGCTATACGAGCCATTTTCATCTCCATATGAGGGCTTTTAAAGCCCGTTGTTGACCCGCGTCCGGTGGAGACCGGCCCCTGCGAGGCTTGTGGCGTTTCGAATATCCCCGAAAAGTTGGAGACTTTTCGGATCAGGATATGCGCATTGACGCAACAAAGAAAACAAACGCCCCTGCTTTGGCAAGCGGGAGCGCT
>NZ_JBKQOU010000190.1:0-12355 GCF_052145335.1 Rhodoblastus sp.
CTTTGCTGTCGCCGCCTTTTTAGGCGTCGCGTGCTTCGCTTCGGCGGGCGCTCAGGCCGCGACTTTCGAGATCACCTATAGCGGGCAAGGCACGTCCGGGACTGCGTGGGTCACGGGGACCGCCGTCGGCGGAGGTGAATACGACCTCACCAGCGGTGTGCTTCACTCGAACACCCTTGGCAACCAAAAACTCGTCCTGGGATCGGGTAGCTTCGAAAACGCCAACGGCGACGTTTTCGTCTACGATAACAAGCTTTTCGTGCCTGCCGCCGCGCCGGCTTCGCCGGACGGAGCAAACTTGACCTATGCCGGCGGCATCGTCTTCCAGACTGCTTTGCCGAGCAAAAAGGACATTTACTTCTCGGCCTATTATCAGGGCGTCAACAACCCGACGATCTCCTATTTCGCCGGTTACGATCGCTCTTACGGCGCGCTGACCAGCTTCAACGTCACCGCCGTGCCGGAGGCGTCCACCTGGTTGATGATGCTGGCGGGTTTCACCAGCATCGGGTTCGCCGGCTATCGCAAGTCCAGGAACGCGCGTAATTCGATCGCTTGATCGAAAAGCGCAGACAGGTTTGGAGAGGCCGCCGCGAGGCGGTCTCTTCGTTTGCGCGATCGGCGCGGCGCTTTTGGTCCGGCTTTCGCCGCGTTCGCAATTTTATGCAGCCTGAGCGCGATCTTTCCGGGCGCGAGTTGGGCGCGCCCATAGCCCGCCGAAAGTGGGGCGTCCATCCGACGCCTGGCGGCGCGACCGGATCAGCGGGAAGAACAATTGCTCCAGCCAGGGCTCACGGCCGTAGACGGGATCGTTCCCCACGCCGAAGGCCGCAGGATATTTGCGGGTGATTAGCGCCGTTCCGAAAAGCACGTCCCAAAAGAACAGCAGATTGCCGAAATTGCCGTTGCAATGGCCGATGCCGTCGCTCTCGCTCAAGGCGTGGTGGGCGAAATGGGTGGCCGGCGTCGAAATCGTTCGCTCGACGATCCAGGCGAGCGGCGACAGGAATTTCGAGCGGTAGAGGTATCGATCCCACCGGAGTTCACTATGCGCGGCGGCGACGACGAGGACTTTCACCAGAGCATAAGCCCCTGCGAAACCGTCGGCGCCGAGGAAAAGGAAAACGGCGGCGACCCAGACATTGGGCATGAATAACGTATAGAACATGTTGTTTCGGATGGTGACACGGACGCCCATATAGGGCGCCGAATGATGGGTGCGATGCCAGCGCCAACCGTATTTCGTGTGGCTAAGCCTGTGCCACCAATATTGCACCATATCCTCGCCGATCAGGAAAATCGGCAGCCAGACGAACCATGGCCAGTCCTTGAAGGCGCCGCGGCTCTCGGGCGCCAGGGCGAATCCGATAGCGAAGATCAGGCCATAGACGAAAGTGGGCGCGAGGAGATGATGCGCGAAGGAGCCAAAATCCGTCGCCGCCTCGTCGAAGTCATCCTGCAGGCTGGAAAATTTGCCGATTCCCGCTTCGAGCAGCCCGATGAAAACCAGAATGTAGAAAAAAGTCATGACGAGGCTCTGACAAGCCGAGGGGCGGACTGGAAGCAGCTTCGCCGGACGCCATCTATTGTCAAGATTAAAGCACGAACGAAGTAAATGCTGGGCTTTCGCCTCGAAATCCTGCTGGCTTACGGCTTCAGGGCAGATTGAATATATCAAAGCCAATCTGAAACTTTTCCCACCCCTCCTTACGTACAAGAATGGCTGCCCACAGACAGGGCGCTGAACGCCTATCTTGAAACCAGCAACAATCGTCAGGAGCACCCCATGTCACAGGCATTTTGCACAGGCCGCTCGGCCGCGACCCGCCCGATGGTCAAGCGTACAGCTTACGCGACGTTGATGATGCTCGCCTTTGGCACAGCTAACGCCTGGGCCATGGAAAACGCGAGGGGCTTCAGGGGCGAGGTGCCGGCCAATGTCTTGCGAAATTGCCGTCCTGCAAATGGCGCCGAAATCAGGGGCGGGTTTGCGGGCTCCGGAGATTGGGTCAACGCCGCGACGGGCGACATTTGCTATTCCGACCACCGTCCGATCGCGTTTTAACGAAATCAATTTGGCGGAGGCCGCGTGCGGCGCTCCCGCCATTTGCGCCAAGCAACATGGTTCTGACGCTCAATGTCCCATGGCGACGGCGCCGCCGAGCTTGATCTTGCGCAGGAGGAAGGCAAGCGGGATGGCGGCGAGCGAGACCAGCATCAGCGTCCAGAACACGTCCACATAGGCGAGAAGCGACGCCTGTTGCTGCGCCTGCTGGCCGATCCAGGCGATGGCCTGCTGCTTGGCTTGCAACATCGAGGCGCCCTGCGACGCAAAATAATGCGTCATCTGCTGCAGCGTCTGCTGGTAGGAGATGCCGGAGGGGACGACCTGTTCGGCGAGCCGGCTCTGATGAAACTGTTCGCGGTGCGCCAGAACGTTCGAGGCCAGCGAAACGCCGATCGAGCCGCCGGTATTGCGCGCAGCGTTGAGCAGCGCCGAGGCCTGGTCGGTCTTGTTTGGCGGCAGGCCGTCATAGGATGCGGCCATGATCGGGATCAGGACCAGCGGCAGCCCGACGCTCAGCAGCATGCGCGACTTGGCGAAGAACCAGAAATCGAGATCCGGGGTGATATTGGTCAGGCCGTACATCGAGAGGGCGCAGATCGCCGCGCCGGCGGCAATCAGGTATTTGGGCTGGACGCGGCGCGACAATTGTCCGGTGATGAACATCATCGCCATGGCGACGATCCCGCCGGGCGAAAGAACGAGACCGGCCCAGGTCGCGGTGTAGCCGAAATCCTCCTGCACCAGTTCAGGCATGAACTGCGTCGTCGCGAGCAGGACGGCGCCTGTCGCCAGCATCACCAGGAAACTCGATCCGAACTGACGGGTGGCGAGCATCCTGAGATCGACGAGAGGATTGGAACGAGTGGCCTCCCAGGGGATCATCAGGACGAAGGCGAGCGCGGAGATCGTGGCGAAAGCGACGATGAAGTGCGACCCGAACCAGTCCTCCACCTGACCGCGATCCAGTACGACTTCCAAGGCGCCAAGGAAGGAGGCCACCAGCAGGAAGCCCACCACGTCGAAGCGAATCCCGGTTTTTTCTTTCGGCGTTTCCTTTACCAGCACATGGATCAGCGCCATGGTCAAAAGCCCGACCGGCCCATTGATCAGGAAACACCAATGCCACGACCAATTGTCGGACAGCCAGCCGCCGAGCGTCGGTCCGACGACGGGAGCGACGACCACGGCGAGGCCGAACAGGGCGAAGGCCTGGCCGCGCTTGGCGGGCGGGAAGCTGTCGGCGAGAATGGATTGCGCGACCGGCACCATGCCGCCGCCCGCAAAACCTTGCATGAGCCGGAACAGCAGCAGCGACTGAAGATTCCACGCTATGCCGCAGAGCACCGAACTCACTGTGAAGAGACCGAGGCAGGCAAGGAAAAAGGCCTTGCGGCCGAATTTCTTCGCCAGAAAACTCGTCGCCGTGACGATGATGGCGTTGGAGACGAGATAGGTCGTCACCACCCACGAAGATTCGTCCTCGCTGACGCCGAGCCCGCCGGCGATATAGCGCAAAGCCACGTTGGCGATGGTGGTGTCGAGGATTTCCATGAACGACGCCAGCGCAACAACGACAGCGATCAGCCAGGGATTGACCGCCTCGGCCGCCAGGGGCGCAGACACGGCGCGGGCGTCGGCGCTGGCGCTCATGACTTCCTCCAAAGGCGGTCAAAGGACGCAGTCAGGCGTTCGTAAATCGACGCGCCCGCGTCGACGCGGACGCTCGGCACGACCGACATGCCAGGGCCGAGAGCGACGTCGGTCGGGGGATTGTCGATGACGATCTTCACCGGCACGCGCTGGACGACCTTGACGTAATTGCCGGTTGCATTTTGCGCCGGCAGCAGCGAGAACGCCGTCCCCAATCCGGGCTGCACGCTCGCGACATGGCCGCGGATGGCGCGCTCTGGATAGGCGTCGATGCTGAGCGCCGCAGGCTGGCCCGGCCGCATGGCGTCGAGCTGGTTCTCCTTGAAATTCGCCGTGACCCAGATTTCATCGGGAACGAACATGGTCAGGTTCGTGCCGGCCTGGGCGAATTCGCCGGGCTCCGCGGTGAGGTTGACGATGCGTCCGGGCTCGACCGCGGTCACTGTCGTATAGGACAGGTTGAGCTGCGCTTGTTCGCGCTGCGCCGCGGCCTGAGCGAGGCTTGCCTCGGCGCTGGCGCGCTGCGCCTTCAGGGCGTCGATCTGGCGTTGCGCCACGGCGACTGCGGCCTGCGCGCTCTTGAGCGCCGCCTGCTGCTGATCCAGCTGCGAATTATATTGCTGGGCGTTCTGGACCGAGCCCGCGCCCTTTCGCGCCAGTTCCTCGTAGCGCGCGGACTGCTGTTGCGCGAACACCAGCGCGGCCTTGGCCTGGTCAACCTGGGCCTGGTTGGCCTCGACCTGCGCGCGCTGCACGGCTGTCTGGGCGTCGATATTCTCGATGCTGGCCCTGGCGGCGGCGACCTGCGCATTGGCCTGGTCGAGGGCGACGCGATAATCGCGATCGTCGATGCGCGCGATCACGTCGCCGGCGGCGACGTGCTGGTTGTCAGTGACCGGAATGGCGGTCACGTAGCCTGAAATCTTGGGTGCGATGGGAACCTGGCGCGACGCGACGAATGCGTCGTCGGTTTCCTCGAAATGCCGGGCGTCGTCCCAATAGAGATAGCCGCTCGACGCCACCGCCAGCGCGAAGATGGCCGAACCGAGAAGAAGCGCGGGACGCCGGCGGCGTTCGCGGCGCGC
The DNA here is from genome assembly GCF_052145335.1 of Rhodoblastus sp. Classification (GTDB taxonomy): domain Bacteria; phylum Pseudomonadota; class Alphaproteobacteria; order Rhizobiales; family Beijerinckiaceae; genus Rhodoblastus. The sequence continues at coordinate 4,804 of NZ_JBKQOU010000190.1, forward strand.
GCCGCTGCTTGCGCCTTGCGCATGCGGAGGATGGTCTTTTGTGTCGTGCTCCGGTTGCTCGGCGGGTTCTTCGACGACCGGGCGCTCCAACGCCGTCGGCCTCTGCCCCGCAAACCTGTCTTCGGCGCGCGGGCTATCGAGCAGATCAACGCCGAACGCCTCATCTGCGGCGAGCGGAACGAACTGCCGGCTTTCGGCTTCCTGGAGCGCTTCGATGCCTCTGCCTTCATCATTGGGTTTCAACATGACGCGCAACTCCTACTGTCAAAGCGCCTCGAACCAAACAGAACGGAACGGTACCGTTCTTTTTATATTGCGAAAAAACGGTCGGCGCAATATATGAACGGAACGGTTTCGTTCACTTTACAGTGAGCGCTGAAAGGCTTAAGTTGGGATCTGGCGGGGGCCGGCCGGCGCGGGCTCGAAAATCTGGCGGCGACAATGCGTGAGGCGACCAAGACCCCCGCGAGGAAAATGAAAAGTGCGACGGCGGGCGCCAACGGCCGGTGCGGCCGTCCGCCGCGTGAACTTGCCGGAGAGGTCGAGGAACGCATCCTCTGCGCCGCTCGCCAGGCATTCCTGGATCATGGATTCGAGGGCGCGAGCATCGACAAGATCGCTGTCGCCGCCCGTTCGGGCAAGGCGACCATTTATGCGCGATTCCCCAACAAGCAGGCGCTGTTTGCCGCCGCCGTCATGCGTTATGGGCTCGCCAAGACGGATCGGCTGCAAAATTACCGGCCGGTCGGCAAGACGCTTGAGGAGCGCTTCGCGAGCATTGGCGTGGCGTTCATCCAGGAGGTCCTGACGACTGAGTGGATCGGCTTGTTTCGTCTGGCCATCGCCGAGGAGTCCCGCTTTCCTGAATACGGGACCGTCATTATCGGCACGATGCGCCAACGGGGCGGAGAAACCATGGCGCGCCTCATCAGCGAGGCTGCGGATCTTGACGATCTGGCGAAATTGCCGGCATTGCGTCCGGACCGACTGGCAAAGACGGCTCGGTATTTCCGCGATTTGATCCTCTACCCTCTCCTCCTGCGCGCCTTGTCGGGCGAACCTTTGGAGTCGCTGCGCGGAGAGATCGGATCTCACGTTACGGAGAGGGTCGCCTTCTTCCTCGGCGCTTGCCGGCAAAGCAGCCTCGGCTAATCTTTCTGGGCCAATATCCGGCGGTCTGGCGGAAAATTCGGAGCCCTATCCCGTCGATAGCACCCGCCATCGCACGCGTGAAATGCCCCGGACTTTGACGGGGTTGGCTCGCGAAGCGCGCGCATCTGCGAGCCAAAAACCTGGTTTTGCTCTAATTGCGCATTTCAGGACAATGAAAGTTTAGCACGCGCTGCAGGACATTCGCCTCGCCGAACATTGCATCGAACGACGAGGCCCCACTTATGCAGACACTACCGACCCGCGCACGGGAAAATCCTTCCGCGCCGACCCCCGCCTTCGACTATCAAGCCGAAAAAAGCGCGCTCGAGGCTCAGGTTCACCGGCTCATTCGCAGCATTGCCGAGACAGCCGCCGTCACTCCAGCTGAACCTTTTCTCCCGCCCCCCGCATACCCGCCGCTTCCGCCCTTCCAATGGCGCGCTGCGAATTGGACCCTGATCGGCGGCCTGCTATTCGGCGTATTGTTCTGGTGGGCGGTTTTCAACTGCTTCTTCCCCGCGACCGCCTCTGCGTAGCGGCGCCCGACTCCAGCACTTCGAGGCCCAGGTTGCGCAGATCGTCGTGGACCGCCCGGACGTCGACGGCCCACAGAAGATTTGACTGAACCTGCATCGGCAGCGGCGTCGCGGCGATTTCGCGCGTGGTTTTTCGCTTTTCCAAAGCGGCGAAGACGGAGTCGCTGCGTTCGGCCGCCGGCGAGGGAAGCTGGATGATCGGCAAGTGCCGGGCTTCACCGCTCGAAGTCATGGTTTGATTCTCCTGGCGCCAAATCACCTTTGACGCCGCCAGAACGCTTTCGCCCAATTCCTTGCGACGACGGCGTTGGCGGTGCGCACGGCCCGCCCTTCATCGCCGGTGTCGGCCAACACCTTGTTCGCCACCTCGCTCCACATTTCGCAAAGTTCGACCGTGTCGGCTTTTTTGGTATGACGGGGCGCGTCGTGGGGCCGCCAGGGCATTTCGCTATCCCTTCAAGCGTTCACTTGTCCGCAGGACCTGTCTCGAGCGCGGCGGCGACAGCATCGTCGACCCGCTCCAGCCAGATGAACTCCAGTTTTTTGCGCGCTTCCTCCGGGATGTCGTCGTAATCCCGGCGATTGCGCGCCGGCAGCATGACGCGCTTCAGGCCGGCGCGCGCCGCCGCCGTGACCTTTTCCTTGATGCCGCCGACCGGCAGCACCAGCCCGCGCAGCGAAATCTCGCCGGTCATCGCCGTATCGCTGCGCACCGTTCGATTGGCGAGCAGCGAGACCAGCGCCGTGAACATCGCCACGCCGGCGCTCGGGCCGTCCTTGGGCGTGGCGCCCGCCGGCACGTGAATATGGATGTCGCTTTTTTCGAAAATCTCGGGCGCGATGCCGAAAGATCCAGCCTGGCTCTTGACGAGGGTCAACGCCGCCTGAGCGCTCTCGCGCATCACCTCGCCGAGTTGGCCGGTGAGCACCAGCGCGCCCCGGCCGGGCGAGCGGGCGGCTTCGATAAACAAGATGTCGCCGCCGACCGGGGTCCAGGCCAGTCCGGTGGCGACGCCCGGCACGCTGGTGCGCATAGCCAGTTCGTCCTCGAAACGCGGCGGCCCCATGATCGAAGGTAAATCTTCTGCGCCGATGCGCAAATGTTCGACGCTGCCTTCGGCGATCTGCACAGCCGCGTGGCGCAAGGCGCGGCCGATTTCGCGTTCGAGACTGCGCACCCCGGCTTCTCGCGTATAATCGCGGATGATGCGCCGCAGCGCCTCGTCCTCGATTTCGACCTGCCCCGGCTTCAAGCCATTGGCCTCAAGCTGGCGGGGCGCGAGATAGCGCCGGGCGATCTCCAGCTTCTCGCCATCGGTATAGCCGGCGAGGCTGATGATCTCCATGCGATCGCGCAAGGGGCCGGGCACCGTGTCGAGCATGTTGGCGGTGGCGATGAAGACCACGCGCGAAAGGTCGAAGGGGACGCCGAGGTAATTGTCGCGGAACGTGGCGTTCTGCTCCGGGTCGAGCACCTCCAGCATGGCGGCCGCGGGATCGCCGTGGGCGCCCTGCCCCATCTTGTCGATCTCGTCGAGCATCATCACGCAGTCGCGCGCTCCCGCCTTGCGGATCGACTGGATGATGTTCCCCGGCAGCGAGCCGATATAGGTGCGGCGATGACCGCGAATCTCGGCTTCGTCATGCACGCCGCCGAGGCTGACGCGCACGAAGGCGCGGCCCATCGCCCGGGCGATGGATTGACCAAGCGACGTCTTGCCGACGCCGGGCGGCCCGGCGAAGCACAATATAGGCGCCTTGCCCTGGGGCGCGAGTTTGCGCACGGCGAGATATTCGACGATCCGCTGCTTGATCTTTTCCAGCCCGAAATGGTCGGCGTCGAGAATTTTACGCGCCTGCGCGATGTCGATCGGCTTCGGCTCCGGCAAGGCCCAGGGCAGTTCGATCAGCCAGTCGAGATAGGTGCGCGTCGGGCCCGCTTCGCCGGCGGCGTCGGGCATGCGCTCGTAACGGCGCAATTCCCGCCGCGCCTGTTCCTCGATCTCGGCCGGCATGCCCGCGCGCGCGATCTTTTCGGAGAGTTCGCGCACTTCCTCAGCCCGGCCGCCTTCCTCGCCAAGCTGGCGCTGGATCGTCGCCATCTGTTCGCGCAGCACCGCCTCGCGCTGTCGCTGGTCGAAGGAGGCCTTGGTCTGCTGGCCGATCTCATGGGTCAGCCGCAGTACTTCCAGCCGCTCGCCGAGGAATTTCGTCACCTTGTCGATACGCGCGGCGAGATCGATGGTCTCCAGCAATTCCTGGCGGTCGTTGGCGCTGATGTCGATATAGGCGGCGAGGACATCGGCGAGCATTCCGGGCGCCTCGATGGCCTGCACCGTTTCGATCAGCTCGCGCGGCGCCTGCGGCATCAGTTGCAAGGCTTCCACCGCCTGCTGCTTCAAATTCATGAAACGCGCCTGGATATCGGGCGTCCGGGTCTCCGGCTCTTCGATGCGCTGGACGCGCGCGACGAAAAAGGGACGCTCCTTCAAAAACTCCGTCACCCGGAATCTTTGCTCGCCCTGCAAGACGATATGATGCGTTCCATCGGGCGCGTTGATGTAGCGCAGCACATTGGCGACCGTGCCGGTGCGATGCAGATCGAGCGCGGAAGGCTCGGCCGTCGTGGCCTCCCGCTGCATCAGCACGCCGATCTGCCGCTCCTCGCGCACCGCCTGCTGCGCCGCGGCGATCGAAGCCGCGCGGCCGATGGCGACCGGCGTCACCGTGCCCGGCATCAGCACCATTTCACGCACCGGCAGAATGATCAGGCCGTCGCGGGGAACGGATTCCGCGACGCTCGCGGGCTCCGATGGGGCTTCGATGGTGGGGGTCTCGACCGTCTCGGGTTGCGAAATCATGGGGTCGCTCCTCAGTCGGCCTTGCGCAGGCTAATCAGCAGGCAGCCGTTGCTGACCGCGCGGGCGAGCCGGTCATAACGGCCGGGGGGAAGCGGGATGCGCCGCTCGAAACAGCCTTGCGGGAGTTCGAGGCGATGGATGAAAGCTGTGCGCAGTTGCGGCGGCAGGGCGCGGCGGCCCGCGACGACCAGTTCGCCGCCCTCGATCGCCGCTTCGACGTCTTCCTCGCCGACGCCAGGCAAAGCGACGAAGATCAGAACCTCCCGGTCGGTCTCGAGCACGTCGACCGGAGGCTCCCAGACCTTGCGCCCCAAGGCCCGCCGGGGTGGAAAGGCCTGGCTGTGGAGGCGTTCGGCGCGGGCGAGCATTTCCATCGCCTCCGACCACATCCATCTCGTCGGATCGCCTGCGGCCATGGTGACGAACTCCCTGGTTTCCGCGCCCTTGCGCGAACTCTCCTTGCGCATTCTTGGGCACGCGTCTTTTGCATCTTGCGCCGGCCGACGCTTTGCATGTCGATCTGGCGCAAGCGGTCACGCCGACGACATTAACAGCTTTCCTTCGACCTGTCGGCGCACCGTTTCGCCGATCGCCGTCAGGTCGTCTCCAGCCAGGGTTTCCTGTTCCAGAAGGCGCTGCGCGGCCTCGCGATGGATGGACTCGCAAATTTTCAGGATCGCCGTCGCGCGCGAAAACGCCTGGTCGATGAGATGGCCCAGCGCCTTGTCGATCGCGGCGCTGGTCTCCTCGCTCGCCGCCGCAGGATTGGCGCCGGTCCCGGGCAGTTCGAGAAAGCGCGGACGCTCAGCAATGAACGACGCCTGCCCGACCTCCGCCGTCATGCCATATCGCGAGACCATGGCGCGGGCGATTTCGGTGGCGCGCTGCAAATCGTCCGCCGCTCCCGTCGTCGGCTCGTGGACGATGGCCACTTCCGCCGCTCTTCCGCCGAGCAGCACGGTCATCCGGTCGATGAGTTCGGATCGCGTCATCAGGTAGCGATCCTCGCTTGGCATCTGCATTGTATAGCCGAGCGCGCCCAGGCCGCGTGGGATGATCGAGATTTTCTTCACCACATCGACGCCCGGCAGCGCCATGGCGACAATGGCGTGACCCATTTCGTGAAAGGCGACGATCATGCGCTCCTGCGGATTGAGCAGCCTCTTGCGCTTTTCCGGCCCCGCGACGACCCGCTCCACCGCCGCGGTGAAATCCTCGCTCGACACCGTCTTGGCGCCGCGCCGGGTCGCCAGCGTCGCCGCCTCGTTGACGAGATTGGCGAGGTCCGCGCCGGTGAAACCCGGCGTCAAGGCGGCGATCCTCGCCGGATCGACATCGGCGTCCAGCTTCACCTTCTTGAGATGGACGTTGAGGATTTCGACGCGGCCGCCCTTGTCCGGCCGGTCGACGGCGATCTGCCGGTCGAAACGTCCGGCGCGCAGCAAGGCGGGATCGAGCACTTCCGGCCGATTGGTCGCGGCCAGCAGCACCACGCCGACGCTCGGATCGAAACCATCCAGTTCGCTCAGCAACTGGTTGAGGGTCTGCTCCTTTTCATCATTGCCGAACGGGCTCAAGCCGCGCGCCCGTCCCAGAGCGTCGAGTTCGTCGATGAAAATGATGCAGGGCGCGCTTCGGCGCGCCTGAACGAACAGGTCGCGCACCCGCGCCGCGCCGACGCCGACGAACATTTCGACGAATTCCGATCCATTGATCGAGAAAAACGGCACGCCGGCTTCCCCGGCCACGGCGCGGGCGAGCAGGGTCTTGCCGGTTCCCGGCGGCCCGACCAGCAGGATGCCCTTGGGAATTCGCGCGCCAAGGCGGCCATAGGTCGCGGGGTCCTTCAGGAAGGCGACAATCTCGCTGAGTTCGTCTTTCGCCTCATCGACGCCCGCCACATCGGCGAAGCCGACCTTGGTGTCCTTTTCGACGAAAACCTTGGCCTTGCTCTGGCCGATGGACATGGCGGCGCCCAGCCCCTGGCCCATCTTGCGAGTGAGAAAACTCCAGAAGGCGAAGAAAATCGCGACCGGCACGATCCAGGACAGCAGGTTCGACAGCCAGGTGGTGTCCGGCGCGGCGGAAAACTCGACTTTGGCCGCCTCCAGATCGCGGGCGATGGCCGGATCGACGCGCAGGACGAAAATGCTCTTTCGCCCATTGGGCAGGGCCTCTTTCAAAATCGCCGTCAGGGATTTATCGGCGACTTCGACGCTTTCGATCTTGTCCTGCCGCAACAGATCGACGAACTCGCTATAGGGCGCGACTTCGACTTGCTGCGCCGCAGTCCACCATTGCTGCAGCAACAATATGGCGATCCAGGCGAAGAGCAGATAGCCGATGTTGAAATGCCTCTTGTTGTCCATGGGCTCTCCGCCCTCGAAGTTGGCGGCCTCAGGCTTTGAGCTTCACTTTTGAGCCGGCGGGAAAACCTGATTGCTGAAAGGCGAGGCCGTTGGCACTTGCATCTTGATAAAGCCGAGCTTGGCCTCCTGATGGCAGGAATTGCAGGCCGTGGTGAGCTTGTCGAAGGATTTGAGAAAGGCGCCGCTGTCTCGATCCTTGATCGACTTCTTGACCTCCGCCAGCACGGGCTCGCTGATTTCGGCTATCAGCCTGGCCACCGGCACGTTTCCGAACACGGGATAGAGCTGGGCCGCCCGGCGAAAACTCTTGTTGATCTGCGCGACTTCAAAATCCGCCAGATTCCAGTTTTTCAGCGAGCCGGCGAAGGACAGCTTGAGGTCTCGCCCATGATGTCCGCGAGGTCTTCCTGGCCGACGACGGGCGCCGCCTCGCTCGTGGGTTGCGGCGCATTGGCGCGCTCCTGCGCGCTGACGCTCCAAAGGGCGGTGCAAGAAAAAGCCGCGGCAAGAAAAAGTCTCATCTGGCATCCCCCTCATGTCTTCATCGCGGCATTGGGCGTCGCGCCCGGGCCATACCTTATGCTCGACGCTGGCGACCACATTGTCCAGCCATGTCGCGCAAGCCGATGAAGAT
>NZ_JBKQOU010000191.1:0-9061 GCF_052145335.1 Rhodoblastus sp.
GGCGCCGAGCTTCAGCGCATTTTCTCGACACTGTCGGCCGACGAGGCGGAAGCGGAACTGGCGCGAGGCGTGGCTGTTTTCCACGCCATTGCTTCGCGGCGGCATGACGCGAAAAACGTCGCGCTGACGCCGTGATTGCAAAGGGGGGAGGCCCAAACGAAGATTCCCTTCGCTTAAGCAACGACACGGCGTCGCGCATTAGCTAGGTTGAAGCCCTGTCACAAGGGATTCGCCCATGCGCGCCGGACGCAAATTTTTCGCCCTCTTCGCCGTCGTCCTGCCGCTGATGGGGTGCGGCGACAAGCAGGCCGAACAGGCCAAGGCCTTCGCCGATCTGCTGCAAACCCGCATTCTCGACCAGCCCGGCGTCCATATCCCGGTCCTGAGCGACGATGAGCGCGCGAAAATCGGCCCTTACGCCGACGATCTGGCTATTCTGAAAACCTTCAACGACGACCTCACCGCCACGATGCAGCAATTCGGCAAGGCCATGCACCCCGCGCCGCAAAACCTGCAGCCGCTCGACCTGCCCAAATACAAGCCTGAACTGGTCGCCGCCCGCGAGTTCTTCGCCCACGCCGCCGCCGCAGTCGACAGCGCCCTCGCCAAAGCCGAAGCATCGCGCGAAAAATTGCATCAGCCGGAGCCGGTCAAGGCGAAATTCGACGCCGCCTACGCGCAATTTGTCACGCGGCCCGCCGATGCCCTGCGCGAAATCATCCCGCTGGCGGTCCCGGGGATGGATTCGGAAATCGCGGTTTCCGATTTCATCGAAGCGCACAAAGCCGATCTCAAGCTCGTCGGCGGTCAGTTGAGCGCGTCGAAACCCGCCCTGCGCAAGCAGTTGGAGGCGCTGTTCTCGGCTTACGCCGCGAATAACGCCAAAGTGCAGGAATCACGGCGCAAACTGGAACTGGCCGTCGAAGGCCATTGAGCCGGGCGTCCTCACAATGCCGGCTTTGGGCGCGATAATCGGGCCCGCTTTCACAAGGGAGGCTCCGCCATGATGCAGGTGATTGAAGGTTTGCCGCCGGACGTGTTGGGAATCGAGACGTCCGGCAAGGTCACCCACGAGGATTATCGCGACGTTTTGATCCCGGGCGCCGAGGCGCTGATGAAGCAGGGGCCGATCAAGATGCTTTACGTCCTCGGCGCGGATTTTTCCGCTTATGAACCGGCGGCTTTATGGGACGATGGGGTTTTCGGCGTCAGACACTGGCATGATTTCCGCCGCGTCGCCGTGGTGGCGGATCAAGGCTGGACTCACGCCGCGGTCAATCTGTTTCGGCCGATTTTTCCTTGCGAGGTCAAGCTTTTCTCCCTGTCCGAGCTGGAGGCGGCCAGGCAATGGATTGCGGCTTGAACGCGGTTGCGCGATTGACGGCAAAGTTCCAAATTGACGTCAAAAGATAACGATATTTTGGGAGGTCCGATGAAAATCTTCGCGCCAATGGCCGCCGTCTTCATGCTCGCCTATTCCTGCGCGGCGCTGGCCGGCGAACCGGCGCTGGAAGGGACCAAGGACATCGTCCTGCATACGCGCGACGGCAAGGATATCGCCATCGGGACCGTGACTTTTACTCCCAAGGGCGAGGAGACCGCCTTCGCCATCGCTTTCGACGACAAGAAATTCGCCGAATATTTCCTGTCCATGCGCGAGTTCAAATGCGTCGAGGGCGAGGACATTTTATGCCACGTCCCCTATCCCTACGCCAACCCCCACACGGTCACGGTTGCAGATCTGGGCTGGCTCGAACACTCGCTGCTGTTCATCTTCAAGCGTCCGACGGAATATGGCGCCCGCATGGGCAATGGCCTGATCTATACGCTGAAAATGACCGACAAGGGTCTGGTCGGAACGCCGCAAGCGATCGATCTCGACGAAATCGCCATGCCCCCGGATGATTTGACCAAAGCTTATTTCAACGCCGATCGCCGTTATGACATCCAGCCCGGCGCGCGCTGGGTCGAGAGCCTGACCATCGAAAACAAGCGTTGACCTCTCGCAAGGTATTTTTCGCGCGAACGCCTATATTGTCACAAGGGCCGGGGTTCGGCCGGAACGGAAGGCGGCGAAAGCCGGAATCGGACATGCGCACCATCGACGAATCCAATCCCTCCATGCCGGACATCAATCCGCAAAAAGTCTGTTTCATCGTGGCCAAGGCGCGGGAGTTGCTGAGCGAGGACGAGGGATCGAAACCCGACGGCTCCAACGCCGCCGACGATGACGAGCGCTCCATCCTCACTGACGCCGCCTATGCGCCGGTCCGCGCCGAACTTGTCCAATTCGTCGGCGATCTCGACGAGGACGAAACGGCGGCTCTGGTCGCCTTGCTGTGGATCGGACGCGGCGATTTCGATCCCAAGGACTGGGGGGACGCGGTGGCGCAGGCGCGCGAGCGGCGCGAAACCACGACGGCGCGCTATCTGCTCGGCGAGCCGCTGCTGCCGGATTATCTGGAGGACGCGCTGGCGGCTTATGGCCATTCATGCCGCGATTTCGACCAGGGCCCGGACGCCGACGTCTGACATTTCCTGATGGGTTTCTGGCGGTGTGACTTTTCGGCGTCGCCGACGGAGAAAATTCCTGTCGGGCGGTGTCTCTTCTTGCGCCCGCCTGCCGATCGTGCAGAACTCAGGCTCAACCCCTGCTGCTCGATGGGTCCGTCCTGATGAAATCCATCCAAATTGCGTCAATTGCCATCTGCCTGATGCTCGGAGCCTGCGCCAGCGTGCCGCCGACCGGCCCCAGCGTCACCGCCGTCGCCGGAGATAATGTCAGCAACCAGAGATTCATCCGCGACGACGCCGACTGCCGCGTCAACGCGCAGGGCGTCACCGACAGGGCGGCGGCCAATGGCGAACTCGGGCTGCAGCGGATGTACGACGGCATCTACGCCCAGTGCATGTCGCAACGGGGCTATCACATCGAGGCGCCGGTGGCGCGCTATTATTACGGTCCCGGCTATTACGGTCCCGGCGCCTATACCACCGGCCCCGCTCCCTATTGGGGCTATGGCCCCTATTGGGGCCGCGGCAACTGGGGTTACGGCCCCCGCTGGTGACCACAAGTCGAAAAGAAAAACCCCGCAAAGCGCCAACTTTGCGGGGTTTTCTGTTTCAGATGCCGTCGCCGTCCGGCTGGACCACGTCGCGGGCCGCCAGCCGCTCGGCTTCTCGCTTCGCCGAATAGGCCCGGTAGTCGCCGTAAAGCCCATGCAACAGCGGCCGCAGGGCGGCGTCGGCGAGGCCGAGCGTCACGGCGGTGGCGGGGCTCGCGCCAAACAGCAAGGCGCCCAGTCCGATGAGACCGCCGCTTGCCAAAGCCGGCGCCAGTTTTTCACGCAAATCCCCTGCCAGCCGGGGCCAGATGGCCGCGACGCTTTCTTCCGTCGTTTCGGGTTCGGCGGGAGCCGCCAGCGGCAGCGGCGCCTGCCGGTCGATCAGCCCGAAAGCCACGGTTTCATTGGTGATCCGGTCGATCAGGATGAAACCGCCGAGGTCGCGGTTATCGCGATAGTCGGAAAAGACCATCGGCCGGTCGAACTGCAGGCTGGCGAGGCCGATTTCGTTGAGCCCGAGCGCGTGGGCCGGCGCCTGTTCGAACGTGTGAATATCGACCAGGTGATGCAGCTTCACGATCGAGACATTGGCCGTGCGCGCGCCAAGCTTGACGATATAGGAGGCGCCCGGATGCATGTCGGTTTCCGCCGTCCACAGTAACCGCGCGCAAACGCGCGTCGCCACGACCGGCTTCTCGGCGGCGCCAACCAATATATCGCCGCGCGAAACATCGACCTCGTCTTCGAGCGTCAGCGTCACCGATTGTCCGGCTATGGCGCGCTCGAGAACGCCGTCCATGGTCACGATGCTTTTTACGCGCGTTTCGCGGCCGGAAGGCATGGAGGCGACGCGATCGCCGACCTTGACCGAACCGCTGGCGACCCAGCCGGAAAAGCCGCGAAAATCCAGATTGGGCCGGTTGACCCATTGCACCGCAAAGCGGAATTCGGCGCTCGCCAGCTCCGCACCCGAGGCGTCGATGGTTTCCAGCAGCGACAACAGCGGCGCGCCCTGGAACCAGGGCGTATTCTCCGACAGGCTGGTGATATTGTCCCCGGCCAGAGCCGAGATCGGCAGCGGCGCGATGGAGCGGAAATTCAGGCCCTGGGCCATTTCGCGATAGGCGGCGACGATCTCGTTGAACCGCGCCTCGCTGTAATCGACGAGGTCCATCTTGTTGATCGCCACGATCACGTCGCGCACGCCGAGCATGGAGACGATGAAGGAATGGCGCCGCGTCTGCGGCAATATGCTCTTCCGCGCATCGACGAGAATGACCGCGACATCGGCGGTCGAGGCGCCCGTCGCCATGTTGCGGGTATATTGCTCGTGGCCGGGCGTGTCGGCGACGATGAACGAACGCCTGTCGGTCTTGAAATAGCGATAGGCGACATCGATGGTGATGCCCTGTTCGCGCTCGGCGGCGAGCCCATCCACCAACAGCGCGAAATCGAGATTGGCGCCCTGCGTGCCGAATTTTTTCGAATCGCGGTCGAGCGCCTCCAGCTGATCGTCGGCGACCATGCTGGAATCGTAAAGCAGGCGCCCGATCAGAGTCGATTTGCCGTCATCGACGGAACCGCAGGTGATGAAGCGCAACAGGGCTTTTTCCTGAACCTGCGGCGCCGGCGCGGGGTCGGGAACGGGTAAGATACGCGGGGAAAAATCCAGGGGGGCCGATTCTTGGGCAAAAGCCTGAGTCATCAGAAATAGCCTTCCTGCTTTTTCTGCTCCATCGAGGCGGAGCCGTCGTGATCGATGATGCGGCCTTCGCGCTCGGAGCTTGTGGAGCTACGCATTTCCGCGATGATTTCCGGCAGGGTCGCCGCCGTGCTTTCAATGGCGCCGGTGAGCGGGTAACAACCGAGCGTGCGGAAACGCACGTCCAACTCTTCCACCTTTTCGCCGGGAAGCAATTGCATGCGCTCGTCGTCGCGCATGATCAGAGAGCCGTCGCGCCGCACCACCGGGCGTTTCTTGGCGAAATAAAGCGGCACGACGGGAATGTTTTCCTTGGCGATATAGTCCCACACGTCCGCCTCGGTCCAATTGGACAGCGGAAAAACGCGAAAACTTTCGCCCGGCTTTTTCCGCGTGTTGTACAATCTCCAAGGCTCCGGCCGCTGGTTCTTTGGGTCCCAGCGATGCCCGGTCGAGCGCAGCGAGAACACGCGCTCCTTGGCGCGCGATTTTTCCTCGTCGCGCCGCGCGCCGCCGAAAGCCGCATCGAATTTATATTTATCGAGGGCCTGTTTCAGGCCTTGCGTCTTCATCACGTCGGTATGAAGCCGCGAGCCGGAATCGAACGGATTGACCCCCGCTTTGACGCCTTCTTCGTTGATATGGACGAGCAGTTCCAGATCGAGATCCTTGACGCGCTGGTCGCGGAATTCGATCATTTCGCGGAACTTCCACGTGGTGTCGACATGCAGCAGCGGGAAGGGCGGTTTCGACGGATAGAAGGCCTTCATCGCCAGATGCAGCAGGACCGCGGAATCCTTGCCGATCGAATAGAGAAACACCGGGTTTTCGCATTCCGCCGCGACTTCACGGAAAATATGGATGCTCTCGGCTTCGAGCTTTTGCAGGTGGGTGAGCTGAATCATTTTCAAGCCAATTCTTTCGCGCGACGAATCTTGCCATCGGCGCCGATATGCAGGCCGCATTCCTTTTTGGCTTCGTCCTCCCACCACCAGCGGCCGGCGCGTTCCGGCTCGCCGGGTTGAATCGCGCGGGTGCAAGGCGCGCAGCCGATCGAGACAAAACCCTGCTCATGCAAAGCATTGGCAGGCACGTCGTTTCTCGTGCAGAAATCCACAACGTCTTCGCGGGAGAAATCCAGCAGGGGGCTCGCCTTGATCAGGCCGCGGGTTTGGTCGAATTCGACGAAACGCGCATTGGCGCGATGCGCCGACTGATCGGCGCGCAGGCCGGCGATCCAGATTTGCGCGCCTTTGAGCGCGCGCGCCAAAGGCTCGACCTTTCGTGTTTCGCAACAGGCCTTGCGCGCCTCCAGCGACTCGTAAAATCCGTTGATTCCCTGACGAGAGATCAGCTCCTGCAACATCGTGGCGTCGGGGTAGAAAGCGCCAATGCGCAGCCCGTATTTTTGTTCCGTGCGCGCCCAGACGTCGTAGGTTTCGGGAAACAGCCTTCCGGTGTCGAGGGTGACGATTTCGATGTCGAGTTTCTCGACGCCGATCGCGTGGGTGATGGCTTGATCCTCGATCCCCAGGCTGGTGGTGAAGACGACGCGGCCCTCGGCCGCCTGACGCAGCAGCCGCAGGCGCCCCGCCAGATCGGCGGCGGCGAAGTCCTCGTTCAGTCGGCCCACGAGTTTGCTTGAAATCTCAGTCATTCTCTTTTTCCCCGGCGGGCCGCGCGCCGCGGCGCAGGTCGAAAATATTTTCTGTCGCGCCAAAATTGCGCTGGTAGGCAAGGCTGATGCGGTTAGCCGCGGCCAGCCATTGCGCGACCGGCTGGCGCGCCGCATTGGCGTCGGGGATTTCCACTTCATGGAAACCGCAGGCGAGCGCTTGCGGAAACTGGTCGGGAAACAATGGCCCGGAGGCGCGCAGGATTCCCTTGAATCCGCGCTGGCGAATCTGGCGCGCCAGCGAAAAGCCGCGCCCGTCGGTCCCGCTGGGAAAGGCGATGACGATCAAGGCCAGCCGCGCGAGATAAGGCTCCAGCGCCTCGGCCTTGCAGGTGTTCTCGACCAAGACGCCGATCCGGCGATTGTCGCCCCGCTCGGCCAGAAGGTCGTCGATCAGCGCAAAAGGCGCGAGCACGGCGTCGCCGGCGGGTTGGTCCGCGGTTTCGATGCGCGAAAAAACGTCGGTCTTGGCGCCTTGGCGGTCAAGCAACAGCATCGGCGACTTCCTTGAATGCCGCTTTGAACGGCGCGAGGCCGAGGCGGCGATAGGCCTCGATGAACGTCTCGCCCGGTTGGCGTTGCGCCAGATAGACCGCGAGCACCTTGTCGATCGCCTCCGGCACGAGTTCGGCGGGCAGGCCGGGCCCGAGCAACTCGCCGAGCGCGAAATTTTCGCTGGCGTCGCCGCCGATGGTGATCTGGTAGGACTCCGCGCCCTTTTTTTCCAGCCCCAATATGCCGATATTGCCGACATGATGGTGGCCGCAGGCGTTGATGCAGCCCGAAATCTTGATGTTCAGATCGCCGATTTCCTTCTGCTTCGACGGATCTGCGAAATGACGAGACAGCGTCTGCGCCAGCGGAATCGAGCGCGCTGTGGCGAGGGCGCAATAATCGAGGCCGGGGCAGCACAAGATATCGGTAATGAGTCCGACATTGGCCGTGGCGAGACCGTTTTCCCGCAGGATGCTGAAAATTTCCGGGACGTCGTCGAGCCGCACATTCGGCAGGACGATATTCTGCATGTGGGTGACGCGCGCCTCGTCCAGCGAATATTTTTCCGCCAGATCGGCGATGACGCGCATTTGCTGCGAAGTCGCGTCGCCGGGCGCCGCGCCGATCGCTTTCAGCGAAATGGTCAGCGCCGCATAGCCCTTGCGCTTGTGGCGATAGAGGTTGTGCTCGACGAAACGCGCCAGTTCCTCGTCGCTCGCCTGCGCGGCTTCGAGCTTGCGCGAAACGTCGGGGAGATTTTCATAGGCGGACGGCGCGAAATGCGCGGCGATGCGGGAAAACTCCTCGAGATCGGCGGCGAAGCTTGCGGTTCCGATCTGGGCGAATTCTGCCTCGACCTTGGCGCGGAAAACGTCGATGCCGATTTCATGGGTCAGGATTTTTATGCGCGCCTTGTATTTGTTGTCGCGGCGCCCCTCGAGATTATAGACACGCAGAACCGCTTCGAGATAGGCGAGCAATTGTTCGCGGACCAAGAATTCGCGCAGGATTTTTCCTTCCATCGGCGTGCGGCCGAGGCCGCCGCCGACGAGAACTTGGAAACCGATTTCCTGGGTCTCGCTGTCGCGCAGAATGCGCACGCCGACATCATGCGCCTTGAGTACGGCGCGGTCATGCGGCGCGCCGGAAACCGCGATCTTGAATTTGCGCCCCAGCCAGTCGAATTCGGGATGCAGGCTGGACCATTGCCGGATCCATTCGGCGACCGGGCGCGGGTCTTCGATCTCGTCATGGGCGACGCCGGAGAAATGATCGGCGGTGACGTTGCGGATGCAGTTTCCCGAGGTCTGGATGCAATGCATTTCGGCATCGGCGAGCAGGCTCAGAATCGCTGGCACATCCTTCAGCTTGGGCCAGTTGAACTGCAGGTTTTGCCGCGTGGTGAAATGGCCGTAGCCGCGATCGTAGACGTCGGCGATATGGGCCAGTTGCCGCAATTGCTTCGAACGCAGGGTTCCGTAAGGAACGGCGATGCGCAGCATATAGGCGTGCAATTGCAGATAGAGGCCGTTCTTCAGGCGCAGCGGGCGAAATTCTTCCTCGCTCAGCGAGCCGTCGAGACGGCGCTCGACCTGGCTGGCGAATTGCGCAACCCGTTCGCGCACGAGGCGCTCGTCGAACTCGTCGTAAGTGTACATAAATTCGTCCTGGTCAGATCTGGAAATCGGCCTGCTTGCCGAGATCGGGGCGATTGCTCGGTCCGCGCGTTCTCAGGACTTCGCGGTAATGGCGCGGAACCGGAACGCCCTCGGCGTTCAATTCGACATCGACGAGATAGGGATCGACGATGTGCGCGCGCAGGTACTCACCGGCGGCGAAACTTTCGAGCGCCTGGGCCTGTGCTTCGTCCTCCGCGACTTGCGCCTCGCGGGGATCGCGCGTCCAGCCCTGGGACGCCGCGAAAACCACATCGCCTTCGAGCAGGTCGTTGGCGACGAGGATGACTGGCAAAGGCGGTCGCTTCACGGCGGCCATGATACGAAACTTTCTTGAAAGGGCCGCTCTCACATCGGCAGCCCGCCTGCCAGGCGCAAGCGCATTGCTTTGCCCAGCATGGAAAGGATAAGTCGGGGAGGCTCGCGTTGCAATGCCACAAAATAGAAA
>NZ_JBKQOU010000192.1:0-8570 GCF_052145335.1 Rhodoblastus sp.
ATCTTCATCGGCTTGCGCGACATGGCTGGACAATGTGGTCGCCAGCGTCGAGCATAAGGTATGGCCCGGGCGCGACGCCCAATGCCGCGATGAAGACATGAGGGGGATGCCAGATGAGACTTTTTCTCGCTGCGGCTTTTTCTTGCGCCGCCCTTTGGAGCGCGTGCGCGCAGGAGCGCGCCAACCCCCCGCGATCAGAAAATGAGGCGGCGCAGGTCGCCGACGCCCAGGACCTCGCGGACATCATGGGCGAGACGCAGTTGCGCCATCTCAAGCTGTCCTTCGCCGGTTCGGTGAAAAACTGGGATCTCGCGGATTATGAAGTGGCGCAAATCGACAAGAGTTTTCGCCGGGCGGCCCAGCTCTATCCCACGTTCGAGAATGTTCCGGTGGCCAGGCTGATAGCCGAAATCAGCGAGCCCGTGCTGGCGGAGGTCAAGAAGTCGATCAAGGACCGCGACCGCGACGCTTTCCTCAGATCCTTCGACAAGCTCACCACGGCCTGCAATTCCTGCCATCAGGAGGCCAAGCTCGGTTTCATCAGGATGCAAGTGCCAACGGCCTCGCCTTTCAGCAATCAGGTTTTCCCGCCGGCTCAAAAGTGAAGCTCAAAGCCCGAGGCCGCCAAATTCGAGGGCGCAGAGCCCATGGACAAGAAATGGCATTTCAACTTCGGCTATCTGCTGTTCGCCTGGATCGCCATATTGTTGTTGCAGCAATATTGGACCACGACGCAGAAAGTCGAAGTCGCGCCCTATATGCTCGCCCGGGCGGAAAGCTTCCGCAGTCAGGCCTTTCCTCCGAAACGCGCTCCGGGGTGAAAGGTCTGGGAGCCTCCGGTGGAAGTGCGTGTGGATGACGCGGTGGCGGCCACGCTCGAGGATCAGCTCGGCGACCAGTGATCGCGGCGTTCGACGCCATGTTCGACGCCGTGGCGCCGCTGTTTCGACAAACCTCATATTTCCCCGCGTTGCCGCCGCCAGCTGGGAAGGCATAAATTGGCGCGCGATTGGAAAGAGGCCGCCGGTGGAGACAAATTTCCAGCCATCCGCGTCCGTCATATGAGGAGAGCGGTTATGGACGACCCAGCAAGCAAAGTGCCGGTCAAGGTCGAGAAGACAGGCCCGGCGGTCAAGGAGGCGGCTGGATTATGGGCGCCGCTCGATACGCTTCGTCATGAAGTCGATCGGCTGTTCGAGAATTTTTTGGGGCCGTCGCGGCGCTTTCCGTTCGGCCGCTCGCCGCTCGACTTCGAATTAGCCTGGCCGCGCATCGGCGAATTGGCGATCGCGCCTTCCGTGGACATAGCCGCGAAAGACAACGAATATGAGATCACGGCTGAATTGCCGGGCCTCGAAGAAAAGGACATCGAGGTTTCGCTGGCCAACGGCGCCCTGACGATCAAAGGCGAAAAGAAGGAAGAAAAAGAGGAGAAGGGCAAGGACTATTATCTGTCCGAACGCCGCTATGGCTCCTTCGCCCGTTCCTTCGCTGTCCCCGAGGGCGTCGACATCGACAAGATCGAGGCGACCTTCTCCAAGGGCGTTCTGACCATCAAAATGCCGAAGACGGCCGAAGCGCAAAAGAACGAAAAGAAGATCGAGGTGAAGGCCGGCTGATCGCCGCCCAACCTCCGCTTCCAAGAAGCTGGCGAGGTTCTGAACTGCCGAAGGCCTCACCAGCTTCTTCTTTGCGCAAGCGAGGTATGAGGTCATGTCGTCGCTTACAGCCTCCCCCATCGCCGACCTATCCAGACGGCTGCGCGCGAAATCGCAGCCATTGCCGGACCTGCATTCGCCGGACGCCTTCGCTGCGCATTTCGATGTATTCGCGGACGCCAAAATCGTCCTGCTCGGAGAGGCGTCCCACGGAACCGCGGAGTTCTACAAGGCGCGCGCGGCCATTACCCATCGTCTGGTCGAGCGCCACGGGTTCCGCATTCTCGCCCTTGAAGCCGACTGGCCCGACGCCGCCGAACTCGATCGCTTCATTCGCCAGCACGGCGTCTGGGGCGAACACAGCGCCTTCGTCCACTTCCCGCGCTGGATGTGGCGAAATGTCGAATTCGCCCATTTCCTGAAGACGATGCGCCGGTGGAATGAAGGCCGTCCGCTGCACGACCGGCTGGAGCTTCGCGGTTTCGACGTTTACAGCCTGCATCGCTCGCGCGACGAGGTGCTGGCCTATCTTGATCGGGTGGATCAGGAAGAAGCCGCTGCGGCGCGGCGGCGATATTCCTGTCTGACGCCCTATCTCGATGCGCCTCAAGCCTATGGGGCGCACGCATTGGCGACGGGACGCAGTTGCGAAGACGTCGCGGTCGAACAATTGGTGGCCTTGCTCGAACAGCGCCTGGCTTACACCGCCAGGGACGGCGAAAAATATTTCGACGCCGAACAGAACGCGCGGGTGGTTTGCGCGGCGGAGAGCTACTACCGGGCGATGTATCGCGGCGCGAAAGAAAGTTGGAACCTGCGCGACAGTCATATGTTCGACACGCTGGAGCGCGTGCTGGAACAACGCGGGCCGGACGCCAAGGCTATCGTCTGGGCGCATAATTCCCATATCGGCGACGCCGGGGCCACGGCGATGGGTGAAAGCGGCGAGTTCAATATCGGTCAACTCTGCCGGATCAGGTTTCGCGAGAAGGCGGCTCTGATCGGGTTCTCGACCGATCGGGGGAGCGTCTTGGCCGCCGACGAATGGGGCGCCAAGCCAAAGGTCAAGACGGTGATTCCCGCGCGTCCCGACAGCTGGGAGCGCGTGTTCCTGGAAGCCGGCCATGCGCGCTCCTTGACTAATTGGCGCGCCGACAGCGCGCTCGCCGCGGATTTGTCGCTGCGGCGGCTGGAGCGCGCGATCGGCGTGATTTACCGCCCGGAAACCGAGCGCTGGAGCCATTATTTCGACGCTCATCTGTCCAGACAGTTCGACGCCTTGGTCTGGTTCGAGGAAACGTCAGCGGTCAATCCGCTTCCGGGCGCTCCCGCCGAAGGCGCGCCCGATATCTATCCATTCGGATTGTGAGTCGGCGGCCAAGCGGTCGGATTTCCGCCGGCAGGAGGCTTTCAATGTCGCAGGAACGAAAAATGCCCTAACTGTGTGGCGCCAAGTCCTTTCGTCAGGAGTCCGAAATGAACAAGCTCGCCTTATCGCATGATGCTTTCGTTTTCGTCGGCGACGGCCGCAAGGCGCTGTTTCTTCGCAATGACGGCGATGAGAAATTCGCCAATCTGGTGACCGAACGAATCTTCGCCGACGAGAATCCGCCGACGCACGAACAAGGTAGCGACCGTCCCGGCCGCGCCTTCATGGCCGCCCATTCAACCAGCCGCAGCGCCATGGAGACTACGGATTGGCACGAGATCGAGGAGCGCCGCTTCGTTCAGCGTGTCTCCGCCGCTTTGGAGGACCTTGTACGAACTCGGGGCGTTCGGGAACTGGTCATCGCGGCGCCGCCGCGCGCGCTTGCGGAACTGAGGGCTTCGCTTCACGCCGATGTCAAGGCGAGGATCGTCGCTGAAATCGACAAGGACCTGACCAAACACCCCGTATGGGAAATCGAGAAGCATCTTATAGGGTGACGGCCGCGTCGGAACCTTTGCGGGGAATCGTCGAATAAACTCGCGCGTTTGGCTTTGATCGCCGGTTGGCCGCCTGATCCTGATCATGGACGCCGCCATCGGTCAGCCGTTTAATGACCGACAGGGACCGGCCTGAAGACAGTCTTCGCCGAAAGGCTCCAGGCTCCAGGCGCCAGGACAGCGAGCGATGACGCGCGAACGAGTCGAGACGGTTCAGCAGTCGAAAGTGCGCAACGAAGATATTGCCCGCGCCTTTGGCGAGGTTGCGGATATTCTTGAGCTTGAGGAAGAAAACCCATTCCGCATTCGGGCCTACCGCAATGCGGCGCGCACTTTGCGCGGTCTGGGCGAAGAGGTCGCCGTCATGATCGCGCGCGGCGGCGATCCCGACGACCTGCCGGGCATAGGCAAGGATCTGGCCACGCAAATCAGGGAAATGACATCGACCGGCCGTCTGGCGAAACTTGACCGGCTGCGCCCCGAGGTTCACGCGCTTGCGCTCGAACTCTGTCACGTCTCCGGTATCGGCCCCCGGCGCGCCATGGACCTTTGCCTGGGCCTGAAGCCGCGACCGCATTTTCTTGCCGATGTTCTTGTGGCCTGTCGCGAAGGTCGCGTCCGTTCTCTGCCCGGATTCGGAGTTGTCAGCGAGCAATCGCTTGCGGAGCGGCTGAAGGCGAGCATGGGTCGGGAAAAGCGGTTCAAGCTGGCCGACGTTCAAGCCATTGCAAATGAATTGCTTGCCAATCTTCGGGGCGATCCGGCGGTCGAAACCGCCGAAATGGCTGGCAGCTACCGGCGCAAAAAGGAAACGGTCGGCGATCTCGACCTTGTCGTGGCTTCAAACGCGCCGGAGCGCGTGACCCGGCGTTTCCTGTCCATGCCCGAGATGGCGCAGGTTCTGGCGACGGGGCGCACGAAGACCAGCATCGTTCTGACCGGCGGCGTCCAGGTCGATCTGCGTATCGTGCCCGCCGAGAGTTTTGGCGCGGCCTTGCTCTACTTTACCGGCAGCAAGGCCCACAACATCGAGTTGCGTCGCATGGCGCAACGGCAGGGAATGAAGATCAACGAATATGGCGTCTTCGATGGCAAGGACCGTGTCGCCGGGGCGACCGAAGACTCGATCTATCGAACCTTTGGCCTCGCCTATATCGAGCCGGAATTACGCGAGAACAGCGGCGAGATCGAAGCCGCCGCGCAGGGGCGGCTGCCCGATCTGGTCCGGCTTGTGGACATCAAGGGCGACCTCCACGCCCACACCAGCGCCAGCGACGGGATGAATAACCTGCGCGAAATGGCGCTCGCGGCCCGCGCGCGCGGGCTGGACTATATGGCCGTGACGGATCACTCGCGGCGTTTGACGGTCGCACATGGACTGACGGCCGACCGGCTGCTGCAGCAAATCGACGCGATCGACCGGTTCAATGCCGAAAATGCCGGCTTCACGGTTCTCAAGGGCGTCGAAGTCGATATTCTGAGCGACGGAAAACTCGATCTTCCCGATGACGCACTCGGGCGGCTGGATATTGTCGTGGCGGCCATTCATTCTGATTTCGCATTGTCGCGCGAAAAACAGACCGAACGCATCCTGCGGGCGCTGGACAACAAATATGTCTCGGTTCTCGCGCATCCCACTGGCCGGCTGCTGCTTGAACGCGACGCATGTGACATCGACATGAAACGCATTTTTCGCGCGGCGCGGTTGCGCGGTTGCTTTATGGAAATCAATGCCCAGCCGGATCGTCTCGACCTCTCCAACGCGCATTGCCGCATGGCCAGGGAGGAAGGGGTGAAACTAAGCCTCGGCTCCGACGCCCATCGCGTCGGCGATTTCGCCGATCTGGCGTTTGGAATCAACCAGGCGCGGCGCGGCTGGCTGGAGGTGGGAGACATAGTCAATACGCTTACGGTTTCTGAATTGAAGGCGCTGCTCGCCGCAGCGCGGTAGTCCAGAATGGAGGCCTGAAATGACCACGCTTGCTTTCGCCGACCTGCCGCTACGGCGCCTGTTCGCGCGTCTCGACTTCGCGCCTCGACCTCGCGAGGAAAATTTGCTCGACCTGCTTGGGCGATGGGACACATTGCGCGAGGGCCATGTCGCGCCGAAATTGCCGCTGAGCGAGGGAGCGGTCCCGCCGGACGCCTTCGTGTTCCTGCGGGGCGGCCTTGAGCACGACTATATTTTGCAGCACCCGTACGCCGGACTCGCGGCCCTTTTGGGGATCGCGCAGGCTGACGACAAATTGAGCAAAGCGCCGATCCTGCGGCAGGCGGCGCGCTTACGCCGGTTGTTCGACACCGTGATCCAAACCGGCGAGCCGGTGCTGGCGGAATTTTCCATCGAAGGCCACGGCGAAAGCGCGTCGGTGGTCGATTTTCTGGCGGCGCCATTGGCCGACGAAGAAGGCCGGATCGCTGGCGTCTTAGGCGGTTATGCATTGCGTCCGGAGTTGGGAGGCGAGGCGCATCGACCGAGCCATGCGGCGCCGGCAAGCGGCCCCGTCGTTTTTGCGCTGTCCAATTCTCGCGCGCTTGCGGAAAATGTCGCCGCACGTCTCGGGAGCGCGGTTGCGGCGCATGAGCTGCGCAAATTCGAGGACGGAGAATTCAAGATCCGGCCTCTGGTTGGCGTGCGCGGGCGTGACGTCTATGTATTCGCCGACCTGGCGGCCTGCGCCGGCGAAAGCGTCAACGACAAGCTTTGCAAATTGCTGTTCTTCGTCGGCGCGCTGAAACAGTCGGCGGCGCAGCGGGTGACGGTCGTCGCGCCCTATCTCTGCTATGCGCGCAAGGAGCGCCAGACCAAGCCGCGCGATCCGGTCGCGACGCGCTATCTCGCGCAAATGTTCGAAGCGGTCGGCGTCGATTGCGTCATCACCATGACGGCGCATGATCTGGCTGCGTTCCAGAACGCCTACCGCTGCGGCGCCGAACATCTCGACGCCGGCGCGCTGTTCGCTCACGCGCTGGCTGAGCGGCTTGAGGGGCGGGAAGTCGCGGTCGTGTCGCCCGATCCTGGGGGCGAAAAGCGCGCGGAACTGTTCCGCGAAACGCTCGAACGCAGACTCAAGGCGCCGGTGGCCAAGGGACTCGTCGACAAGAAGCGCAGCATGGGCAAAGTCACCGGCGATTTGTTCGCCGGTGATGTCGAGGGACGCGTCGCGGTCGTTTACGATGACATGATCGTCGGCGGCGGCACTATGACGCGCGCCGCAAAGGCTTGCCGAAGAAATGGCGCAAGCGAGGTCATCGCGGTGGCGACGCATGGCCTGTTCACCGGCGGGGCGGAACAGTTTTTTCGCGATCCCTCGATCGATGAAATCTGGATCACCGACAGCATAATGCCCGGCGCTTCGGTGGAAGCCGAGGTCCGCAACGGCCGGGTGCGCCTCGTTCCTGTCGGCAAGCTTCTCGCGGATGTCATTCGCGCATGCCATTCGGGCGGCTCGATCGACGATCTGCTTGAACATGATCTGAGCCCGATGGTTGAGGCTGGCGGCTGAAAGCGGGGACAATGGGTTTCGGTGGAGCTGAAGGCGGCGGCCTCTTCACGGATCTCTATGAACTGACCATGCTGCGCGCCTATGGCGACTGCGGCATGGACGATGACGCCGTGTTCAGCCTCTTCGTCCGCCACATGCCCGAGGATCGCAACCTGCTGATCGCCTGCGGGCTGGATGATGTTCTTGCCGAGATCGAGCGCTTCCGCTTCTCGCCGGACGACATCGACTATTTGCGTTCGCTGGGGATGTTTTCGGTTAGCTTCGTCAATGGACTTCGCCAATTCCGGTTTACCGGAGACATTTTCGCCATGCCGGAGGGGACGCCGTTCTTTCCGGACGAGCCGGTCCTGGAAGTGGCGGCGCCGATCGGGGAAGGCCAGATTCTCGAAACCGTCATTCTCAACCAGATCGGCCTGCAAACCATTCTGGCGTCGAAGGCCCATCGCGTGGTGGCGGCGGCTTCAGGCCGGCAGGTCGTCGACTTCGGCGCCAGGCGAGCGCAAGGCTTCGACGCCGCGCTCAAAGGCGCGCGCGCCTTTGCGATCGCCGGCGTCGGCGGAACATCGCTGCTGGCGGCAGGCGAGCGATATGGTCTTCCGGTTAGCGGAACGATGGCGCATAGTTTTGTGGAGGCCTTCGCCAGCGAGGCTGAAGCCTTCGCGGCGATGGCGCGCGTCTATCCGAGCACGGTGCTGCTCGTCGATACCTACGACAGTTTGCAGGGCGTGGAAAAAGTCGTCGCTTTGGCGAAAAAACTTGGGCCGGACTGCCGCTTGACGGGCATTCGGCTGGATTCCGGGGATCTCGACGAACTGTCGCGCGGCGCGCGCGCGATGCTGGATGAGGCGGGCCTTGCGCAATTGAAGATCGTCGCCAGCGGCGGCCTGACCGAAAAACGCGTCGAGGCTCTGGTCAAGGCTGGCGCGCCTATCGATATTTTTGGCGTCGGAACCGAAATGAGCGTCTCGGCCGACGCGCCTTGTCTCGATATCGCCTACAAACTGACCGAATACGCGGGAGCCGGCAGAATGAAGCTTTCCAGCGTGAAAAGCACCATGCCGGGCCGCAAGCAGGTGTTCCGTCAGGAAAGCGACGGCGTCGCGGTTCGAGACGTCATCGCCCGGGCTGACGAGGCGTGCGACGGGACGCCTCTCTTGCAACAGGTGATGCGCCGGGGCAAGCGCCTGAGTCCGCCGACGGGCCTGTCCGCCATTCAGGACCGGACAGCGCGGCAGATCGGCAAAATGCCGCCAGAATTGCGAGCCTTGGCGCCGGCGAGCCGGGGCTACCCGGTCGCCGTCTCCGATCGCCTTCGCTCCGAGACAGAGGCTCTTCGCGCCCGCCTCGCGGCGGACGAGGCAGCCGGCTAGCCTTGCGTGAGACGGTCGAGCGCTTGTTCCGCCAAGGAGAGATAGCGCGCCGCCAGCGGCTCCCATTTTTCCGGCTGGCGCGGCGAAGGATCAAGCAAATGCGCAAGAGT
>NZ_JBKQOU010000193.1:0-2570 GCF_052145335.1 Rhodoblastus sp.
CTTCGACGAGCTATGACTGGTTGAAATATCTGATCACAAGGTTCGAGCCCGGAGACGGTCCGCAAAATCAGATGGTAGCCTTTTTGCGCTCCATTTTCGGCGAACACGTCCTGATTCATCCGATGCTGAAAAGCACGGCGATTTCGGATGCTGGCCTGACCAACCAAACAATTTACGAAGTCGAGCGGAACCAGTTCACGCGGTCGACCTATGACCGAGCCATCGAATCAGTGAACTTCGTCAATGCTGAAATTGAAGCATCGATTCGCCAGGCTTGGGGGAGGGCGGCATGAGCCGAAAAGCTCTGTTCACAAATCTCGGTGGTGCAGGACACGCGAACGAGGGTTCGTCTGCGGCGGCTGGGGACGCAGCTACGGCGAGCGATGCGCATCGGCCTACGCGTCTGCGGACACGCCCAATCTTGGGCTCGCCCGAATTGCTTTCCGAACCGGCGACGACGCCCGTCGGTGCCATCGGGCAATCGCTTGGCGAGTTCAACGAGAAGGCGAAGCGCGCCGAAGAGATTGAGCGCAAGCTGACCGCCGGACAAGTGATCATAGAACTTGATCCGGCACTCATTGATCCATCGTTTATCTCGGACCGAATGCCATCTTCCGCCGAGGGACTGGCCGATTTAAAGGAAGCGATCCGCGAGCACGGACAATTCAATCCAATCCTTGTGCGTCCGCACCCCGAAAAGACGGGGCGGTTTCAGGTCGCATTCGGCCATCGTCGACTTCGGGCGGTCACTTCGCTTGGGCGTCCAATTAAAGCCGTGGTCCGAGACTTGACCGACGAGCAACTCGTCATCGCCCAAGGTCAAGAAAACCACGAACGAAAAGACCTCTCCTATATCGAAAAAGCGCGCTTCGCTCGCCGTCTTGAGGAGCGTTTTAGCCGCGCAACGATTATGGCGGCGTTATCGGTCTACAAGAGCGACCTCTCGAATATGCTCTCGGTCGTCAGCAAAATCCCCGAGGAGATTATAGATGCGATTGGCCCTGCGCCGGGCATCGGCCGTCGCAGCTGGATTGAGCTCGCCGACTATTTATCGAAGGGTGAGACCGCTTCGGCCGTTCGGAAAGCAGCGTTAGACTCAGACCTCGCGCCGCTTACTAGCGACGAGCGTTTCAAGCGCGTTCTTGCCTCGACAAAGGCGCGGTCAATCCCCGCCCAAAGCGAAAATTGGCGAGCAGCCAGTGGTGAGCCGCTGGCGACGGTCGCGCAGAACGCGAAGCGCGTTTCTCTTACAATAGATCGACAGAAGGCACCCGAGTTCGCCAATTTCGTGCTGAACCGTCTTCGCGATCTCTATCTCGAATTTGAGGCTGGTTCTCCGGAGCCGTCTTGATGGCGTGAGCGTAGCCCAAGTGTATTTGCAGGAGACCTAACGACAAAGGAAAAAGGCCCCCGAAACAAAGTTCCGGAAGCCCTTCTCGTGTTTTGGCGAATTCGAGAATCACATTTCCGCGAATCACTGTCAAGAGTCTCATGAGAGATTCAACACCGTTTCGGTGAGCGTATTTCTTTTGCCTAGAAGAGGGTGAAAGAAAGTGGAAACCCATAATCCAACGACGCCTTTTGGGCGGCGGCCGCTGAAACTTGCCCACGTGGCGAGCCAGGCGGCGGCGAAGGTGCGCCCACCTGAAAAGTTCGCGCATAAATGGAATGTGTTTCGAGCGATTTGCGCGGCGCGAGCGCGTCTCGCCGTGTCCGAGCGCGCGTTGGCGGTGCTCGATGCGCTGCTGACGTTTCATCCGGAAACCGTGCTCGCTGGCGAAGACCTCGTGGTCTTTCCGTCAAACCGCCAGCTCAGCCTGCGCGCGCACGGCATGGCGCCGGCGACGCTACGGCGCCACCTTGCCGTGCTGGTCGACGCCGGACTCATCGTGCGACGAGACAGCCCCAACGGCAAACGCTATGCGCGCAAGGATGGGGCAGGGGAGATTGAGATCGCCTTCGGTTTCGATCTTTCGCCCCTGGTCGCGCGCGCCGATGAATTTGAATCGCTCGCCGAAGCCGTGCGCGCCGAAGAGCGCGCGCTCAAACGCGTCCGCGAACGGATAACGATCTGCCGCCGCGACCTCGGCAAGATGATTGCCACCGGCATTGAAGAAGGCGCGCCGACGCGGCGGGCGGGGCAGGGGCCGGCTGATTGGTCTGCCGTCCACGACCTGTTTCGAGGGATGGTCGCCAGGATTCCGCGCACCGCGACGAGGGAAGAGTTGGAGCCCGTGGCCGATGAACTGGCGATGCTGTCCGCCGAAGTGCTCGGCCTGTTGGAAAGTCACATCAATTCTCAAAATATAAGCGCCAATGAGTCTCAAACTGAGCGCCACATACACAATTCAAAACCAAACTCTCCTATTGATCTTGAACCTGGCCTCCGAAAAGGCAGGGCCGACGATCCGGGCTCAATGGTTTCAGAACCGAGCTCTCCCCAAAGACCCCAGGATCAGGAGGCAGTCCATGCGACACGGATCAGCGCGGCGACCAACGCCTCTCCTCTGGGGATGGTGCTCGAAGCCTGCCCCGACATCGCCGACTACGCCAAGGGTGGGATCAGTTGT
>NZ_JBKQOU010000194.1:0-3260 GCF_052145335.1 Rhodoblastus sp.
GCCAATAACTCGCGCGCAGTAATCGGTTTCTTCTCGCTGTTCATAGTCTATCCTTTCTCTGGTTCCCTTGGCCTGATGATCCGGCGGCGTTCGGCCACTCGCCGCTGGAAATGATCAACCCGCACGACTGCATACTTTGTCGGCAGGGTTGAAGCTCAACGCGCTCGTTTCGGATTTCCGGATGCAGGCAGCTGCTCCTGACAAGGCAATTCACTGCACTCGGGCCGACTTCAAGATCGATAAAGATGACGCCCTGACGCTTCCGTTCGCGTAGCCGGCGTTGACGGATTGCCGCCGAGGTCGATAAACGCGGCGTTTGGGACGGCAAGGGCTTCTCATGGCTGCCCGACTGACGTGGCTTGCTGTCGAATGTCATTTTCTGATTCCTTCAGGAAGACAATTTGTTGTTTTTTCAATTTGTTAAAAGGAAAAGCCTCAGCACTATGACGCCCATGACGGCGGAAGTTCATAACCCCCTCATGCTCGGGCGTGAGTAGGATATGCGGGCGTGCCGTCATAGCCGTCATTTCGTGGTCAGCCACGGCTCTTCATTGCCCCTCTCGGTTGGATTTTTCGCTTTCCTTCAGCCTCAAACCGGCAAAGCCCCTCGCTTGGGACTTCGGGTGCGCTTTGAACCCATGACGTTCCAGAGACGGCTTGAACGCCATTTGAGTGCCGGACGGCTCGCCGGCCGCGAGCGCCCAATTTTTCCAAGATGCAAACAATTCGCCCGACGATGCCCAAGCATTGGGATCGCGTTGGCACTTATCCTCGATCCACAGCCCAAGCGCGTCTTCCGCCGTCAAATACTCTACTGTCGCCCTTTCGACGGCCCGAGCCGACTGGAGGCCCGTGCGCTGCCAAGCGAGGCAGCCTTCGATCATCCATTTCAGAATGCCCGGCCACTCCGACTTAAGTTTCTCAGGCAGTTTTTTATCGCGCGTCGCAATCGGGATGGTCACGTCGAAAGGGACCATATGAAGACGACGGCGGATCGCCTCATCGACAGTTCGCAAGTGCGGTTTGTGATTGCCGGCGACGATGAGCTTAAAAGCTGGAATAAACTCCCAGAAATCTTGCCTCATGAACCGGGCCGACACCGCGTCGCCGCCAGTCAACTGTTTGATGCGCGCCTCGGCCCAAAATCGCCCCTGTTCGGTTTCCGTTGCCGTTACGACCCGAGCGCCCTGCATGCCCGCCATATCGGTCGGGTGACGGTCGCTATTGCTCGCGGTGAACGTCTCGATAGCGGCTGTCTTATGATATTCGTCGAGAATGCCGGCAATTGTTCCAAGCAACACGGATTTGCCGTTGGCGCCGCCGCCGTGGAAAAAGAAAAGCGCATGTTCGCGAGTGCTGCCCGTCAGGCAATAGCCGAAAACCCTTTGCAAATAAGCGATAAGCTCGGGGTCGTCGCCTGTGATTTCGTTCAGGAATTTGCGGAAAAGAGGGCAGTCACCGCCCGGAGCGGCTGAGGTAATCCGGGTAATGTAATCTTCCGCACACTGGGGACGCAGTTGACCCGTACACAGGTCGATCACGCCCGCAGGAGTATTCAGAAGCAAAGGGTCTGAATCCCATTGGGCGACCGTCGCCGCGAGCCGCCGGTCGGCCCTCGCCAAACGCTCGATGGCGTTGATGCCATGCATGCTCGTAAGGTAAATCGAGCGCGAAGTGTTTCCGCATTCGGCGGCGGCCTCGCGACTGACCTTGCGAACCAGATTAATGACGGCGATCGTCTTGTCAGTGTGCCAGCGCTTGCCATCCCAAAGAAGCCAGCGATTCCAGGCGGCGACATAGCGAAGGTCTTTTGCGTGCCGGTCCGCGAAGCGGAGTGCGAGGTCGTCGTCGGAATATTCGATTGAACATTCATCGAACACCCCCGGCTCATTTTTGGAATTAACGGCCGGGACCGGAGTGCGCACGCGGCCCATCAAACCGACGCCTTACCAGGCGCGGGCTTGCGGCGGCCGGCAAGCCAAATTTCAAGGTCAGATTCGAGAACGCCGCGCCGCCGCTTCGAAATTTCGACGATCGCTGGTCCGATCCCTTGCGCGATAAGACGCTCGAACGAACGTCGGCACAAATTGGTGCGCGCGGCAGCCTGATTGTAACTAAGAACTTGCATGAAACGATCCTCTTTGCTGTTGTTGTCGCAAAGAGGAATGAACGCCCCTCTTTGCGGTTATTGTCGCAAAAAGGAGTGAACCGTAACGGCGCGCGCATGCCTACGACGTGAACCGGTTCATTACTGTAACGAAGCGCTTCGTTCCTGAGCCTTCCTCTCCCGGTCCAGCTTGCCAATAAATGTTACGAGCATGTCACGGCCAACCTTATGAAAGCTTTCGTTCGCCCAGCTTGCCAAAATTTTGTCGGCCCTTTCGCTTATGGTGAGCGTTGGGTTCACCGACCGCAGTCGCTGATTCTCCGTCGTCGCCCACGTCTGCCAAAAAACAGCTTTTGCCTTTCGTGTCTCCGCGCTTTTCGTCCCGCCCGAACGCCCCATGTCGGATGCTTTCGCAACTCGGAGTTTCTCAATTTCATATGGCTTGAGTCCGGCCCGCAGCCCGACCAAGAGCGCCGACCATGCAAGTTCCATCGCCATGTCAGTCGAACATAGGACGTTGCTTCCGATGCTGATGGCCTTCAACGCCGAGACGAAAGTCCCAGCGTCTTCGAGCGCCCCGCGTCTCTCGCTGTCCGTCAGGTCCGGTCGAACCAGCGCAGAACCGAGCGCGGCTTCGATGGCGGAATAAAGAAGCGATCCATCCCGGCCCCAGCGAACGAGGTCCGAAAACGTTTCTGAATCCCGATCCTGCAACTCTTGAAAAAATTTATTCGTCAGCGCGATTCGATCGGTCACGGGCGCGGCCAATATCCGCGCCATGGCCTCTTTCAATGATGCGAACCGTGAAATTGGACCATCGGTCATGTCAAACGCCCCTGGCCTTGATCCGAGTCAGGTTTTTGGAAACCTCGCGCGCCTCTATGATCGCGACGAGGCATTCGCCCCATGCCGTGAGCGCGGCCCGTTTCTCGGCAGCGTAGTCGTGGCGTTGGTATATACCAATTATGCCTGCGCGACTTCCTGACACGTGGTTGAGTACGGCCTCCGTCACTTCGAGCCGCACGCCAAGCTTTTGCAGTCCTGTCGCCATTGTGCGGCGAAGATCATGTAACCGCCAATCTTTGACAAGGCTGGCGCTGTCGAGCGCGGACTTCGATTTCCCAAATCCATTGAACGGGCCGCGCAATCCGGG
>NZ_JBKQOU010000195.1:0-13414 GCF_052145335.1 Rhodoblastus sp.
AGAAGCGCACGCCGAACGGCACGCTCAATGTCCGGGTCGCGACGTCCGCCCAGCGGCGCTGGACGGCGCAGGAAAATTCCGGTCTTAGCGCGGGCTTGAGACAGACGCGAACGGCGACTCGCGCCACTTTCGCAAGAATGGATTCGCTCATGAGTTTTTCCTCCTTCGTTTGTTGGTTTTGATAGCCGCGTCAGGCGACCGCCGACTCCAGCGGCTGCGTGGAATGGTCGCGCGCGTCTGCTTCAACCGAAGCTACGGCGCCGGAGCCGAGGGTCTGATAGGACGCGAGATCGAAACGGCGCGTCAGCCGGCGATAGGTGAAGGTGAAGCCGCCCCAGTTGTTGACGTTCTTACCTTTGTCGAAATACCAGCTCTTGCAACCCTCCGCCCACACGGTGTTGCGCAAGGCGCGCTGCAGGCTGGCGTTGAAACCGTTCTGGACGTCGGCTTTGACGTCAAAGGAAGTCCCCGGCGCGGCGCGCAGGCCGACGATGGCCTCCTTGACGTACTGGATCTGGCTTTCCAGCATGTAGACGATCGAATTATGCCCGAGGTTGGTGTTCGGACCATAGAGCATGAACAAGTTCGGGAAGCCGCTGACCGTGACGCCGAGATAGGCCTCGGCGCCGTCGCGCCAGGCGGCGCTCAATTCGCGGCCGTCGCGGCCATGAATTTCCATCGGCGCAAGAAATCCCGACGCGGCGAAGCCTGTTCCGAGAATGAGCGTGTCGATCTCGTGCTTCACGCCATCCTCGGTCACGACGCCGTCTTCGCCGACTTCCTTGATCCGTCCGGTCTCGACCTCGACATTGGGCCTGGCGAGCGCGCGATAATAGGTGTTGTCGAACAGGATGCGCTTGCAGCCGATGGGGTAGTCCGGCGTCAACTTGGCGCGCAACTCGGGATCCTTGATCGTGAGGCGCAAATGCGCGTTCCAGGCGGATTTCAGCGGCGCGAGCACGGGACGGAATTTCAGCAGGCCGACGCCCAGCGTCTCGAAAATGGAGTAGACGGTTCCGCGCACGAGCTTGCGCAGCGGAGGCGCCTTGCGATGCAGCCAGTGCTCGAACGCGGTGATCTTGCGATCCGGCTTCGGCAGGACATAGGGCGCCGTGCGCTGGAACAGCGTGACCTGACCGGCCTGTTCGGTCACGGGCGCCAGGAACTGAATGGCGCTCGCGCCCGTGCCGATCACGCCCACCCGTCGACCGGAGAGGTCATGCCCATGGTCCCAGCGCGACGAATGGAAGATTTTACCGCGGAACTTCTCCAGGCCGGGAATCCTGGGATAAGCCGGGCGGTTGAGCTGGCCGGTCGCCGTGATGAGCGCGCGGGCCAGCACAACCTCGCCCTGCGACGTCTCGATTCGCCAAAGCCCCCGTTGCCCATCGAAATCCGCACGACGAACTTCCGAATGAAAACGCACATGAGGCGTCAGGCCGTATTTGTCGACGCAGTGCTGCTGGTAGCGGTGAATATCGCTCTGGCCGGAGTAGAAGCGGGGCCAATCGAAATCCTGCTCGAACGAGAACGAATAGAGCGGCGAAGGGACATCGCAGGCCGCGCCCGGATAGGTGTTGTCGCGCCAGGTGCCGCCGATCCGGTCGGACTTCTCCAGCATCACGAAGTCCGTGATTCCGGCCTGCCGCAATTTGATCGCCATGCCGATTCCGCCGAATCCCGTGCCGATGATCGCCGCCGTCAGCGGTTGCCGCATTACCATGTCGTCCTTGGCCATGTCCGTTTCCTCCAGCTATTTCGTTCTGACGCTCCAAAACCGCGACGGGTTAGGATATGCAAGAAGATTACGCGCGGTCCGACTGCCCAGAAATCACGGAAAACCGTGAAACAGGCTGTCCCGGATGGCCTCCCGCGACCTCGCCCGCATTGACTTGATGCGCGCGTCGTCGCAGCATTGGAGATGCCTCCGCATCCGACCGGGAGCGACTCCCGATGCCGTCGAGCCAGAACAGCCAGGCGAAAGGACTGCAAGGCGCCCGCTTCTCGCCGCCCAAGGCGCCCCTTCTCGCGGTTGATCGCGTCCGGCTGCTCGCCCGCATCGCGGAGAGCGATGCTCCGCTGAAGCTGATTTGCGCGCCGGCGGGCTTCGGCAAGACCACGCTGATGCAGCAGGTGCGCAAGCAGTTGCAGGTACGCGCCGTCGCCACTGTCTGGCTCAAGGTAGAGCACGACGACAACGACCTGGGCCGCTTCCTGCGATCGCTGATGGCGGCGATACAGGGGGAGTTGCCGCAGTCCGCGGCAGGGCGCGCGAGCGCGGATGGTTCGACGCAAGGCCTCGCGACGGAACTGCTCGATTTGATCTCGCTTTCCGAAATCCCCGTCACTCTTTTTCTCGACGACCTGGAACTGGTCGTCGACCGTGATGTCCTGGATTTCTTGCAGCGTCTGCTGAGAAATCTCGGCCCAAACCATCAGTTGTTTGTCGCCTGCCGTTCTTCCCCCGCATTGGCGTTGGGTCGAATGCGCGCTCACGGGCTTGTTCTGGAGCTCGACCAGAGCGATCTGCGCTTCACTCCAGAGGAAACCCGTTGCTATCTCGACCGCCATGGCCTCGGCGCGCCGGAACTCAAGGCGCTGCAGCGGAGCACGGAAGGCTGGCCTGTAGCGCTGCAGCTTGCAGCCGTCGCCCTCAAGACGAAAGCGACGCATGGAGCGGATTGGATGAGGCTCTTTTCCGGTGCAACCGATAATGTCGCCGAATATCTGGCGCAGGAGGTTCTTGACAGCCGGCCGTTGCAACAGCGCGATTTTCTCCTGCGCTCGGCGGCGCTCGGGGAGTTTTGCGCGGAAATGTGCGACGCGGCGCTCGAACGAAACGACAGCGCGGAGATGATCGCCGATATCCTGCTCGGAAATCTCCTCCTCTCACCGATCGGCCCGGAACAGCGTTGGTGCCGGTACCACCCGCTGTTTGCCGACTTTCTGCGCGCCCGCATGCAGCGCGACTCCAGGCATGAGCTGCATGGCCTTCATCGGCGGGCGGCCTTGTGGTGCTCGAACCATGGACTCGTGAGCGAGGCGGTGACGCATGCGTTCGCCGCAGAGGATCACAAGCTTGCCGCGGATCTGTTGGCGTCGTCCGCGATGGAAATGGTGCGCTCTGGCCGCGTAGCCGAAGCAGCGCGGGCGATCGGGATGTTGCCGGACGCCGAAGTGCGCGGACGCCCGAGCCTGGTGCGGGCCGCCGCCTTCGCCGCCATATTCGCGCACCGCTACAACGGCGCCCGGCGCTACATGGAAATCATCGAACAATCGGACCCGGCTGCGGCCGAAGACGACGACGAACTCGCGGCCATGCGCCTGATGCTTCTCGGATGGACCGATCGGGCGCCGGAATTATTCGAAACCATACAGGCGATGCGCGCCGGAACCCCTCGTTTCGGCGCCTTCACCACCGGGCTCGCTTGCAACGCGAGCGCCTATTGCAATATAGCGCTCGGCCGCTGGGTCGAGGCCGAACGCGACCTTGCGAAGTCCCGCGAGGCCTGCGAGGCCATTGGCGCGCTCTACGCTCTGAATTACAGCGCCTGCTTCGCTGCGGCGATCGAATTCAACTTCGGCGATCTCGCTACGGCTCGAACGACGCTTGAAGGCGCGATGAATCGCGCTATCGCGGAAGGCCAGAGATATGGCGGCGCGGGCGCTGTGGTCGCCACTTATCTCGCGGAGCTTCTTTATGAAGCCAACGATCTCGACGCCTGCGAGGCTTTGGTCGACGACTACCTGCCCATCATCGTGGAGACCGGCCTGCCCGACCACTTGATAATGCTGCATCGCATCACGGCGAGGCTCCATTTCCTGCGTGGGCGACGTGATGCCGGCCAAGGGATTTTGGTTCAGCTGAGCGAGATCGGCGCCCGGCGCGGCATCCGTCGCCTGAGCGCGGCCGCCTGGCTGGAACGATCCTATGCGGCGCTGCGATCCGGCGACTTGGAGGGCGCGCGCCGTGCGCTTGCGACTGGCGGCGACGAGGCCCTTTGGGGCGGCTTCGGCGAATTCCATCTCCATGCCGGTGAAATCGAAGATCCACTTATCGCCGAACTGCGCCTGCGATTGGTCTTGGGACAGTGCGATCAGGCCTTGCCCCGCGTAGAATCGGCGCTGCGGTCTGCCGAGGCGGCGGGACGTCGGAGGCGCGCGCTGCGTCTGCTGTTTCTCCAGGCGCAAATGCTGCAGGCGACCGGTCGGCGGAGCGCCGCCAGCGCGGCGTTCGACAGCGCAGTTCTGAGAGCGGCCGGCAACGGCATGGCGAGGGTGTTGGCGGATGACGCCTGGGCGACCGAGTCGCTCGTTTCGTCCGCAGATGTCGTCGCCGAACCTCGCGCTGTGACCTTGCTGCGTGAACTGACTGCGCGCGGCGCGCCTCCGGATTTGAAGGGCCCGCGAGAGACATCCGGCGAGGGGGCGGCCGTCGCGCTTCGCTTGACCAGCCGAGAGACCCAAATCCTGCGCCTGGTGTGGAAAGGACATTCCAACAAGGAAATCGCGCGGGATCTGTTCCTGACGGAAAACACCATCGAAACGCATCTGCGGCGAATCTACGAGAAACTTGGCACACGCAAGCGCACTCAGGCCGCGGCGCTCGCGCGCGAAGCCGGCGCGATCTGACCGGCGGAAGAGAACACGAACATCTGCCGGCGCACTGCGTCCATCGGTGACGTCACTGGCCAAGTTCTGTCGAGGCACTTTATTGGCGGTGGCCCGTGATCGAACTTATCCTCCCGTCGCACTCATGTGGCGGCCGACAACCGGAGCAACCGCCCTTTCGATGATAAAATCGTGTCCCTTCGGTTTGCGTGCGATCGCCAAGTCGATCGCGGCATCGAGCAAGGCGTCGTCGGGAGATGCGCGCAGCGGAGCGCGAAGATCAACGGAGTCATTCTGTCCCAAACACATGTAAAGTAAGCCCCTGCAAGTCACACGCACACGATTGCAACTGTCGCAGAAATTGTGGGTCATTGGCGTGATGAAGCCGATGCGTCCACCAGTCTCCCGAACACGCACATAACGCGCCGGGCCGCCCGTTGAAAAATTGATATCGTCCAGCGTCCATCGGGCGGCAAGCTGCACGCGCACCCGGTCCAGCGGCAGATATTGATCTATGCGTTGCTCCTCGAGTTCTCCAAGCGGCATCACCTCAATGAAAGAAATGTCGATGCCACGCCCATGGGCCCATTCGACGAGCGCGCGGAATTCGTTCTCTTCAAAACAGGTCAATGCAACGGCATTGATCTTCACGGAGAGCCCAGCGGCTTGCGCCGCGCTGATTCCATCGAGAACATTGGCCAGATTGCCCCTGCGCGTGATTTTATGGAATTTTTGTGGATCGATCGTATCGAGGGAGACGTTGACCCGCTTCACGCCGCAATCGGCCAATTCCGCCGCGTACCGAGACAGGAGCGCGCCGTTGGTCGTCAAGGTCAATTCGTCGAGCGCGCCGCCGGCGAGATGCCGCGACAATGAGCGGAACAGCTTCATTACGCCATTCCGGACAAGTGGCTCGCCGCCTGTAATTCGCAATTTGCGCGTCCCACGCGCCACGAAAGCGGAACAGAGACGGTCGATCTCCTCCAGTGAGAGGAGATCTCGTTTGGGCAGGAAGGTCATGGCCTCCGACATGCAATAGGTGCAGCGGAAGTCGCAGCGATCCGTCACACTGACGCGAAGGTAGTTGATCGCCCGACCCAGGGAATCGACGAGCCCGACATCTCCGCCGGCGGTGGAAAGAACGGCGCTGCCCTGACCGATCCGCATGCGAACCGGCGCCGAACCATTGTCCTGCTCGACTTGGGCGCTGGTCATTAAGGAATTTGCCTTTCCAGGAATCAAGCGGAGTCAAGATCGGGCTGTGACGAAATTTTGGACGCCAATGGGGGGGGATTTTCCGCGCCGATAGGCGCCCGAACTCCCGTCTCTGCGTCGGCGGCCATTTCCTCAACCTTCATCAGGACACGGATCAGTCCGTCGAAGCCTTCTTGCGGCATTCTGAACAAGCCCGAATAGGGGTCGCTCTGTTCGAGGATCAGGAGCACCGCACTCGCGACGCAAATCGCTCCGAGCGCGGCCATGGCGATCGTCAGCGCGTCGACATCCGAAAGCAGACCGTAGCCGAAGAACAACACGCACGACCATCCGAGAACGACGACGAGCAACAGTAATGGCGCGCGGCTGTCGAGGCTCCGGATCATCGTCAATTGCGTCTCTATGATGGCGCCGACAATGTCTCGCGCGCTGGCGAGATATTGTCTTTGTTCGTCGTTCGCAGGCCGGAGCGAAACGAAAAAGGCGATCATGCTATGCATGTCCTCCGGCAGATCGGCCTGACTAATGGCGCGATGGACATGACGGCGCTCGTGCAGGTCGTACCACAGGCGCTTGCGCAAATGCCTGACATGCTCTCGCAGGAGCGCGCGCCCGCGCTTCGCGCCGCAGCCATAGGATTCGAGCATGAAGTCGAGGCGGATGATCGAATTGCAGAGTGTCTGCAATTGCGCTTGCTGGGAGGTGGCCAGGTTGTGGCTCGTCCAGATCAAGAGGCTCAACACGAGCGACAGAAGCGACGCGACGAGGCCAAGGACCGAACCGACCATGCTTTTCGATTCAACCATGTAGGCGGCCGGCAGCGCCCAATGCGCGGCGAACCCGGCAAGCGCGCTGACGAAAGTCGCACCCGCCACAATCGCGGCGCGATAGACGAAAATCATGAGCCCTCCATGTCGTAGAGCGACGAAGGATGCGCGAGTGGTTCAAACGTCGCAAAGAAGAATGACGATCGGAAAATGATCGTTTATTCCTCGCGCCGTTTCGACAGGAGTTGGTAGCGCCCTGCGCGCGGCTGAAGATCAATGAATTCGCATGCGGACGGACTTATAGCGCGCGACGTATCCGCTCAAACGCGTCTTTCAGTTCCGAGCCAAGGATCGCCAAAGCCTCGCTGACGTTCTTGCCGCTCTTCTCCAGCTGGGCCTGTGCGGCGAAATGATCCAGTTTGGTTTGCAGTTCGGACCATTGCTGCTTTACTTCAGTCGTTCCAAGGTGGATTTTGAGCTCGATCTCGCCCGCGGTCTGTTGAAGCTCGCCCAACAGCTCATCGGTGGTTTTCATAACATTTCCTCCTGATGCGCCGGGAGTCCGGCGAAGCCTCGAACAGCGATCCCCGCGCCCGATGTCGAACCGCGAGCCGAGGCTGCTGCGATTCCGGAAATGATTCTTATATCGAATCTGATTATGAACTCAATAATGAAATTTCACGGTCCGACGACAGGGCGCAGGACCGAAAACGATTGCGATCCGGCATCGCCAGCCGCCTGGGCGTGGCTGAGCCCGGCGGCTTGGCGACCGACTCGCAAGCAGGAAGCGACCGAGCCGCACCCCAAGTCCCGATTTCTCCCTGCGCCTCGTCAGTTCGAGCGTTTCCAATCGACTGATTTGCAGACAAGCCCGCCGAGAACGCAGCCTTTGGTGGTCATCGACGAACCCGCGACCGTGACATTGCCGGAATAGGTCTTGCCGTCATCGGGATTGAAGGCTTCCCCCGACCAGCCATTGCCGCTCGGCTTCAACCCGAAGAAGACACGCTGGCCCACTTTTGCGGGAGAATTCGCGTCCCTCACCGAGGTGATGTGCCCGCAAACCGCATCGCCGCAAGGCGACATGCGAATGCCGGACTTGCCATCCACCCGTTCCCAATTACCGAGAATATCTCCGGCGGCGGCCGCCGACGCCTGAGCGACCATCAATCCCAGAAGCGCCAAGCGCAATTTTTTCATTGTTTTTTCCTCCCATTTTCTGACGCCGAAAAATCGACGAAACAAGCTATGCAAGCGGAAACCCAAGCGACAGGTTCGTCATGGCCAAATCCGTGGTTCAGCCTGCCAAAGCAAGCCGCGCCTGGGCGCTCGACTCTTCCGGTCAGGCGGGTTCGCCCTGGGCCAAAAACGCCGCTGTGACGGCGTTGAACTCTTCGGCGCGTTCCCATTGGACCCAGTGGCCCGTCCGGCTGAAAAGATGAAGGTCGCAATGGCGCATGCGCTTCAGCAAAGAGAGGCCGCCGCTGGGTCGGTTCACGCGATCTTCGACGCCCCAGAGAACGAGCGTGGGCGTTTCGGATTTGCTCAGACGGGGATCGCGCGTGAAATCGATCGCGCGAAAATTGGGAATTCCCTTCGGGCCGAGCAAGGGCGGGCTGGCGACGACCGCCGGGTCGATGCTCGACTTGAATCGCTCTTCGATAAGGTCGTCAGTAATCGCGCTTGCATCGTAAACAAGGTCGCCCTTGATGAAGGTCGCCAGCTTCTCGATCGTCGGTCCTTCGCCCTTGTAATAATTAAACAGCCTCTTGAGGCCCGCCGTCGGCAGGCTTCGCGTCGTGTCTACGCCTCCGGGTCCCATCAGGACAAGCCGTCTGATCCTGTCCGGCCGATCCAGAGCCATGCGCAGCGCGCAGCCGCCGCCAAGAGAATTTCCGACGACGCAACAGGTCTTGACGCCCATCGCATCGAGAAGGCCGAACATCGATCTTGCGAGATCGCCGAACGGATCCTTGCGATCGAGCCCTTTCGTCGAGCGGCCATAACCGGGCATATCGGGAACCAGCACTCGGAAGCGCTTCGCAAGAACTTCCACGTTTCGCACGTAATTGGACATGCCGGAAGCGCCCGGACCGCCGCCATGAAGCATGAGAACGACCGGTCCCTCGCCGGCTTCGGAAACGAATATTTCGCGGTTTCCAACGCGTATCGTCTGGCTGACTACAGGCTTTTCCAAAATCTGGTCCATCAGGAACCCCTCCCTTGAGGATGCCGACGCGACATTCAGGCGTCGATTGTCGTTTGCCAATTTCGACACAAAGTCGCGTTCATCAGGACAAGGAACAATGAACGAGCGCGGTCGCGATGGTCCCGCTGGCCGATGACGCTTCACTCCGGTCACTCCCGAAGCGCGGCAAGCGGAGACCTATTAGCGCTGAAACTGACAGTTATGTCCTTTTTTGTACACTATCGTCCATGCATGTCAAGATCGCACTCCTGCATTGTCACGAGTGAGTTTCGGTCATCCCAACTGGCGAGAGGCATGGCGGCGAGCCCCTTGTCCGTGGCCTGGGCAACCGGCCGATCGAAACCGGCGCATCGGAGCGCCACAATTTCGGCCAAAAAATTTAATTTGCACCCATGTGAAAGTTACTGTACACATCTGTTCAATCAAGGACGCGCAGCGTCAAAAGAGCGCAGCCAGGGAGGAACTTGAATGATTGATCCGAAAGATTTTCGGGCAGTGCTGAGCCTGTGGCCGACAGGGGTCTGTGTCATTACGGGCCTGGATGACGAGGATCGACCTTTGGGTCTGGTCATCGGCTCATTCTCGTCGGTCAGCCTCGATCCGCCGCTGGTTGGATTTTTTCCCCAGAAGACGTCGGCGACCTGGCTCGCCATGCGTGAGACCAAGCGCTTTTGCGTGAACATTCTGTCTCAGGACCAGACGACCATGTGCAGTCGTTTTTCGTTCGGCGACATCACCAAACGGTTCGAAGGTCTCGACTACAGCGTCACCGAAAGCGGGATTCCAAAGCTTCCCGGATGCTGCGCCTATATCGAGGTGACAGTCGACTCCGAAATAGACGCCGGCGACCACTGGTTCGTGCTGTGCCGCGTCGAGAGTCTGGAATCGGGTGAGGAGTCTTCTCCTCTTGCCTTTGCTCAAGGCCGTCTCAGCAAACTCGAGCCGATGCCGAAGAACTAGCAGCGCCCGCTCAATCAACGAGCGGCCGGGCGCTTCTGTCCGATGACCATTACCAAGCCAACAAAATAACCAGGGAGTGAACAACATGAGCGTTACGACGGCAATCAGGCCCGCCACTTTCGAAAAAGTGGATGGCCCCACCCTCATCCAGCGCGCCCGTGATCTGCAGCCCGTTCTCAGGGAACGCGCCGCCAACACGGAAAAGCTGAGGATGGTCGACCCGAAAAATGTCGAGGACTTCCAGAAAGCCGGCTTCTTCAAAATGTTCCAGTCGTCCTATTGGGGCGGCTACGAATCCCATCCGGCGGACATTTTCACGGTTCAGGAAATTCTCGCTCAGGCCTGTCCGTCGAGCGCGTGGATCATGGGCGTCGTCGGCGTTCACAATTGGCAGCTGGCGCATTTTCCCAAGAAAGCTCAGGAAGACGTTTGGGCCCTAGACCCCACGGTGCTTCTGTCTTCGTCCTATGCTCCCACGGGCAAGGTTCAGGCGGTCGAGGGCGGCTGCATCCTCAGCGGGCGCTGGCATTATTCCAGCGGCATCGATCATGTGGATTGGGTGCTTCTGGGCGGCAACATCATCAGCGAAGGCGCGCCATTCCCCGATTATCGGACCTATCTGGTTCCCAAGAGCGATTTCGAGATTGTCGACGACTGGCATGTCCTCGGGCTCAAGGGGACGGGCAGCAAAAGCCTCGACATCAAGGAGGCCTTTGTCCCCAACCACCGTCAGCTTCCGATCATTGCAAGCCAGATGCTGAATACGCCCGGGATGCACGAAGGCACGGCGTCGGCGCCCCTGTTCGGGGTTCCCTTCCCGACCATCTTCGGCGCCTGCATCACGACGCCGGCGCTCGGAGCCGCTCAACGCATGGCCGACTTGTTCATCGAGGCGACGCGCACGGCGACGAGCCTGTATAGCGGCGCGCGATGGGCGGACGAACAGGTGACTCAGACGCGTATCGCCGAATCCCTCGGTGAAATCCGGGCGGCGCGTTTGCAGCTTCGCGAGAATTTCAACGAGATCATGAACGCGCTCTCGAATGGCGAGGATCTTTCGCTTCTCCAGCGCGCCCAATATCGCTTCGACCATACCAACCTCGTCGAATTCTCTCAAAAGGCGGCC
Source organism: Rhodoblastus sp. (assembly GCF_052145335.1). Classification (GTDB taxonomy): domain Bacteria; phylum Pseudomonadota; class Alphaproteobacteria; order Rhizobiales; family Beijerinckiaceae; genus Rhodoblastus. The sequence continues at coordinate 10,889 of NZ_JBKQOU010000195.1, forward strand.
GACCGGCTGTTCGTCGCGAGCGGCGCGCGCTCCTTGATGGTCCACCAGGCGTTCCAGCGGAACTATCTCGATATTCAGGCCGCCCGCGTCCACGCCATCAACAACCGCACGAAGTGGGGTCAAATCTACGGCCGCGCCAGCCTGGACGAGTTCGGCGACGACCTCTTCAGCCTGTTCATCTGAGACCCGGGAGAATTGCCATGAGCCTGCTTCAGCAACTCGCCTACCTCGTTTTCGAATCGAACAAACGCGAGGAATGGAAAAAATTCGCCGGCGAAGTGATCGGCCTGGAAGTGCACGAACAGCCGAACGGCGACCTGCGTCTGCGGATCGACGAGAACGTCTATCGGTTCATCGTGCGCCCCGGCCCGAGCGAGGATTTGTTCGCCGCTGGTTTTACGGTGGCCAATAGCGCCGCCCTGAAAAAGCTGGAAGCGCATTTGCTAATCCATGGCGTCGCCATTCATCGCGCGACTCCGGAAGAACTGGCGGAGCGCGAAGTCGAAGACATGATCTGGTTCTGCGATCCGTCCGGCCTGCGTCTCGAAGCGGTCTACAACCCGAAAATCCTGCGCGAATTGCCCGAACTTCCCCACATTCCCGGCGGCTTTGTCACCGGGAACCAGGGTTGCGGCCATATCGCCATCGCCGCTCCGGATCTCAAGAAGAGCGAAGAGTTCTACCGCGATATCCTGGGATTCCCGCTCAGCGACTACATCATCCAGGACATTCAGGGCGTCCCGGTCAAGTTTGTGTTCTTCCACATCAATCCGCGCCACCACACTTTGGCTCTGGCGGGATTGCCGCTGCCGGTAAAACTGCATCACTTCATGCTTCAGGTCCGCGACATCGACGTCGTCGGACGCGCGCTCGATCGCGTAAAGGCGGCGGATATTCCGCTGCATATGGCGATCGGCAAGCATCCGAACGACAAGATGTATTCATTCTACTCCACCACGCCGAGCGAATTCAATCTGGAGCTCGGAGTGGCCGGCGTGGAAATCACCGACGAGGAGAATTGGCAGGTGAAGACCTTTGACGCGATCAGCGAATGGGGTCACTTGTTTTGAAATCCGTCTATCAAAACCATAAACCGGGAGGACAATAATGGCTGATGAAACTTCTTTTCAATTTCTCGCTGATGAACTGGCGATCAAGGCGAAAAATCTCGGAAATCTCGGCGTCAAACTGAGGTTTGTTTTCGAGGGCGAAGGCGCGGTATTTATCGATGCGACGTCGGAGAACGTGGTCGTAACGCAGGACGAAACCTTGCCGGCGGATGTGACCATTTCGGCGGCACACAACATATGGCTCGAACTCCGCGCCAAGCGCCTGGCGCCGCACGTGGCCGCGATGACCCGAAAGATCAAGGTTTCTGGTGACTTGGTCCGGGGCATGGCTCTCGCGCCAAAAATCATGGCTGTTCTCTGATCGGGAACTGAATGCGCGTGCGATCGTAACGATATTGCGATCGCGCGCGCCGCCTCGCCGCGATGATGGCAGTCGGCGCACGCATCAAATTGCGGCGGCCGGAAAACCGAGACAATCAACAAGGAAGCCCTTGTGACTGACAAATCAATCCGACATGTCGCGGACAAGATTTTCGAGGCCCATCGCCTCGGAAAGCCTTGCGCGCCGGTGCGCGATCTCCTGCCGGAAGGCGCGCTCGACCGGGCCTATGCGGCGCAGGAGATCAACACCGAGCGCTGGCTCGCCGAGGGGCGGCGCCTGGTCGGCAGAAAAATCGGCCTGACCTCGCTGGCGGTGCAGAAACAACTCGGCGTCGACCAGCCCGACTACGGCATGCTGTTCGACGACATGGCCATTCCCGACGGCTGGGAGATCGGCCGCAACCAGCTGATCCAGCCCAAGGTCGAGGCGGAAGTCGCCTTCGTGCTCGAGCGCGATCTCGACGAGGAGCGCCTCACCATCGCCGACGTTTTACGCGCGATCGCCTTTGCCCTGCCCGCGATCGAGGTGGTGGATTCGCGCATAAGCGACTGGAAGATCGGCATTTTGGACACCATCGCCGACAACGCCTCGTCCGGCCTCTACGTGCTCGGCGCGACGCCGAAGAAACTCAAGGACCTCGATCTGCGCGCGGCCGGCATGGTGATGGAAAGCGCGGGAGAGCCGGTCTCGGTCGGCGCCGGCGCGGCCTGTCTCGGCGATCCCTTGTCGGCGGTGCTGTGGCTGGCGAAAACCATGGCGCGCGTCGGGCGGCCGTTGAAGGCGGGCGACACGGTGATGTCGGGCGCTCTCGGCCCGATGGCGCCGGTCAAATGGGGCGATGTGGTTGAAGCGCGCATTTCCGGCCTCGGCTCGGTGCGCGCGGCCTTTGCGAAGGAACAGGCATAATGGAGAAGATTTCCTGCGCGATCATCGGATCGGGCAATATCGGCACCGATCTGATGATCAAGATCATGCGCATGTCGAAACATCTCGAAATGGGCGCCATGGTCGGCATCGATCCAAAGGTGCTCGGCTATGTCGGCGCGGCGGCCACCAAGTCGGTAATCCTTGGCC
>NZ_JBKQOU010000196.1:0-22879 GCF_052145335.1 Rhodoblastus sp.
GGCGAGAAAATGTCGAAGAGCCTCGGCAATTTCGTCACCATCCATGAATTGCTGAACAGCGACAGGTTCGGTGGGCGCCCGTGGAAGGGCGAGGTCCTGCGCTTCGCCATGCTGCGCAGCCATTACCGCCAGCCGATCGACTGGACGGTCAAAGCGCTCGAAGAAGCGGAAAAGACGCTGCAACGCTGGTATGCGGTTTTATGCGCGCAGGGCGTGACTGCGGAAAGTGCGGCGCAGGCGCCCCTGCGGGAGAATTTCATGGAGGCGCTGCTCGACGATCTCAATATTGCGCGCGCCATCGCCGAATTGCACGTTCTCGCCGCCAAGGCCGAGCCGTCCAAAACCGCAACCGGCAAGGCGGAAGCGGAGAAATTTTTACGCGCGGCGAATCTGCTTGGGCTGTTGCAGGACGATCCGGCGGCATGGGAGCCGAAGGCCCTTGCCGGCGTCGAAATCGATGAAGCGAAAGTGGAGAAACTGGTGGCCGAGCGGCTTGCGGCGCGGAAAGCGCGCAACTTCGCGGAGTCCGACCGTTTGCGCGACCTGCTGCTTGAAATGGGCGTCAAGCTCAAGGACGGCAAGGACCCGGCGACAGGCGAACCGGTGACGAATTGGGAGGTTTCCTCGTGACGCCTCCGCCCGCCGACGACAAGGAAAAAGACTGGCGCGCGTCGCTGCCGTTTCCGGCGCATTGGCTGTGGTATATCGCCGCCAAAGTGATCGTGCTGGCTTTGGTCACGGTCTTCGCCTTGAAATATTTTGGATTGCTGTAATGGCGCTTGAGGAAAAAATCTCGCTGCGACCGGCTTTGCCGTCGGATGCTCCGGCGCTGGCCGAGCTTTTTCGCGCCAGCATCGAGGAACTGGCGCAGGAGGATTACAGCGAGGCGCAGATCGACGCCTGGGCCGGCGTCGCCGACGACGAGCCAGCTTTTGCGCAGAAAATCGCTGGCTCGCTGACCATCGTCGCCCTGTGCGCCGGCGAGATCGCCGGCTTCGCCAGCCTCAAGGGCGCGGACGTGGTGGACATGCTCTACGTCCATCCGAATGCAGCGCGAAAAGGCGTGGGGACGCAGCTTTGCGACGCGCTGGAAAAGCTCGCCGCAGCGCGGAAAGCGATGATTCTCAAGGCCGATGTCTCGGATTGCGCGATAGGATTTTTCGCCCTGCGCGGGTACGAGCCTCTGCAACGCAACATGGTTTTTCTCGGCGACGAGGTTCTGGGCAATACCACCATGACCAGGAAGCTCGCCGCCGTAACGGGACAGGTTCAATGAGCCGCGAACGCGTAACCTTGCTGGACACCACCTTGCGCGACGGCGCCCAGACCACCGGCGTCGATTTTTCGCTCGACGACAAGAAACAGATCGCCCGCCTGCTCGACGCGCTCGGCATCGACTATGTCGAGGGCGGCTATCCCGGCGCCAATCCGCTCGACACCGAATTTTTCAAGGCCAAGCCGACGAAGGCCGCGCGTTTCGCCGCTTTCGGCATGACCAAGAGGGCGGGGCGCTCCGCCGCCAATGATCCGGGCGTCGCCGCTTTGCTCGACAGCGCCGCCGACACCATCGTCTATGTCGCCAAAGCCTGGGATTATCAGGTGCGCGTGGCGCTCGGCTGCACGCTCGAGGAAAATCTCGGAGGCATCGAGGAAAGCGTCAAGGCGGCGGTCGCCGCGGGGCGCGAGGCCATCGTCGATTGCGAGCATTTTTTCGACGGTTTCAAGGACAACCCGGATTACGCCCTCGCTTGCGCGGAAGCGGCCCATGCGGCCGGGGCGCGCTGGGTGGTGCTGTGCGACACCAATGGCGGAAGCCTGCCGCATGAGATCGAGGAAATCGTCCGCGCGGTGACGAAAAAAGTACCCGGCGCCAAACTCGGCATTCACGCCCATAACGACACGGAACAGGCGGTGGCCAATTCCTTCGCCGCCTTGCGCGGCGGCGCCCGGCAGATTCATGGCGCGTTGAACGGGCTCGGCGAGCGATGCGGCAACGCCAATCTATGCTCGATCATTCCGACGCTTCTGCTCAAGCCGGAGTTTTCCGAGAAATTCGAAATCGGCGTGACCCTGGAAAGCCTGCGCGGCCTGAGCAAGCTCAGCCATACGCTCGATGAACTGCTCAATCGCGCGCCGGATCGTCACGCGCCCTATGTCGGCGCCTCGGCCTTTGCAACGAAAGCCGGCATCCACGCCTCGGCGGTGATGAAGGACCCGCGAACTTACGAGCATGTGCCGCCGGAAAGCGTCGGCAACAGCCGCCGCGTGCTGGTGTCCGACCAGGCGGGAAAATCCAATATTCTCGCCGAACTGGAGCGGCTCGGCGTCGCTGTGGCCAAGGACGATCCGCGCGTGATGCGGCTTTTGGAGGCGGTCAAGGACAAGGAGGCTCAGGGCTACGCCTATGAGGGCGCCGACGCCAGTTTCGAACTGCTGGCCCGCCGCGTCCTCGGCCACGCGCCCAATTATTTTGAGGTCGAGCGTTTTCGCGTCGACGTCGAGCGCCGCCATAATGCGCAGGGCGCGCTGGAGACTTTTTCCGAGGCGACGGTGCGGGTCAATGTGGACGGGCAGAGTTTCATCTCGGCGGCGGAGGGCAACGGTCCGGTCAACGCCCTCGATCTCGCCTTGCGCAAGGACCTGGGCAAGTATCAGAAATATATCGACGATATCGAATTGCTCGATTTCCGCGTCCGCGTCTTCCAGGGCGGCACGGACGCGGTGACCCGCGTGCTGGTCGAATTCGGCGACGGCAAGGGCGAGACCTGGTCCACCGTCGGCGTCTCGGCCAATCTGATCGACGCTTCGTTCCAGGCGCTGCTCGACGCCATCGACTACAAATTGCTGAAAGAGGGCGCCTGACCTTTTGCGATCGATCATGGTCCGCGCCGCTTTGTTGCAGTAGGATGACAAAATCGCGGGCTGAGTCCTGTCATCGCCCGCCCGAAATCTAAAAAGGGATTCAAGCGTGGACGAGAAGATCGAAGCGCCTGCCGCCATCGCGGCCGATGCCGCGACGGTGAAGGCCGCCAGTTCGCCGTCGCCGGCCAAACAGGCCGTCGAGAAGCCTGTCGCGGAGAATCCTGCCGCCAAGAGACCTGCCCCCAAGTCCAGGGGGACCGCGCGCAAGGCCAGGGCCGCCGCAAGGGCGGAGACCGCGGAGACGCCGCAGCATCATCTGGCGCAGATGCGGCATGATCCGGCGGCGATCCGCCGCGTGTTCGAGACGGGCGAATATCCTTACGCCGCGCGACTGCGCACCGCGCCCTACGAAGAGCATATGCTCAAGTTGCAGCAGGAATTGCTCAAGGCGCAGCGCTGGGTCGAGTTGACCGGCGAGCGAATCGACATGCTGTTCGAGGGCCGCGACGCCGCCGGCAAGGGCGGCACCATCAAGCGTTACATGGAACACATGAATCCGCGCACCGCGCGGGTGGTAGCGCTGCAGAAGCCGACCGAGCGCGAAAGCTCGCAATGGTATTTCCAGCGCTATATTTCGCATTTGCCGGCGGGCGGCGAGATCTGCCTGTTCGACCGCTCCTGGTATAACCGCGCCGGCGTCGAGCGGGTGATGGGTTTCTGCAGCCCGACCGATTATCTGGAATTCATGCGCCAGTGCCCCGAAGTTGAGCGCATGCTGGTGCGCTCCGGCGTGCGGCTGTTCAAATACTGGTTCTCGGTGTCGCGCGAGGAGCAGCGCCGACGCTTCGAGGCGCGCAAGGTCGACCCGCTGAAGCAGTGGAAACTGTCGCCGATCGACCTCGCCTCGCTCGGCAAATGGGACGAATATACCGAGGCCAAGGAGGCGATGTTCTTCTATACCGACACAGCCGACGCGCCCTGGACGATCATCAAGTCCGACGACAAGAAGCGCGCCCGGCTCAATTGCATGACGCATTTCCTGTGGTCGCTGCCCTATCCCAACAAGGACCTGTCGATCGTCCGCGCGCCGGACCCGCTGATCGTCGGCTCGACCGAACATGTCATTGGCCACGACCTGCACATCATCGACAAGACCGTGCATCCGAATTTGAAGCGCGGTTAGAGCGTTTTCAAGCGAAGTGGATACCCGTTCGCATGAAGAAGACCAAAAATCTAGAGCCCCGATCCGATTCAATCGGATCGGAAAAGGCTCTAGGACGTCCGGCGAAACGCAACGCTTATGCGCTTTGCGGGCGTCCCGGTTCTGCTGTATGTCTCGCTACGGCTGCATGCCGCCGCTTGAGTCCGGGTGCTCGCATTGCCGCATATTCGCCTTGCACCGGAGCGAAACTCCGCCAGAGCTTCGGCGAGAGGATTTCGGAGATTGGATATGGTTTTGGTCAAAGGAAACAAGTTTGCCGCCATGCTTGCGGTCGGCGTGCTGACGGCGCTTTGCGCCGGCGCGCCAGCGCGGGCGGATGACGATTCGGTCTTCGGTCAGCCCGCGCCAAAGCAATTCCTGCTCAACAAGATGTTCAGTCCAAAAAATCTCGGCCTCGACCAGTCCTCGGGCGGCGCCAACGGGCAGACCGCCGCCAATGGGCAGGCCGCTGGCGCCCACGGCCAAGCCGCTGGGGCCAACGGCCAAGCCGCTGGGGCCAACGGTCAGGTCGCTGGCAGCGCGCCGCAGGAGGAGGACGAAGACGGCAACGGCGCCTTTCCGAAGCGTTATCTGCTGAACAAGATGTTCGATTCGGGCAAGTAACTCGCAAGCCCGTCATCGCCCCGAGGCGCGACGCCCCACTTGACGCTTTGGCGAAAGCGTCCCGCGTGAATCCTGCGTCATTGTGGTTTTTGCGGGCTGGCGCCGTTGATGATGGGGTCGAGAAATGGCGCCAGGATGTTTTTCGCCGCATTGAGCGAGCCGGCGGAGGTGTAATGGCCGTAGTCCAGGGCAATCATGTCGTCCGGGACCCGCGGTCCGACGAAGCGCCGGCACCCCTGGTCTCCACATAATTTGCCGAACTGCGAAATGTAGTGGACATTTTCGCCCCAGGCATGGGCGGCCAGGCGCGCTTCAGTGTTGAAGCTCTTGCGTTGCAAACTATCGTGCGAGAATTCGCTCGGCGCGCGGCCGGCGAGCAATTCGGCGACCACCAGATCCGTCATGTCGGGCGACCAGGTCGGCACCTGGCCCATGATGAAAATGGGAGATCGAACGCCGGCCGCTCGGAGCGCCGCGATATTGAGGTCGAAATCCTTCATTAATTGCGGGAAGTATGAATCTTCGTCATAGAAATGGTCGAAATAGCCACCGACGACGATGGCGGCGGGCTGGAGCGCGACGATGTTTCGGGCGACTTCCTCATTGATCGCCTGACAACGCGCCGCTTCCGGATCGGGCTCGCTCCGTTCCACTTTCGCCATCAGCGGCTGACAACCGACGGCGGAAAAAAGCAGAATGTTGGCTCGGTCGCGATATATGTCCTTCAGACCGAATATGAGATGCAGGGCATGAGAATCACCGATGACGGCGATTGTCGGCTTTTCCAGATGAGCGGGCTTTGCACAGTTCCTTTCGGCGAAGAAGGATTTTGCCCTTGCTCGCGCTGTTTCCAGACTATCCCTGCGTTTGACGCTGGCGTCCACACAGTCCATGTCGCTCGTCATGCGCGCCATGTCCCGGACGTAGAAGCTGTAAACATCGCGCACGGCCTGGGGATAACGCTGCGGAAGTCCGTCTGTCTGACGCGTGACGTTTCCAACGACGCCCGCGAGGGCCAGTCCCGCCAGAAGCGTCGCCGCGACGGCCGCGGGTCTCCTGCGATAGGCTTCCGCGATCGGACGTTCAGCGAAACGCCAGGTCAGATAAGCGAGAAGAACTGAGATCCCCAGGAGGGACGCCGTCACGGCGGGCGGCAATTGGTTGCCGTAACGACCGTGCGCGAAGGATAGCAGCGGCCAGTGCCAGAGATAGAGCGGATAGGAGATCGCGCCGAAAAATTGCGCCAGGCGGTTGCCGAGCAGGATCTGGCTGATCCTCGCCCCGGGCGCCGAAATGACCAGCGCGCAGCCGAGCGTCGGCGCCAGCGCCAGATAGCCCGGCCAGGGCGACAACTCATTTAGTAGCCAGAAGATGCTGAAAAGCATCAGGAAAATACCTAGTCCGGCGAGAAGGTTCGCGGCGAGCGGCGAGGGCGGGGCTGGCTCGGAGAAGACCTCGCGTTGCGCCAGGAGCGCCCCGAGCGCCAATTCCCAGGCGCGTGTGCTCAGCAGGTAAAAGGCGGCCGTCGAGTTGATGTCGGTCAGGACGATGCAATAAGCCAGAGAGGCCAGGAAGATCAGGAGGGTGGCCGGGGTCAGCAGCCGGCGGAGCTTGAAGAGGGCAAGAAGCAGCGCGGGCCAGACCAGATAGAATTGTTCCTCGATGCTCAGCGACCAGAGATGCAGGAGCGGCAGAAGGCGGGACTTCCAGTCGAAATAGGCGGCTGCCGAGCCGGACTGCCGGTAGAGCCAGAGATTGACCGAGAAATAGGAGCTCGCTTCGATATGGCCGCCGAGGCGGCGAAATTCCATCGGGTTGAATAGAAACCAGCCGGCGATCCAGCTGGCTGTCAGCGTCAGCAGTAGGGCCGGGAGAATGCGTTTGACGCGCTTGCCGTAGAAATCGAACAGCGAAAAATCGCCCGCCGCGCGTTCGCTGAGGATGATCCGGGAAATCAGGAAACCGGAAATGACGAAGAATATATCGACGCCGGCGAAGCCGCCCGGAGCGGGGAGTCCGGCGTGGAAAGCGAGCACGGACAGGACGGCCAGCGCGCGCAGGCCGTTGATGTCCGGTCGGAATTCATGATGCGCGCGCGGCTTCGGCGCCGAGGCGCCGGCGTCCCACCCCGAAACAGGCTTTTCCAATTACATAGCCCCCGGGCCGCGCGTAATCGCCGCAACGCCGGTGCGGGAGACTTCGACCAGGCCGATTGGGCGCATCAGTTCGACGAAATCGTCGATCTTCTTCGGCGCGCCGGTCAGTTCGAAAATGAAGCTTTCGGTCGTGGCGTCGATGACGCGGGCGCGAAACGCCTCGGCGAGGCGCATGGCTTCGGTGCGGTTTTCGCCCTTGCCGCGCACTTTGATCATGGCCAGTTCGCGCTCCACTGCGCCGCCGAGCAGCGACAGGTCGGTCACCTTGTGGATTGGCACGATGCGCTCCAGCTGGTGCGAAATCTGCTCGATGGTTTCCGGCGTCCCGGTGGTGACGATGGTGATGCGCGAAAGCTGCTGCGCATGGGCGACCTCGGCGACGGTCAGGCTCTCGATATTATACCCGCGCCCCGAAAACAGGCCGACGACGCGGGCCAGCACGCCCGGTTCGTTATCGACCAGGACCGACAAGGTATGCGTTTCGATGCGCGCCGCCTTACCGGCGGAAGAGGAATAGGGGGAAAGCGCGGCGGCGGGGGACTGGGCGTTCATGTTTGCGGTCCGATGATTTGTGAAAAAGCGGAAAGGCGGCGCAAATAAGTCGCGCCGCGAAAAGAATCACACCAGCATCTTGCCCTTGTCGTCGATGACGCTGCCGATGTCCTCGTCGGCGTCGGGCAGGATCATTTCGTTATGCGCCTTGCCCGACGGGATCATCGGCAGGCAGTTTTCAGCCTTGTCCACCATGCAGTCGAAAATGACCGCCTGCGGGCTGTCTAACATTTCCTGGATCGCCTCGTCGAGCTTGGCCGGATCGGAGCAGCGGATGCCTTTCAGGCCATAAGCTTCCGCCAGTTTGACGAAATCGGGCAAAGCCTCGGAATAGGAGCTGGAATAGCGCCCGCCGTGCAGCAATTCCTGCCATTGCCGCACCATCCCCATATATTCGTTGTTGAGGATGAAGATCTTCACCGGGCAGCGGAATTGCACGGCGGTCGAAAGCTCCTGAATATTCATCAGGATCGACGCCTCGCCGGCGATGTCGATGACCAAAGCGTCGGGATGGGCGAGCTGCGTGCCGATCGCAGCGGGCAGGCCATAGCCCATGGTCCCGAGGCCGCCGGAGGTCATCCAGCGGTTCGGCTCCTCGAAATGATAATGCTGGGCCGCCCACATCTGGTGCTGGCCGACTTCGGTGGTGATGTAGGTCTTGCGTTTCTTGGTCAGCTCATAGAGGCGCTCGACCGCATATTGCGGCTTGATGGTCGTCTCCGACTTCTTGTAGCTGAAGCTTTTGCGGGCGCGCCATTTGTCGATCTGCGCCCACCAGGCGTCATGCGCCTTCTTGTCCGCCGAATGCCCCTCGGCGCGCCACAGCCGCACCAGATCCTCCAGCACATGGGCGCAATCGCCGACGATCGGCAGATCGACTTGCACGTTCTTGTTGATCGAGGACGGGTCGATGTCGATATGGATCTTTTTCGAATAAGGCGCGAAGGCGTCGAGCCTGCCGGTGATGCGGTCGTCGAAACGCGCGCCGATACACACCATCAGGTCGCAATCGTGCATGGCGTTATTGGCCTCGTAGGACCCGTGCATGCCCAGCATGCCGAGCCAGTTCTTGCCGCTGGCCGGATAGGCGCCCAGTCCCATCAGCGTCGAGGTGATCGGAAAACCGGTCTGAGCGACCAGTTCGCGCAACAAAGTCGAGGCCAGCGGCCCGGCGTTGATGACGCCGCCGCCGGTGTAGAGGATCGGTTTTTTCGCCTTGGCCATCATCGCCACGGCTTCCTTGATCTTGCTCAGCTCCGCCTTCAGCCGCGGCTGATAGGTCTTGTGCTGGATGTTCTTCGGCGGCGAATAAAGGCCGGTGGCGAATTGAACGTCCTTGGGAATGTCGACCACCACCGGGCCGGGCCGCCCCGAGCGCGCGATGTAAAAGGCTTCGTGCAGGATGCGCGACAGATCCTCGATTTTCCGCACCAGATAATTATGCTTGGTGCAATGGCGGGTGATGCCGACCGTGTCGGCTTCCTGAAAAGCATCGGAGCCGATCAAATGGGTCGGCACCTGTCCGGTGATGCAGACCAGCGGAATGGAATCCATGAGAGCGTCGGTGAGGCCGGTGACGGCGTTGGTGGCGCCGGGGCCGGAAGTGACCAGCAGGCAGCCGACCTTGCCCGTCGAGCGGGCGTAGCCTTCCGCCGCATGGGCGGCGCCCTGCTCATGGCGCACCAGCACATGCTGAACTTTGTTCTGATGGAAAAGCGCGTCATAGATCGGCAGGACCGCGCCGCCCGGATAGCCGAAAAGAGTCGTAACGCCCTGATCCTGCAAGGCTTGCACCACCATTTCGGCGCCGGTCATCATTTTCGACATTGTCAGGCTCCAGAGCTTTTCGCGCTTTTATTCAACTAGGATGTATGGCCAATAAAAAAGGCCCCTTTCGGGACCCGGGTAAGCGCCAACGGCAGGAAATCCGGGTTCAGTCCCGGCCTGCTGGTGGCGCTGCATCTACAATAAGGATCTTCCGCACGTGGCTGCTTCCCGAAAGAGAGGGGAAATTCATAGGCCAGCGTTGAGGGCCGGTCAAGCCGTCGGGGCCGGCTGGAATCGCAAAAAAATCACTTCGGTCTCGCCGTAATCGCGACGCTCAAGCGTATCGAAACCGGGCGCCGGCTCGAAACAAGACGCCGCCGCCTCCTCGACAATCACCAACGCGTCGGGCGCCAGCCAGCCGCCGCGCGCCAGCGAAGCCAGGGCGGGCTGCGCCAGGCCCCGGTCATAGGGCGGGTCGAGGAAAGCCAGTGTATAGGGCGCGCCGGGCGGCGCCTCGCCAAGCTTTCGCGCGTCGCGGCGAAAAATTTTGGTCACGCCGCCGAGGCCCAGCGCCTCGACATTTTCGCGGATCAGGGCGCGGGCCTTCGCGCCGTCATCGACCAGCAGGCAGAATTCCGCGCCGCGCGAAATCGCCTCCAGTCCGAAGGCGCCCGTGCCGGCGAAAAGGTCGATCACTTTTCCGCCCGGTATGGGATCGTCGTAGGAATGGGCGAGAATATTGAACAGGGTTTCGCGCAACCGGTCGGAAGTCGGACGGATGGCGTCTGATTTGGGGCCATGAAGAGCACGGCCTTTCAGCCGGCCGCCGACGATGCGCATTTTTTATTTTCCGCGCGGTTTTCTCGGACCGGAAGGCTTGCCGCCGAAGGTCTTGCCGCCGGACGGACGATCGCCAAGGCTCTTGCCGCCGCCAGAGGGCCGGCCCTCGCTCCGAGGGCTGAAAGTCTTGCCGCCCGCGGGCTTGTCACCATAAGCGCGACCTTCGCCGCGTGGACGAAACTCCTTGCCGCCTGCGGGCTTGTCGCCAAAGCTCCGACCCGGACCGCGCGGGCGCTCGCCCCTGCCTTCCGCCCTCTCGCCGCGAGGCGCCGCGTCGCGCCGAAAAGTCTTGGCCGCGCCGGTCTCGCCAGCCGGCCTCTCCACCCGAGACTCGCGCTTGCGTGCGCTTTCGAAAGCCTTCGGCTCGCCCTGCTTCTCACGCTCTTCACGGAAGCGGCGGGCGTTGCGCGTGACCGGCGCCGGTGCGGCGCCGCGGACGTTGCTCACCCGCTCGACCACGACCTTCCGGCCGTTGCGGTCTTCGGTGGCGTCGCGTTCGGTGCGGCGGCGCGGGCCTTTTTCCGCCTTGGAGCGGTCGCTGCGCAATGCCGAGACATGTTTGCGCGGCTCGGCCTTTTCCTGCGAGGCGTAGGATTTTCTTTCCTGCTTTTCCGCTTTTTCGCCTCGCTCCGCTGGCCGCCTGGCGCGCGGGCCGCCCTCGCGCCCATAACGCCGCTCGGGTTCCGGCTCCGGAGTGCGGTCGATCACCGGCCCCTCGAAATCGACATTGGCCTCGCGGGAGAGGGCTTCGCCCAATTGATCGGCGAGGATGCGGGTTTTCACTTCCTCGATGGCGCCGTCGGCCATTTCGCCGAGCTGGAACGGCCCATAGGACAAGCGGATCAGCCGGTTGACGCCCAGGCCCAAATGTTCGAGCAGGCGCTTGACCTCGCGATTCTTGCCTTCGCGCAGGCCCAGCGAAATCCAGACATTGGCGCCCTGCACGCGGTCGAGCTTGGCCTCCACTCCGGCGTAATCGATTCCTTCGATGGTCACGCCACGGCTGAGCGTGTCGAGTCGCGTCTGGTCGGTGCTTCCATTGGCGCGGGCGCGATAGCGGCGCAGCCAGCCGGTCGAGGGCAGCTCCAGCACGCGGGCGAGGCCGCCGTCATTGGTCAGCAGCAGCAGGCCCTCGGTATTGATATCAAGCCGGCCGATCGACATCAGGCGGGGCAGCGCCGGAAATTTTTCGGCGATATAGTCGAAAACCGTGGGCCGGCCTTCCGGGTCGCGGTCGGTGGTGACGAGGCCGCGCGGCTTGTGGAACAGAAACAGGCGGGTGCGCTCGCGGGTGGCGAGCGGCTTGCCGTCCACGGTGATGCAGTCTTCCGCCGTCACATTTTTCGCGGCGCTGGTCAGAACCTCGCCATTGACCGCGACGCGGCCCTGTTCGATCCAGGTTTCGGCGTCGCGGCGCGAGCACAGGCCGACGCGCGCCATCACCTTGGCGATGCGGTCGCCCTCATGCTGCTTTTCTTCAGGCGCTTTTGCCGGCGCCTTTCGGGGCGGCCGCTTGCCGGCTTGCGGCGCGCGCGAAATTCCGGGATTTTTGCTGTTGTCGTTGTCCATTTGCGTCTGATAGCAGAGGCGGGGGTTGCTTGGAAAACTTTTTGCGAAAGGCCCATGGTTTGACGGCGCGCGATCCGATCCTCGATACGATCTTCGACCCTTGGGACCGGGCCTTCGCCGAAGCGAGGGCGGCTTTTTCTCGCGGCGAGGCGCCGATCGGCGCGGCCATCGTCCGTGACGGCGAAATCGTCGCCAGCGCCGGCAATCGCACCGTTGCCGACCATGATCCGACGGCGCATGCGGAAATGCTGGTTATCCGCGCCGCCGCATGGCGACTTGGCGACGAGCGCCTCACCGGCTGCGATCTTTATGTGACGCTGGAGCCCTGCGCCATGTGCGCCGGCGCCATTTCCTTCGCCCGCCTGCGCCGGCTCTATTTCGCCGCCGAGGACGAAAAGGGCGGGGCGGTGGAAAACGGCCCGCGCTTTTTTTCCCAGAAAACCTGCCATCATCGCCCGGAAATCTATGGCGGCATCCGCGCCAGCGAGGCGGGCGAACTTTTACGCGATTTTTTCAAGGCGCGAAGGTAAGCGCCAGCCGAGGGGGGCGCTCAAGTCGCATATTCTTGACCGCAATTTCATGCACTATCGCCGCGGCGCGACGCAGGAATGGATTTTGAAGGAGCAATAATGACGGATGCGGGTCAAATTTCGGGGGCTTCCTCTTTCGAGCAGCATCCCTTGCGCGCCCGCATATTGGGCGAATTGCACGCCCGGCCGCTGCGCCCGCTGGAAAGTCCAGCGCGCATCCTGCATCTGGCTTTCCTGGTCGATCCGGCCCAGGCGGAAGCCGACCGTCTCGCCCTGGACAAGGCCTGCATCGAGCGCGGTCTTTCGGGCCCGGACGCGCAAGCGCGGCAGTTCCGGCTGGAATTTACCGAAGCGGTGCTGCTGTGGGAGCGGCACGGCGAATTCATCACCCATAGCTGGGTGTTCGGTCAGGGGGAGGCCTTGGCCGAAGATGCATCGCCTTTCAGCCCGTCTCCCGCCTCCCTGATGCAAAAATTGCAGATGCTGCCGCAGGCCGGCCCCTTGCTCGTGGCCGCCGATCTCCACATGGTCGACGGCGACGCCGACGCCCCCGCCCTGGCTAAGATTTTCGGGCCGCTGCAAATGGCGGTCGCCGAGGTTTTCGACGGCCGCGCCCTGATCGCCAGCGATTTCGCGCCCGATTCCTTCGGCTTCGTGCGGATATTCATCGCCAACCGCTCGATGCCCGCGGTCGCCGCCGGCGGACTGGCGCAACGGGCGCTGGAGATCGAGACCTATCGCACCCTGGCCCTGATGGGCCTGCCGGAAGCTCAGAGGCTCGCGCCCTCGATCCGCCGCATCGAGCAGGAATTGCCGAGCATTCTCGAAGCCCTGACCGAGGCGCAAGGGGTGGAGGGCAATCGCAAGCTGCTCGACGAATTGTCCGAACTCGCCG
This sequence comes from Rhodoblastus sp., assembly GCF_052145335.1. Lineage (GTDB taxonomy): Bacteria > Pseudomonadota > Alphaproteobacteria > Rhizobiales > Beijerinckiaceae > Rhodoblastus. The sequence goes on from NZ_JBKQOU010000196.1 coordinate 12,997, forward strand.
CCGAACTGGAAACCGGCGCGGCCGCGAGCTTGTTTCGCTTCGGCGCCACCCGCGCCTATGACGATCTGGTGCAGTCGCGGCTGAAAGGCATTGGCGAGAAGTCCTTGCAGGATTACCCGAGTTGGACCGCCTTCTTGACCCGGCGGCTTAATCCGGCGATTCAAACCTGCGTCAATACCGAAGCGCGGCAGGCCGACCTGTCGCGCAAGCTGACGCGCGCCGCACAATTGCTGCGCACCCGCGTCGATACCGAAGTGGAGGCGCAGAACGGCGCGCTGCTGCGGCAGATGGGCGAGCGCATGCACCTGCAACTGCGCCTGCAGCAGACGGTGGAAGGGCTCTCGGTCGCCGCCATTACCTATTATATTTCGAGCGTGCTGAACCACCTGTTCGAAGGCGCGGAAAAAGCAGGTCTGGAGATTGACCCGACCATCGCCACCGCCATCGTCATCCCCTTCGTCGCGGTTTTCGTCTGGTGGACGGTGCGGCGAATCCGCAAGAAACACGGCGGGGAGGAGTGATTCCATAACCGTCTTTCGACGGCCCCTCAGTCGTTGCGCCAGACAAACAGCGAGCTGAGGGTGAAATTCCACACCGAGCCCATGATGACGCCGGCCAGAGCCGAGATCGAAACCACCGGATAGAGATTATAGAGCCAGGTGGCGACGCCGACATTGGCCACCGCGCCGAAGGCGCAAACGGCATAGAAATACAAAATGCCGCGCAGGATCGGACCCAAACCCTTCAACTGGGCGTCGCGATAGGTGATGACGTTGTTGATGAAGAAATTGCTGGTCATGGCGACGGCGACGGCGACGCTCTGCGCCAGGGTGAAACTCACGCCAGGAACGAGCAGCGCCAAATGCACCGTCGCCAGATGGATGGCGACGCCGGTCGCGCCGACCAGGGCGAAAAAGATGAAACGCACTGGAATGCGCCCGCCGCTCGCCTTGTTCAGCATGAGTCCGAGAAAATCGAGACCGACCTTGATGTCGAATTTCGATTCGCCCTCCAGTCTTTCACGAAACATATAGCCGACCTCTTCAATCTTCAGCGGTTTTTGCGCCGAAGCGACAATATCCGCAAGTATTTTGAAGCCGGAAGAGGTGAGATGCGGCGCACAATCCTCGACGATCTCCCGCCGCAGCATGAAGAAACCGCTCATCAGGTCGGAAAAATCGGCGTTCAACGCTCTTTTCGCCAATCTATGAGCGAAGCGGCTCATCGCGGCGCGACGGGCGGAGAAGCCGTCCTCCGCCGAGCCGCCTTCGACATGGCGGCTGCCGACCACGAGATCGCATCCCGCGCGCAATTTCTGCAGCATTTTCGGCAGGATCGCTTCGTCATGCTGCAAATCGGCGTCCATCACCGCGACCACCGGCGCGGAGGAGGCGAGCATTCCCTCGATACAGGCGCCCGCCAGACCGCGACGGTTGACGCGGCGCAGGCAGCGGATTCTCGGGTCGTCGTGCGAAATTTTCTTGGCCAAAGCCGAAGTGCCGTCCGGGCTGTTGTCGTCCACGACGATCATTTCCCAATCGACGCCCGTCAAGGCGGCGTCAACCCGCCGAATCAATTCGCGCAGATTGCCTCTTTCGTTGAAGGTGGGAATGACAAGCGTCAGTTCGGCGGACAAGGGCGGGGCTTTCTTTTCAGTCTCCATTCCTGCTAGCTGCATTGCGTCGGACAGTCCAGCCAGCCGTTGAGCGGCTTGCAGGAGACGATCGCGATCGGCGGCGCCTCCAGGCTCTCTCCGAACGAAGGCATGTTGAGATTCAGGCGCTTGCATGGACACACTTCCATTACACGGCAATCGACAGCGATCGGCGTTTCGCCTCTCGCCGGAGCAAAAAACCCTCGCGCTGATCCTAGGCGCCTTAGCCTTAAGAATTGTTTTCGCGGCGGCCATTGGCCTTGGCGTCGATGAATCCTACACGGTCGCCACCGCCCGCGTCTTGAGTCTCAGCACCTTCGATCATCCGCCGGCGGCTTGGTGGCTGACCCATTTCGCCGCCTCGTTGTTTGGCGAAAGCCCGCTTGCGCTGCGCGCCCCTTTCCTTTTGCTGTTCGTCTTGACCTCCTGGCTGATGTTCGTGCTGACGCGGCGCCTGTTCGGGGCGCAAGCCGGCTTTTACGCGACTCTGGCGCTGAACCTGTCGCCGGTGCTCGGCCTGACCGACGCCTCCTGGATCCTGCCCGACGCGCCGTTGCTGCCGGCCATGCTCGGCTGCGCCTACGCTCTTTCACGGGTTTTCTTCGAACCGGGCGCGCGGCGCGCCTGGTGGCTGGCGGCGGGCGTTTGCGCCGGTCTGGCCATGTTGTCGAAATATCACGGCGTGTTTGTTTTTGCCGGCGCCGCCCTGTTCGTCATCGCCAGCCCCCGCCAGCGTTTCTGGCTGGCGACGCCCTGGCCCTATGCGGCGGGCCTGATCGCCTTGCTGATCTTCTCGCCGGTTGTGATTTGGAACGCCCAGAATCACTGGGTGTCGTTCCTGTTCCAAGGCGGACGCTCCGGCGCGCCGCATTTCTCATTTGTAGCGCCCCTGGCCTTGATCGGCCTGCAATCCCTGTTTCTGGCGCCGTGGATTTTCATTCCGCTGCTCGCGCTGTTCGTGCGCTCGTTATGGAAAGGGCCGGCGCGGGAGAAGGATTTTTTCCTCGCCTGCCTCGCCGCCGCGCCGATCCTGCTGTTCACGCTGGTCGCCTTCTGGTCAAGCAAGCGCGTGCTGCCGCATTGGGTCGCGCCGGGCTATTTGATGCTGTTTCCGCTTCTCGGACGGGAGATCGCCGTCAGGCTGGAGCAGGGCGCGCCTTTGTTGCGCCGGGGCCTGATCGCCGCGAGCGCCTTCATGGTCGTCGGCGTCGGCTTGGTCTCCGCTTTGCCGCATCTGCCGCTCGCAGCCCTTTCGGGCTCACGCTATCCCCTGTTCGAAATGCTCGACTGGGATGATTTTCCGCGCGCTCTTGCTGCGCGCGACTGGGACCAGCCGAAGACTTTCATCGCCGCGACGCGCTGGCTGGACGCCGGAAAACTCGATTACGCCCTGCACGGCGCCGTGCCCGTGCTTTGTCTTTGCGCCGAACCGCACGCTTTCGGCCTGATCCGCGATCCGCAGGATTTCATCGGCCAGGACGCGCTGATCGCCGCGCCTAAACTGACGATTGACGAGGCGCGGGCGCGCTTCGGCGGGTTTTTCGATTCGATCGAGCAGGTTGCGCCGGTCGACATCAAGCAGGGCGGCCAGCCGGCGATCGTTCTGCAAATTTTTCGCGCGACGAATTTTCACCATCCGGCGCGGGAGTTTTCGCTTCGGGATAAAGACAGGGCGAATGCGGACGGTCGTTAACGACCTACCTGTATGTAATACAAGTGTCACACTAACTTCCGAAACTGCCGCAACCGGCCTGTTTGCCCGGTCATTGCGGTCGCGCGTCAAAAATTTGCGTCGGTCGAGTTTTGGGGAAATCCAAATGGTCAAGTCTCCCGCGAAGAAAGACCTCGATGAGGTATCGCATGCCGCTGTCGAGGTGGAGCACGAGTTGCATCTGGAGCCGGCTGTGGACGGCGAGGCGGAAGCCAGCCCGGAAGAATCTTCTGACGAGTCCAATCTCGTCGCCACCGTCGCGGCGGTCGGCGTCGTCGGCATTGGCGTCGCGCTGGTCGAAGTGGCGCTTTTGCCCGGTGTGATCCTCGGCGTCGCCGCCATGGCCGCTCCTCAGCTGGCGCCGAAACTCGGCGCGGCTCTCGGCCCGATGTTCAAATCGACGGTGCGCGGCCTCTATCGCGTCGGCCAGAAGACCCGCGAGCTCGTCGCCGAAACGCACGAGCACGTGCAGGACATCGTCGCCGAAGTGGACGCGGAGGGCAAAACCGCCGCTTCGGTCAAGGAAACGGGCGCGCCACTGCAATGAGTTCGACAAATGGCAAGGATGCCGCCGACCTGCCATTGGCTCCGGCGGCCAAGAAGTCGCCCGCGCGCCATAAACTGCATGTCGCGCACCACACGCCGGGCCGGGTGCGGATGAAGATCCCCTCGGCCAAGGGCGATCCCGAAGCCTTGCGGGTCATCGCCCAGTCCTTCGTGGGCGTGGCGGGGGTGGAAAGCGTGTCGGTGAACGCGACCACCGGCAGCCTGCTGCTGAAATACAACCCGGATCGCCCGATGGACGTCCACCAGCATGTGGAGGAACGGGCGGGCGGGTACAGTCCGCTGGACAGCGAAATCGACGAGGTCACCGAATTCATCGAGAAAGAGGCCGAGTTCCTGGCGCAGCATTCGCACACCGCCAAGGTGATCGTCGATTTCTTCACCCGGTTCGACCAGGCGATCAAGAAGCATACGAATAATTACGTCGATTTGAAAATCCTGCTCGCGGCGGGTCTCATCGTCGGCACCATCGCCGGGGTGGGATTGCACACTGCGACCCCGGTCTGGCTGGTGCTGGTGGTGTTCTCCATCAACCATATGGTCCAACTGCATCAACATCAGACGATGCACGAGGCCAACAGGGCCGTCCTTGCAGGGGCTGCGGCCTGACCTGGTTTCGATAAAGTAGGGATCGTCCGGCGCATGGAAATTGCGATACGTCATTTTATGCGTGGACGCGTTCGCCTCGCCGCGCATAAACTTTGCGCCAACAGAAGTCTGGCGGAACAGGCTCTGGCCTTCATTCGCGCCCAGTCCGGCGTGTCGCGCGCCCGGATCAATTACAACTGCGCCAGCATCGTCGTCACTTTCGATCCGGCCATGGAGCCGACCCTGCGCCTGTTGATCGGCCGCCTGCGGCTGATGACGTTCGACGACCTGCGCCTTCTGCTCGCCATGGCGCCGGCCGAGGCCCCCGTCCATCCGGCGCCCGAGCTTCTCGCCGAGGAGCAGCAGCGCAAACGCATTCCCCTGGGCCTGCCGACCCTGTCTGTCGGCTTGGCCATGACCGGCAATCCGACGATGCTGGCGCTCAATGTTCCGCTGATGCTGTGGAACGCCTATCCGATCGCTTTGCGCGCCTGGCGGGTGTTGCGGCGCGAACGCCGCCTCAATATCGACTTCCTCGACACACTGGCCGTCGGCGCCTCGCTGACCCACCATAATCAGGTGGCGGGCGCGCTGGTGGTCTGGCTCATCAAGCTCGGCGACTGGATCCGCGACCTGACGGCGGCCGGCTCGAAACGCGCCATCGGCGAATTGCTGGAATTCGAGAACAAGCGCGCCTGGGTTTTGCGCGACGACGAAATCGTCTCGGTGCTGGCGCGCGAACTTGAGGTCGAGGATCGCGTCATCGTCTATCCCGGCGAGATGATTCCGGTCGATGGCGAAATTCTCGAAGGCTTCGCGCTGATCGACCAGAAAACCATCACCGGCGAAGGCCTGCCGGTCAATCGCGGCGTCGGCGAGGCCGCCTTCGCCGCCACGGTTCTGCGCGAGGGCCAGTTGACGATCCGCGCCACCCGCGTCGGCGCCGACACCACGGCGGGCCAGATCGTGCGGCTGATCGATTCCGCGCCGGTCGGCGACACGCGCATGCAGAATCACGCCGAAAAACTCGCCGACAAGCTGGTGATGCCGACCTTGGGCCTGGCCTCCGCGACGGCGGCGCTGACGTTCGACGCCAACCGTTTCCTGTCGCTGGTCATCGTCGATTACGGCACCGGCATCCGCGTCGCGGCGCCCACGGCGGTGTTGTCCTCGATGACGCGCGCCGCGCGTTCCGGCATCATCATCAAGAGCGGACGCCACATGGAGCGTCTGGCCGAAGTCGACACCATCGTCTTCGACAAGACCGGCACGCTGACCGAAGGCTCGCCCGCCGTCAGCGACGTCCTGCCCTATCAGAAACATATCGACGGACGCCGCCTTCTCGGACTAGCGGCGGCGGCGGAAAGCCGGCTGCGCCATCCGGTCGCCGACGCGCTGCGCGACCGTGCGCACGAAATCGGCGTGGTGACGCCGCTGTGCGACGAGCCGGTCTATCATCTGGGACGCGGCGTCGAAGGACAGGTCGACGGCCATTACCTGCATGTCGGCAATGAGCGGTTCTTCCGCGAAAGCGGCATCGATTTCCGCCTCGCCGCCGGCGACCGCGCGGACCTCGAGGAGCAGGGCTACTCCTGCCTCTATGTGGCGACCGACGGCAAACTGGCCGGCCTCATTCCCTATGCCGACCAGATTCGTCCTGAAAGCCGCGAGGTTATCGCCCGACTGCGCGCTTCCGGCGTGAAGAACGCCATCATGCTCACCGGAGACAATGGCGTCGTCGCCCGCGCGGTGAGCCAGCGTCTCGGCCTGACCGGACATTTCGCCGACATGCTGCCAGCCGACAAGGCCGAGGCGATCCAGGCGCTGCAAAGAGAAGGCAAGGTCGTCGCCATGGTCGGCGACGGCATCAACGATTCTCCGGCTTTGAGCTTCGCCGACGTCGGCGTGGCGATGAAATATGGCGCCGAAGTCACCCAGGAGTCCGCCGACGTCGTGCTGATGGAGGACAGCCTCTGGAAGCTGGTCGAGGCGGTCGAGATTTCGCGCGGCGCCATGGGCCTGATCAAGCAGAATTACGGCGTCGTCATCGGCATGAACACCGTGGCTCTGGCCCTGGCTCTGCCGGGCGGGTTGATCAGTCCCTCCGTCACCGCGCTGATTTCCAATGGATCGGCCATTCTCGCCAGCATCAACGGCCTGCGTCCGCTGATCCGGATCAGATGATCCGCCGGGCGCCAGCGAGAACTCTCGCCCCGGCGCACGAGAAAGCGCTTTTCCGCGCGGTGGAGCGGCTGGAATTCGAGGGGCTGGCGGCGAAAATCGGCAAACATGCCGGCCAGCCGGCCCAAAAACTGTTCTCCAGCCTGCCGGGGCCTGCGGCGGCCGTTCTGAACCGCGCGATCGAAAAGGCGATACTTAAAAGCCTCGATCTGGCGATCAAATCGCTCGACCCGGACGACCGCAAGAAGCCCATGCCACGCCTGACGGCGGCTTTCACCGGAATTACCGGCGGTCTGTCGGGATTGGCGGGTTTCGCCGGCCTGCCGGTGGAATTGCCGGTGACGACTTTGCTGATGCTGCGCTCCATCGCCGCCATCGCGCGGCATATGGGCGAGGACTTGTCCACCATGGAGGCGCGGCTGGCCTGCGTCGAGGTTTTCGCTTTCGGCGGCTATGCCGGCGGCAAGGGCGAGGTGGAGATAGGCTATTACGCCTCGCGCGCGCTGCTCGGCAAGTTGGCGGGCCAAGTCTCCAATGCCTTGCTCGAGCGCGGCGTCGCGGCGGCGGCAGCGCCGGCCGCGACAACCGCGGCTGCGGCGCCGGCGACAGCAGCCTTTGCGGGCGAAGTGACGGCGCGCTTTTCCGCAACCGTCTGGGAACGCGCCGCCGCCAGCGCCGCGCCGCTGATCGGGGCCATCGGCGGCGCTTCGCTCAATGTGATTTTCGCCAATCACTTCAATGGAATCGCCTGGAGCCATTTCACCATCCGCCGGCTGGAGCGGATCTATGGCGAGGAGTTCATTCGCCACAACTACGCGCGCCTCAGCGTCGAGCGGCGCTTGCTGGCGAACAAGGGCAAGGCCTAGCCGCGGCGTCAATGCGAGCGGCGTTTCGGGAAACCGAAATTCGCGCTGCGTCGTTTACGGAAAACGACGTCGCCTAACCAAAAACTTTCCGCTAGCTTTCCGTCATGACGCAAAAGGATTCCCTGGCGCAGGCGCGCGAAGAACACTTCAGGCTCGGCGAGGCGATCGCCGCGCACGACCGAGCCTATTATCAGGAAGACGCACCGAAAATCTCGGACGCGGATTACGACGCCCTGCGGCGCCGCTACGCGACTCTGGAAGCGCAATTTCCGCAACTCGCCGACGAAAGCTCGCTGAGCAAGAAAGTCGGCGCGGCGCCGGCGGAAAAATTCGCCAAGATCACCCATGCCGTCCCGATGCTGTCGCTGGGCAATATTTTTGCCGACGACGAGCTTTTCGAATTTGTCGCCCGGGTAAAGCGTTTTCTCGGCATGCCGCCGGAAGCCGAAATCAAGTTCACCGCCGAGCCGAAGATCGACGGCCTGTCCTGCTCTTTGCGCTATGAAAACGGCCTTCTCGTCAGCGCCGCGACCCGTGGCGACGGCTTTGAAGGCGAGGATGTCACCGCCAACGCCCGCACCATCGGCGACATTCCCAAAAAGCTCATCGGTTCGCCGCCGGATATTTTTGAGGCGCGCGGCGAAGTCTATATGTCGCTGCAGGATTTTGCCGCCCTGAACGAAAGGCAGGCGGCGCAGGGCAAGCCCCTCTTCGCCAATCCGCGCAATGCGGCGGCCGGCTCCTTGCGCCAGCTCGATCCGGCGGTGACGGCGAAAAGGCCGTTGAAATTCTTTGCCTATGCCTGGGGCGAAATTTCGCGAATGCCGGCCGATACGCAATTGAGCATGATGCAGGCTTTCCGCTCTTATGGGTTTATCGTCAATCCCCTGACAATACTTTGCGATACGGCTGAGCAAATGCTGGCGCATTTCCGCGACATCGAGAGCCGCCGCGCCTCGCTCGGCTATGACATCGATGGCGTCGTCTACAAGGTCAACAGTCTCGCGCTGCAGCAACGGCTGGGCTTTGTCTCGCGCGCGCCGCGCTGGGCGACGGCGCATAAATTCCCCGCCGAAAAGGCCACCAGCGTCGTGCGAGACATAGAAATCAATGTCGGTCGCACCGGAGCTTTGACGCCGGTGGCGCGGCTGGACCCGGTCACGGTCGGCGGCGTGGTGGTGTCCAACGCCACTTTGCACAATGAGGACGAAATCGCGCGAAAGGACGTTCGCGTCGGCGACACGGTGATCGTGCAGCGCGCCGGCGACGTCATTCCGCAAATTCTCGGCGTGGTGCTGGAAAAGCGTCCGGCCAGCGCAAAACCTTACAAAATGCCGGAAACCTGTCCGGTCTGCGGCTCGGCGGCCCTGCGCGAAATCGACCCCAGGACCGGACAGGCCGATGTTGTGCGCCGCTGCACCGGGACCCTCGTTTGCGCCGCCCAGGCGGTGGAGCGGCTGCGCCACTTCTGCTCGCGCAACGCTTTTGATATCGAGGGGCTCGGCGACAGGCAGATCGCCTTTTTCTATGAGAAGGGGCTGATCAAGACGGCCGCCGATATTTTCACCTTGCAGCAACGCGACCGGACCAGCCTGACAAAAATCGAGAATTTCGAGGGTTTCGGCAAAGTCTCGACCCAAAAGCTATTCGCCGCCATCGAGGCGCGACGGGAGATTGCGCTGAACCGATTCATTTTCGCACTCGGCATCCGCCATATCGGCGAGACCAATGCGATCAGGCTGGCGCGCTCTTTCGAGACGTTCGAGTCTCTGCGCGAGACGGCCCACCACGCCACGCCTGGAAGCGAGGCGCGCCAGCGGATCAATGACATTGACGGGGTCGGCGATGTCGTCGCCGAGGCCGTCGCCGATTTCTTTCTCGAAGAACACAATGAGAAGGCGCTCGACGCGCTTTTGGCGCAGGTGCGCATCGTGCCGATGGAAGCGGTCAAGAGCGACAGCCCGGTGGCGGGAAAGACGGTGGTTTTCACCGGCGCGCTGCTGAAGATGACCCGCGAAGAAGCCAAGGCCATGGCGGAAAGACTGGGCGCCAAGGTGGCCGGCTCGATATCGAAAAAGACCGATCTCCTGATCGCCGGCGCCGACGCCGGTTCGAAACTCGCCAAGGCGCGCGAGCTCGGCGTCGAGACCATCGACGAAGACGCCTGGCTGGCGCTGGTCGGCGGGGCAGGGACGTAGCCGCCGAGCGGAAGCTGAACCGTTCCTTAACCATATACATTTACCTTGCGGGAGTTCCGTAGGGGATTGTCATGAAGTTTATTTTTGTTTCCGCCGCCGCTGTTTTGGCGGCCTCCCCACC
>NZ_JBKQOU010000197.1:0-9091 GCF_052145335.1 Rhodoblastus sp.
CGCAAAGTCCCGCAAGTCGCCTTCAAACCCGACTGGACGAGACACGCCAAGGCGGCTCCCTTCAAGCGCAACGATCAGATGCTCGACGTTCTGCCCATCGGCGTCATGGTTTTCGCCGGCACCGGCATCCAGGAAAACCTCTGCGACAAGGCGCGCAAGCTCGGGATCCCGGTCTGGAAGTTTTAGGAAGGCGGCGCGTGAGCGCCGCTTTGCGCTCCTCGGCGGAATGATTTCTGTGGTCCCGCCGGCGGCAATCGCCCACCTAGAGGACGTTCTCCTAGCAAAATGAACTCACATTCGTGACCCTTTGCAGACCTTCGCCGATCACCTCGTGACGGTCTTCAATAGAGCAGGAAAGCGTTGTATAGAATTTGCTAGCGGTACTCTGACAGGGCTAAGCCGGAATCTTCGGGCTCGCTTGTCCAGACATAAGATAATCCGTAGTGCGTCCTCGACGAACTCAGCTCAACTGCGACCCAATTGCCTCGCCTTCCCTTGCAGTCAGGCAAAAATGAAAAATGGCCAAGTCCTGCGCCATATGCTCCGGCGAGGAAGTTCCTGTCAGGCAAGCCATGCCGCTTTGCGTCAAATAGCGGAAAAACACCTGGGCAGGGGTGCGGCCGTATTTTTCCGCTGGTGCTGTCACAGCTGGCGCGGCGAGGATGTGCGGATTAGCGGTCAGGGTCCAGAAACTTTGATAGACAACGTTCTTGTCGCGGCAAAAAGCTCGGAGCTCCCGGTCGTAATGCGTCTTGGCGTGAAAGCGGTTTTGCAGCGCCTCCGGTTTTATCCGGGCGGCGCGCCACAGGCGTTCGAACCTTTCCGGCTCGTAGCAATTGCTGAGGCCCAATTGGCGGACAAGCCCCCGGTCGCACAGGCGCTCCATGGCGCCCCAGGCCTCGAGCGTGTCGCTGTCCTCGCGATAGGGCGAGTGCAGGACGAGGCTGTCGAGCGTATCGACGCCAAGATTGCGCAGCGAGACCGCAAAAGATTGCTGGACCTGTTGAACTATGCTGGCGCCGGGATCATAGGGGACGTTGTCAGGGTCTTGCCCGCCCAAGGGCGAGAATTTGCTTTGCAGAAAAAGGTCCGAACGCGACAAACCTTCGCGAGCGACCACGGCGAGCGCCTCGCCGACGCCGGGCTCGTGATAATGTTTGGGCTGGCAGGCGGTGTCTATGCCGCGAAAGCCGGCGCGCAACGCCTGGACGACCACTTCCGTCGTGCGCTCCTTTTTCCACGCCGTGCCGTAAATCAACCGGGACACGGCGACGCCGGCGGCGCTGAGATTATGGCGCTCATCCGCAACAGCTTTTATCATGTAAAATCCTCTCAGGCCGGTCCGGCGAAAACCGTGAGCACGCCCGTATAGCCGTAAAGATGATGACGGGCGATTTCGCCGCCAGCGAAAAAGCCGATCAGCGGAATATCGCCCAAGGCCTCGCGCACCATTTTGAATTCGGCGTGGCGGGCGCCGAAATGCGGCCCGCCCCGCCCGGAACAGCTGATGTAAAGCGCGCCCCGCATGCCGCCTGCGGCCTCCGCCTGGGCCCGGACTTCGCCGACGATGCGAAGCAGGTCCTGTTGCGCGGCGACCGCGTTGCGCTGGCAAAAGGCCAGCCTCATGCCGTTTTCCAGGGTCTCCGCGATCGCCAGCACGCCGGACTTGCGCCCGACGCCGACGATATGGCGGACTTCCGTATTGGCGCCGAATTGACCGGGCTTTGCCGAGGCGTCCTCGCTGGTCGCCACCAGCCCCGCCAGTGTCGCGGCCAAGGCGCTGTTCAATTCTTGGTCGGACAAATCGGAATCGAGACCAAGGTCTTCGAGCACGCAATCCATCGCCCGGGCGCCATCGAGGGTCACGAGCAAATTGCCCTCCGCGCGGGTTATGACGCGTTGCGGCCCGATGGGCAGGCACCCTTGCGTGACCCGCGAGACAATCGTCACATCCGAGTTGAAGGCCACTCCGGACAGCCCTTCGGCCTGCACGTCGTCGGCGAGGCAAAGCGCCTGGCTCCGCGACGATGACAAGCCGCCGAACAAATAGCCCGACGCCATTCGCTCGCTCAGCGCCTTCAATTGCGCGGCAGCATCGGCGACGCCAATGGCGTGGACCAGCGCGGCGAAAGGCTCGAAACCAGACCCGGCTTCCACGGTCTCAAGCGAGGAGAAAACCTTGAACGACTCTGGCGGCAATTCCGCCAACATCAGCGCCATCGCCGGTTCATCGAAATATTCAACCGCGCCGGCGCCCACGCCGACCCCGACGGCGCCGACCCAGTGCAAGCCCGGCATGGCATCGCGCAGCGCGGCCAGAATGCTCGCGGCAGCCTCGGCATAATAATCGCTCAGATAACACCAGCCAAGATTGGGATTTTGCCCCTGTTGCAATTGCCGAACGACCTGTTCCCGGCAGGAGGCGAAAGCAATTGCCCAGTCGGCGTGGCCGGCATGGGCAGAGATGAAAGCGCTCATGGTCAGGCCCCGGAGGCTAGGCGTTATCAGCAATCAAGCGTTCTGAGCAATGGCCGTGCCAGTCCCGCGCGGCGGCTTCTGCTCCGCACATGAAGCTGGAGAGCGCCGTCCGCTAAGCAACAAGCGCAATCTTGATACGCATAGCGATCCTTGTCTCAGCGCTTCGCCTTGTCGATAAAAAGGGCCGCGAATTTCGCGGCCCTGCAAACGGTCAAGTGTGCTGAATCGCAGACAATTTCCAATCCGCGGCCGCCCCGTCCGGACGGCGCGCGAATGTCCAGATTTCGGTCGCGACTTGCGGCGTCACGGGATCACCAGAGACAATTTTGCCGGTCGCGCGATCAACCATCGTGTCGATCAGCGAGAAACGGACCGCGACGCTCGCATAATCGCTTTGGGGCTCGCGCCAGGCTTCCGCAAGATCACCCTGCAGAAGGGTCACGTCGGATATCTTGTTGACCCGCCCTTTTCTTGCGGTCTCTTCGATCTCCGCAGCGAAATAGGAGGCCATTTCAGGCGTCGCCAGGGCGCGCAAAGCCGCCATGTCCTCGGCGCCATAGGCTTTTTGGATGAGGCCAAGGCGCTGTTCGAACACATTGAAATCCGCAGGACCGATTTCGAGCTTCGCAGTTCTCCCAGTCCCTCCGCCGAAGCCTCCGAGGCCTCCGAATCCTGCAAAACCGGGGCGCGGGCCTTGCGCGGCGCCGCTATCGTAGGCGGCGCCTTGATACGCCGGCTGGCGCCTGCGCAGGGAGCCCATGACGAATTTAAACAGGAGGAATAATAGCCCGATCTGAAGCACAAGCCCCAGAATGGACGATATTCCGCCGAGCCCGCCGCCGAAACCGTTTCCGAACAGCATGCCGACCAACCCGGCGCCGAGAAGGCCACCAAGCAGGCCCCGCCCGAAACCGCCGGACATGAAACCGCGGGAGTTCATGCCCGTCGATCCGGGTAAATTCTGCGCCATCCCGGGTGACGGGGACGTCATCGAACGTTCGATCGGAGCGGCCGGGCGGGGCGCCGTCGCGGTTGGGGGCGGAGCGCTGAAAGTGCGCGCGCCGCGACTGCCGAAAGAGCCGCTAAATCCCGGCTTGGCGAAGCCGTCGGCGGAAAAGCCAAAGGCGACAAGGGCGGCCAGTGCTAAAATCACGGTTTTTTGGCGCAGGGCCATGGTTTTGTCCTGAGGTTGCACGAGCGTGTCGCGGCCCGCAGGGCTTATATTGTTTATCGTTGGTCAAAGTGCAAAGGCGGCGGCCGGATCCGGTCCTACGGCTATGACGATTGATGCTCCCAGCGATGAAAAACGCCTGGGGGTAATGCTTTCGGCTTGCCAATCACTGTATTTTCGTCAAAACGCAGAGGAACATGCGTTACGGCGTGGCCGGATTTGGCCGTCTTCCAACCTTGCACGAACCGCCAAGTGAATACCCGCTAAACGGCGCTGAGCGGACCATCTAAGAACAGCGTCAATAGTCTCGACCTGACCCTGAGCCGCCGCACGCGCGACTTGCCCGTCATGTCGTTCAGCGGCATCGAACCGGACCTTCAATGCGAGGCGAGAGGTTTCGACTCCGAACGGCCGGTCTGATTTTTCAATTGCCGCTTGAGCGATCGGCTCCAAGCACGATGGGGTGGCCATGCGGCGTCGCGAGCGTGGCGGCGCGCCAGGCGTTCGCAATGTTCACGAGATCGGTTTCGGTCGCCACGCCCTTGGCGACAAGGAGCTTTTCGAGTGTGCGCAGCCAATTCTCGAAATAGATGGCGTTGCCCGCCTCCTGTGATCCGGCCGCAATTTCAGCGCCAAGCGCCTGCGCCCATTCGCTCCAGCTGAAAAGCCCCCGTTCGTTGAGCGCAACAGCCATTGCAAAGACCTGAGCCTCCCATGGTTCATCGAAGGGAGGCGGTTCAGGCGCGTTCAAGGTAGGGCTCCCACGCGTCAATCGATATGCTCAAGGTCGAGTCTGCGTCCGCGCCCCATAATTCTCGGCCGGTGAAGCGCACCGTATAGCACCAGTGCGGGTCGTCGCCCGCGCCACGAGCCTTGGAATCGGGAAAGGCGAAATAGCCGCGCACCTCCTCGACCAGACCAACCTTGCCGCGCGCATAACGCGGCAGTCGCGTGTGGGTCAGGGGATGCATGACCTTCGTGCGCACAGTCTCCCCTTCGCGGTAAAGCGCCTGGGCCGCCGGGGGCCGGTCGTAAGGCGTGCCTTTTCGAAGCGTGGCTTCGACATCGGCAGGAGCTAGTTTCCCTCTGACGGGTCGCGCCGGAATTGAAGCTCGGCCCCGTCGCAGCTCTTCGGGCGTGACCATTGCGGCCTTCACCAGCAAATGCTCCAGCGCGGTGATCCAGATGTCATAATAGCTTTTGGTCAGATATTCGGCGGGCGGCAGGCTTTCGCGGGCGTAGCGGACCATATCCAGGTTCCACTCCCCGCATGCGGCGGCAGCCAAACTCAGGGCGAGGGCGCGCCGTTCCCAGTCGCAATGGAACACCGGCTCATTCGGCTCCGGCGCGATCGGACCAAAGCCCATCATGCCGCCAAGGTCATGCGCGCCATTCATGATTTCTCGCCCCCGAACTGAGGCGACAGGGCAAGCCCGACGCCAATCATGCTGTCGCGCGTGACGAGTGCGGCGAGTTGCTCCTCGCTGAAGCCATCTGTTTTCTCTGGCCGCATGGGGACGACGAGATAGCGTAATTCGGCTGTCGAATCCCAAACCCGGATTTCGGTGTCGGCGGCAAGCGTCAGGCCGAACTCGGCGAGGACTCCGCGCGGATCCAGCACGGCGCGGGAACGATAGGCGGGCGATTTGTACCAGACGGGCGGCAGCCCTAGCACGGGCCAAGGATAACAGGAGCACAAGGTGCAGACGATGAGATTGTGCTGTTTGGGCGTGTTTTCGACGGCGACCATGTGTTCGCCTTGCCTGCCGCCGAAACCGAGTTCGCCAATGGCGCTGGTCGCATTTGTCAGGAGGCGCTCCCGGAAACGTGCGTCTGTCCAGGCCTTGGCTACGACGCGGGCGCCATTGCGTGGACCGATCTTGATCTCATAGGTTTCCACAATGGCGTCGAGCGCCGCCGGGTCGACGTAGCCTTTGTCGACCAGGATGGTTTCGAGCGCCCGGACACGTAAGGCGACTTCCGGTAATTCGGAATGGGCATGACCGCTTTTGTCATTCATGATTTATGTCCACCCACAACGGTGTCATACGCGGTCGGCTGGCTGCAAGAATGATCTCACGAGAAGTAATGAGGCAGCAAACCTTTTTCGCGAAACTTAACCTGAAGCTTCCGCCCTCTGTTGGAGCAGCGTACGCGCGCTGCTCCGCACTCAGATTGAATTTAAGTTATTTAGTGGTCGCCGAATCCATGCCGGTGACGTCTTGCAATGGCCTAAGATTGGCGACGATCAGCTTAAAACGCCAATCTGATCCCTCGCGCGTCAGCCATTGCACGGAGTAACCGCCTATCTGCTTGCCTTCGTTTTCGCCCGTGCCGATGAGCGAGTAATCGACAATGGCTAAAATGTCATTGCCCAGCGGGTGCGCTTCGATGACATCGGCCGTCTCCTTGGTCCATCCAGCCTTTTGGCGCGCCGCGAGAGCTTTCTCAATGGCTTGATGGTCCGCCAGCTTCGTGCCAGACGCTGGAAGGAAGACGCCGTCGCGTGAGAACAAGGCCGCGATTTCGGCCGGCTTTCCAGCGTTGTAAGCGTCCACAAAAGCAGCGGCAATCTTGACTTCAACCTGTTTGGCTTCAGCGTCGGAGATGGACCGGGCTTGTTGGGTTAGGGCTGGACCGGCAGCGCACAGGGTGGCGATGAGCGTCGTAGCAATAAGTCGCTTGAGCATGACGTTTCCTCCTCGCACTAAAAATTTTACACTGTTTAGAATTCTACGATAAAGCACAATTGTCGAACAAAATGATTGTGATATCTTTGTGGACTAGGATGACGCGTCGGGGAGTGGGCGATTCCATGTGCTTCGGCGTCTAAAGCCAAGGGTAAGAAAAATAATACTTGTCTTTCAATTTTTGGAGGGTGAGTGATGCCTACCAGTCTCAAGGGTGGCTGCCTGTGCGGGCGAATTCGCTATGAATGTGGTGAGCAGCCGATCGTTCAAATGATTTGCCATTGCCGAGATTGCCAGCGCGCCAGCGGCAGCGCCTATGCTTCCCTCCTGATCGTACCGCGCGACCGCCTTGCATATTCAGGTGTCGACCCGAATACCATGACGTAAAGTCTCAGAGTGGTGGCACGATGCGGCGGGGATTTTGTCCTGAATGTGGTTCACCGATTTCGATGACTCGGGTGGAATCGGCAGCCATCGCGTTTTTACAGGCCACGCGCCTCGACGACCCGTCAATATTCTCGCCCAGCTGCGAGGTCTGGGTTTCCAATGCGTGGTCTTGCCTGAGGCCCGCCTCCGCCCTCAAAAAGTTCGAAGGAAACCCCTCTGCGGCAGTAACAGGCGAACGGATCCGTGCGTATTTTGCGGCCAGAGCGAAACCCGAACAATAACGACGATCCAGACCTGCCGCTGCGACCGTCTCGCTCGCTCATATTCGTTCAGTTCATCAGATGGAGTCAGAGGTCTGCTTTCGGTCGAAAACACTGGATTGTTTGGTCGACAGGGAACTTCCGGTGCTGGCGCATCTTTCCCATTCAGCCATCGACCGGTTTTTTCTCGGGACCAGTCCTTCGCTATATGCCCGCAGTCCGCCCGTCAGCGGTGTGCGCGACCTTGCAACATCCCGCTCCAAATCTCAGCACCGAGCCCCAACCCCGCTTCCAGTAGCGCTTATCCTTGATCCGGCCCATGGCCTGACGCCATCAACCCGTAAAGGGTCCGCTACGCAAGCGTGCGGCCGCTGCGGCTGCGCCTTCGCGGTGATTGCGGCCCTGCGCCGGCTTCATCGGGCGCCTGTCGAGCGGGGATGGTCCCCGCCTCCAAGACAGGAGCCGGAACAATGTCTCAAACCCTCAGCACCGCCCACCTCCGCGCCTGGAACCTCGCCAACATCCTTATGGTCTGCATCATCGTCTTTCAGGCCGGCAACGGCGACTACGGCGTCATGCCGACCGACGAATATGACGGTGATCCGGCGGCCGTGGTGCATGAATTCGATCCATTTGCGCGGTGACCCGGCAGCGCCGGTGGCGCAAAGACCCGGACCGGCTTTCGGTCCGGGACGCTTGCGATAATTCTAGTATTGTTGTATTTTACAGCAAATACAGGAGTGATCGATGTCCACATATTCAACCAGCGACCTGTCGCGTAAGTCCGGCGACATCATAGCCGAGGCGTTGCGCCAGCCGGTGATGATCACCCAACGCAATAAGCCGCGCCTTGTCCTTCTCAGCATTGAGGACTATAGGCGCCTCACCTCGCGTGCGGACGTTCGCACGGTCGGCACGCTCGACACGATGCCCGATCCGCTCTTTTCGCAAGTCGCGCAAGCCGTCGAAGCCTATGAGCGCGAAGGCGACGAGGAATGACGTTCGACGACATTCGCACGGCGAGCGTCATTCGTTATCCGTATCTCTGGGCTCGCGAATCCGTTCGAGGCGAAACCGAAGGTCGAAAGCCCCGTCCAGTCGCGGTCGGCGTGCGCATTCCGGCGCCAGATGGCGGCGATCTCCTTTTGCTTTTTCCAATCACCAAGAGTCAGCCAACGCCGGACCGCTTCGCCGTCGAAATTCCGGAGACGGAAAAGCGCCGCGCCGGTCTCGAGCAGAACCTTCGTCTTTGGATCATCCTCGACGAATATAATCAAGATATTGTCGGCCAGTCCTTCTACCTCGCCCCCGATTGTTCACTGGGACGGTTCAGCAAGGCGTTTTTCTTGCCTTTGATGAAAGAGTTTGTCGCGCGCCGCGCTCGCACACGCGGCATCAATCGCGCCCGCTGACTCGGCTTAGGCAGTAGCGATGACGGCGGCTCGCACAATCCCCGGTGATGAGCAGCCAGCGAGACGTCGCCGATATACGCCGTCCGCCGTGGCGAAAGGCGGCCTCTCCGCGTCTGATTGAGTGGGGCTTTGGCTCGGACAATTGTTGGCGTTCGGCCTTGCGTCGCCCGTGTTTACAACATCCCACCCCTGATTGAGGTTGCGCTTCGGCGCTTCCGGTCTTTTTCGCTGTTGGTATGAAAGCCATCCGTCCAATGGGACGGAATTCTGCGCCGTCCCAAATTCCTGTTCTCCAAAAGCGCGGCGATCTCTCCCGTTGCTGTGGGCTGTCTCCTATGGCCGCCGATAGCGGACAAAACTTTGCGCGCCGAAAATTTTCCCCTTGGCGCCAGCGCCAATTCCTCGCGCACGGGCCGCAGGCGGCCCTGACAAAATTCCCGTCGCTCCATGTCCTTCGCTGCGCTGCGGCCGAGCGCGCCTGCGGCGCTTCGGTTCGTCCGCTCCCTTACCAGCCATCACGGAACGCCATCGCAACGGGGCGGATCGCCCAAACGATGGAGAAACAAGATGACGCAGTTCGCAGAATTCCAAATCCTCGGCCGCGTTGGCAAAATCAAGGAATTCAATGGCTCGACCAATGTGAGCCTTTGCGCCAACTATCCCTTCAAGGACCGCAACGGCGACAAGCAGACC
>NZ_JBKQOU010000198.1:0-15558 GCF_052145335.1 Rhodoblastus sp.
GTGACGTCGTGGGCCGAACCGTCGGGCCTGTGCCAGGTGGCATGGGGAAAGCGCTGGGCGTCACGTTCGATATCGGCGAAAACACGGTAGCGTTGCTCGGACTTCAGCTTGCCGATCGCCTCTTCGAAAACCTGCCGATAATGCATTTTTTCTTTCCTCTGGCCCCCGCGCGCCGCCGGTTTTCACCCGTGCGGCTGAGCCGTTTCTCCGTCTGACTGCCCAAGTTACAGGCTTTTCCCTGCCCAGGCTTGCGTCACTTAGTCGCATTTTGCGGCATGAACGACAATCCCGCATCGGCGCATTGGCAAAAAAGCATCTTTTGCCGGCGCCTTTCTTTGCGCTGGATCATGTTTTGGCGCTTTTTTTCGCCCAACGCAATCGCGGTTTTTTGCGACCTTGGCGCCGCTCACGCGGAAAAGCCGGCCAGGGTGAGATAGAGGCCGAGAAGGAAGGTCTCTGCTATATAGAGATGGAAATGCCGGTCGTAGCCCATCGCCTGGTAAAGCTTCAGGCTGGCTTCCGGCGGCCGCAACAGGAACACGGCGCCCTTGATCAGGCTGGTCCAGCCGAACAGGGTGACGACGACCGGCAGGACGCCGCCCGACCAGACATTATGTCCGATGACCATGGCGAGGCCCAGGGCGAGCGCTATGACGCTGGCCAGCATCATCAGCGGCGGGCTGCGCAAAAATCCGTCGACCGCCGCCAAGGCGTTGCGCCTGTTCACGGCCATCGCCAAAGCGACGACGAGGCAATAAAGGCCCATAAGCCTGGCGAGGAAAATCGTGAGCGCGGACATGACGGCCTCCCGTTGCAACGCAGTCGGTCCGATGGAACCCGACCGCCCGATTGGCATTCTAGACCAGTATTCGCGCAAACGCCGATCTTGACGGCGGCAAGGGGTGCGGCGCCGTGCCTGTCCTGTTGCGACACTTCTTAAATGGACTGATCAAAAGCGGATCGCTGGAGGTTTTCCCCAGCGGCGCCCGGCCTTTCACGGTCGGAGACGGCGGCGAGCCATCCTGCGCGATCCAGTTCACCGATCGCAGAGCGGAGACGGCCCTGGCGCTCGATCCCGAAATGGCTGCGGGCGAGCTTTACATGGATGGCCGCCTGAAAATGGTCCGCGGCGAGATCTACGACTTGCTCGCTCTCGCCGCCTCCAACTTCGCCGGTGGGAACATTGGCCGCATCGCCGCTTGGCAGCGGCTGCGGCAGGCCGTCGGGCAACTGCGGCGAGGAGTCCATCCCAGGCGGGCGAGGGCCAATGTCGCCCATCATTACGATCTCGACGAGCGCCTCTACCAGATCTTCCTCGACCGCGACCGGCAATATTCCTGCGCCTATTTTGAAAGTCCCGGTCTCGGCATCGACGCGGCGCAGACGGCGAAAAAGCGCCATATCGCCGCCAAGCTGGCCATCGAGCCTGGCCAGAAGATTCTCGACATCGGCTGCGGCTGGGGCGGACTGGCGCTCTATCTGGCGCGCCTTTGCGGCGCCGACGTATACGGAATCACCCTTTCGACGGAACAGCTCGAATGGGCGCAAAAAAAAACGGAGCGCGCCGGACTGGCGGCAAAAGTGCGGTTCGACCTGAGGGATTACCGGCATGTTCACGGCCAATTCGACCGCATCGTCTCAGTCGGCATGTTCGAACATGTCGGTCCGAAACATTACGACGCCTTTTTCACGCACGTCGCGGAATTGCTGGCGGAAGACGGCGTGGCGCTGGTCCATACCATCGGCCATTTCGCCGGGCCGGCGCCGACCAATCCCTGGGTGAGGAAATATATCTTTCCCGACGGCCACATTCCCGCCATGGCCGAAATTGCGCCGGCCATCGCGCGCGCCGGATTGATGGTCTCGGATGTCGAGACTTTGCGCGAGCATTATGCTTTGACGCTGGCGCACTGGCGCGCGCGTTTCGCCGCCGGACGCGAAGTGGCGAGGAGGATCTATGGCGAGCGCTTCTGCCGGATGTGGGAATTCTATCTGGCGGCGGCGGAATGCGGCTTCCGCTTCCAGGGCTGCTGCGTGCTGCAGATTCAGCTGATCAAGCGGGCCGACGCCCTGCCGATAACGCGCGATTACATGATGCGGCGGGAAGCGGCGCTGCGGGCGAGGGAAAACCTGCAGGAGGGCCTTTCCGACGCGGCGGAATGAGGCCCGGACTTGGCGCGCCTGCAAAAAAGCTTTAGCTCTCTCGCCAGCCAGCCAAGCTGCGATATTTTCAAGGATCGATCATGCTGCAGGACGCCGCCGCCAAATTCGAAGCCGTGGAGCCGGCAAAGCCCGTTTTGAGGCAAGACGCGCTCGACCAAGCCATTTTACGCGCACGAAAAGCCCTGCTGGCGAAGAAAGACCCGGGCGGCTGGTGGTGTTTCGAATTCGAGGCCGACGTCACCATTCCCGCCGAATACATCATGCTGCTGCATTTTCTCGGCAAGCCGGAGCTGGAGCTGGAGCAGAGGATCTGCCGCTATATCCGCCGCATCCAGGGCGAAGACGGCTCCTGGCCGCTTTATCCCGACGGCGAGGGCAACCTGAGTTGCACGGTCAAGGCCTATTACGCGCTCAAACTGGCGGGGGCCGATGTCAACGATCCGGCGATGGCAAGGGCGAGGGCCTGGATCCGCGCCCATGGCGGGGCCGAACGGGTCAATATGT
This sequence comes from Rhodoblastus sp., assembly GCF_052145335.1. Classification (GTDB taxonomy): domain Bacteria; phylum Pseudomonadota; class Alphaproteobacteria; order Rhizobiales; family Beijerinckiaceae; genus Rhodoblastus. The sequence goes on from NZ_JBKQOU010000198.1 coordinate 2,668, forward strand.
TCACGCGCATCGCCCTGGCCCTGTTCGGCCAGATACCTTACGGGGCGCTCCCCGCCCTGCCGGCGGAGGTCATCCTGCTGCCGCTATGGTTTCCGTTCAATATGTATAATATCGCTACCTGGTCGCGCACGGTCATCGCGCCTCTGCTGATCCTGCTGGCGAAAAAGCCGGTCGCGGCCAATCCTTACAAGATAGGCGTGTCGGAGCTGTTCAATCAGAATCCGGCGGATGTCGCCTATTTCCGTCCGAAGAACTGGCTCGACCGGGCTTTCGGCTGGCTGGACTCCGCCCTGCACGCCATCGAGCCGCATATTCCGGCCAGGCTGCGGCAGAGGTCCATCGATGCGGCGCTGGCCTTTACGTTGGAGCGGCTGAACGGCGAGGACGGGCTCAACGGCATTTTCCCGGCCATGGCCAATGCGCTGATGGCGATGCACACATTGGGGTTCCCGGACGACGATCCCAGCAAGGCGGTCTGCCGCAAATCGCTCGACCGGTTGCTGCACGACCGGGGCGAGGAAGTCTATTGCCAGCCCTGCCTGTCGCCGACCTGGGACACGTCCATAGCCGTTCATGCGCTTCTAGAGGCGGGCGCCGAGTTGGCGGAAGTCAAGGATGCGCTCGACTGGCTGGCGACCAAGCAGATCGACGCGCCCGGCGACTGGCGAAAGCGCGCGCCGGGTCTGGTTTCCGGCGGCTGGGCCTTCCAGTTCAACAATCCCTGTTATCCCGACCTCGACGACACCGCCATGGTGGCGAGCGCGCTCGACCGCGCCAACAAGATCGCCGGCGCCTATGACGCCGCGCGCGACGCCGACCTGCGCCGCGCCGACGCGTGGATCATGGGCATGCAGGGGTCGAGCGGCGGTTTCGCCGCCTACGACAAGGACAACAACAAGGAATATCTCAACCGCATTCCCTTCGCCGATCACGGCGCCATGCTCGACCCGGACTGCGTCGACGTTTCCGCGCGGTGCCTGGGCTATCTCGCCCAGCGCGGCTACAAGTCCGATCATCCGGCGCTGGCGCGCACGATCGCCTATATCAAGAAGGAGCAGGAGCCCGACGGCTCCTGGTACGGCCGTTGGGGCGTCAATTACATTTATGGCGTCTGGTCGGCGCTGATCGCCCTGAACATGGCGGGCGTGGCGCCGGACGAGGACTGCGTCCGCCGCGCCGTCCGCTGGCTGAAGCAGGTGCAGAACCAGGACGGCGGTTTCGGCGAAACCACCGACGACTATATTTATCATCGTTATGCGCCGGCCGGAAAAAGCGTGCCGTCACAAACCGCCTGGGCGCTGATGGCGCTGTCGGCCGCGGGCGAGGCGCGTTCCGAGAGCGCGCGGCGCGCCGCCGCCTGGCTGGTCGACAACCAGCGAGAAGGCGGGCTGTGGCGTGACGATATCTACACAGGCACGGGCTTCCCGCGCATGTTCTATCTGCAATACCATGGCTATCAGGCCTATTTCCCGCTTCTCGCCCTCGCGCGCTGGCGCAACCTCGACGTATCGGGCGCCCCGGCGCCGCAATTCGCGATCTGATCGTGTTTGTTCGCGCGGGGAACGAACCCCAAGACCTTTTTTGCAACTCTGCCATGACGTAAGTCAGGGCTTGCGCGTATTCGACTTGAGTATAGAACTGAAAGAAGTACAATTGTGTTTGCGGCGCGAATCGTGGGGCTTTACGCGTCGCGCCGCGAGTGGTGTCCGACTCACGGAGGCAGCGTGGAGCAGCAGTTAACGCGTATCTTGATCGCCGACGATCACCCGCTGGTGCGGGGGGCCTTGCGGCAGGCGGTGGCCAGTGCCGTGGCCGGAGCGGAAATCATCGAATGCGGCACCCTCGCGGAAGTCAGCAAGGCGCTCGAAGGCAAAGCTGAGGTCGATCTCGTCATGCTCGATCTCGCCATGCCTGGCGTGCGCGGTTTTTCCGGCCTGATGGTTTTGCGGGCGCAACATCCCGGCGCCCCTGTGGTGATCGTTTCCGGCAACGAGGAGCGCAGCGTCATTCGACTGTGCATCGATTTCGGCGCCTCGGGCTTCATCCCCAAGAGCACCGACATGGTGACCATGCAGGCCGCCATTCGCGCCGTTCTCACCGGCGAAGTCTGGGTTCCCGCCGACATCGACCTGAATGGCCCGGTGGATCACGAAACGGTCGACAACGTGCGACGGCTCGCCTCGCTGACGCCGCAGCAGGTCCGCGTCCTGATGATGCTGTCGGAGGGCTTGCTTAACAAGCAGATCGCCTATGAGCTTTCGGTCTCGGAAGCCACCGTCAAGGCGCACGTCTCGGCCATTCTGCAGAAACTGGGCGTCGAAAGCCGCACCCAGGCGGTGATCGCCGCCGCGCGCATCGAGGCGATGAGCGGCGCCGCCAACAGCATGTCGGGCGACTGATTTTCGCCCCCCTGTGACAGAAAAAGGATCGAACATGGCTTTCGCTCCGAACCTTGGCTTGTTCGCGCGCGCGATCCGGCTCGGGGCGCCGGTCGCTGTCGCCGCCTGCTGCGGTCTTTCCGCACAGGCGGAGCCGGCGAGTTCACCGCAAGCCCAGTCGCCTGCCGCCACGGACGCCGGCGATTCGGCCAACGGCCGCTTCGTCATGACGCCGGTCGCCGAGGGTTTTTTGCGGCTCGACACCCGCAGCGGACAGGTTTCGCTCTGCACGCTCAAAGCCGGTCAGGCGCAATGCCGCGCCAGCGCCGACGAACGCGCCGCTCTCGAAGCGGAAATCGATCGGCTGGCCAAGGAAAACGCCGCCTTGAAAGGGCAGGCGCCTAAAGCCGCGCAGGATTCCCAGGCCGCGCCGGATTCAAAGTCCGCTCAGGACGACGAGGATCGCCGCTTCGACCACGCCATGGATCGGGTGGAAAAATTCGTGCGCCGGATGATGCAGATTTTCCGCGACCAGAGCGGCGACAAGTCGCCAGGGCAACCGTTATAATCGGATACTTACGCCAAGGACCTCGTCATGACCGAAGATAATCGCCCGGCGCGTCACCCGTTTGAGCCGCGCGAGGCCGATCTTGCCGCGCCGCGGCGGCAACCGAGCCCGGTGGAGAATTTTCTCGGCGGCTCGCCGTCAGCGGTGCTCGTGCGGCTGTTTTTCCTGTCGCTGATCGTCGGCTTTTTCCTGGTCTGGTTGGACATCCGGCCGCTCGATGTGCTGATCGGCCTGCGCCATATCGTCGAGCGCTTCTGGAACATGGGCTTCGAGGCTCTGCGAGACATTGCCGAATATGCGCTGGCGGGCGCGGCCATCGTCGTGCCGCTGTGGCTGGCGCTTCGGCTTTTGAACATGCGGTCGCGCCCGTGAGTTTCGGAACGCTTGCGCGCCGGCCAGAGGTTGTCGGATTGGCTGCGGCGGACAAAAAATCTTGCGGAATCTTGACAGTTTCACAGCGAAGAAGCGCCGGTTTATTATTTCGGTCACATCGGTCTGAAATTCTCGGCTCATGAAAATCTGCATCGTCACCGACGCATGGCGTCCTCAGGTCAATGGCGTCGCCATCACCCTCGCCAACCTGATGGCCGCGGGCGAAAAGCTCGGCCACGAATTCGTCGCCATCGGGCCTGACCAGTTTCACACCATCGCCGCGCCGTCCTACCCGGAGATCCGCCTGGCTCTGACCAGTCCCAAGGCGGTAGGCGAAATCATCCGCTCGCACCGGCCCGACCATGTCCATGTCGCCACCGAAGGGCCCCTCGGCGTCGCGGCGAGCTATTGGTGCCCGCGCAACGGCGAATTGTTCACCACCAGCTATCACACCCGCTTCCCGGAATACGTCGAGGCGCGCTGGCCCATCCCCGCCGCCTGGTCCTATGCCGCCCTGCGCCGTTTCCATGACGGCAGCGCCGGCCTGATGGTCGCCACCCAGACGCTGGCCGACGATCTTTCCGCGCGAGGGTTCAAGCGGCCGATGCTTTGGCCGCGTGGCGTCGACGAGCAAATGTTCCGACCGGTGGAACAAGTTCCCGCCGAACTGCGCCATTTGCCGCGCCCGTTTTTCCTCTATTGCGGCCGCGTGGCGCCGGAAAAGAACATCGAGGCTTTCCTCGCGCTCGATCTGCCCGGCTCGAAAATCGTCGTCGGCGACGGCCCGGCGCGCGCCCAGTTGCAAGAGCTTTTCCCTGAAACGTGCTTTGTCGGGGTGAAGTCGCGCAGCGAACTGGCGTCTTATTATTCCTGCGCCGACGTTTTCGTATTCCCCAGCCGCACCGACACTTTCGGCAACGTCATGCTTGAGGCCCTGGCCTGCGGCGCGCCAGTCGCGGCCTTCCCGGTTCCCGGCCCGGTCGACATCGTCACCGATCCGCGCATCGGCGTGCTCGACGAGGATCTGCGCGCCGCCTGCCTGGGGGCCCTCAAACTTTCGCGCGAGAATTGCCGCGGCCACGCCCTGCGCTACACCTGGCCGGAAAGCGCCCGCATGTTCATCGACAACGTTTTTCGCGCCCGCGCCAACGCCCTTTCACGGCGCGTTTCGGCGTAACCGCTCACTCATCCTCGTCGGGATCGCGGGCGTCGGCGATGCGGGCGCCAATCGCGGCGGCAAGCCGGCCTTCCGGCGATTCCCCGCGTTCGGCGTAAGTCAGCGCGGCGACGGAAGCGTTCAGCGCCGCCTCGCGGCGGCTGTAGTCGGCCAGTTCCTCGGGACGCGGCGAGGGAACGCGCGCATCGTCGCAGCCAAATGATTCGAACCAGGCCAGATCGGCCTTCGAAAGTCCGGCAAGCTCCAGCCGTTCCCGCAGTTGCGCGTCCATCCCGTCCTCCCCTTCGAGCCTGTCGCCCTAGCCAATCGGAGCGAGGCTCTGGTTCCTGTTATTTCGGTTTTTTGTTAACGCGAACGGACGCCAATTAGCTCGAAAACGCCATGCGCGTTTTATCCCGCCTTCTCAGCGGCCGAATCGGCCGGCGCCAGCGGAAAGGTGATTTCAACCAGAGTGCCTTCGTCCTTGCGGCTGCGGATGGTGAAGCCGGCGTGATTGGCCTCCGCCAGCGCCTTGGTCAGAGGCAAGCCCAGACCGGCGCCGCCGCCGCGAGACGGATCGACCTGGCGGAACGGCTCCAGAGCCGTTTCCAGGTCTTTTTCGCTCATGCCAATACCGGTGTCCTTGACGCGCAGCACCGCATGGCCAGACCCGCCGAAGGCGGTCGAGACAATCACCTGCCCACCCGGTTCGTTGTAGCGCACCGCATTGGCGAGCAGATTGAGCACGATCTGGCGCAACGAGCGCTCATCGACCCAGACCTGAGGCAGACGCGGCGATAGCGCCAGACGGGTGATGACCTTCTCGCGATTGGCCTGCGGCTGAATCAGCGACACGCATTCGGCGATGACGCGATTGGCGTCGACGGCGGCCGGCGCCAGATCGAGCCCGCCCGACTCGACCTTCGACAAATCGAGCAGGTCGTTGACCAGGCTCATGACATGGGCGCCGGAAGCGTGGATGTCCTTCAGATAATCCTTGTAGCGCGCGTTGCCTACCGGCCCGAACCGTTCCTCCATGATGACTTCGGCAAAACCGAGTATGGCGTTGAGCGGCGTACGGATTTCATGGCTGACCTTGGCCAGGAATTCCGACTTGGCCTGGCTGTCGCGCACGGCTTGGGCGTGCGCCTCCTCGATGGCGCCCGAAGCCTGTTTCCATTGGCTGAGGTCGCGCAGCACGACGCAGAATTTGCCGCTGTCGGCCTTGCCGAGCCGGCCGATGGTCAGGTGGAGCATCGCCGCGTCGCCCTGGCGTGTGCGCCCGACCACCTCCCGGCCGCCATGCTGCCCTTTTTGGCCCAAGGCTGGCGGCGCCTGCCCAGCCTTGACTCGCGCGAAATATTCCAGCGCCGCCGGATGCGACTCCCGGGCCAGCAGAAGCGTGAAATTTTCGCCTGCAACCTGGTTGCGGCCATAGCCGAACAGGTTCTCGGCCGAGCGGTTGAGGCCGAGTATGGCGCCGTCGGCGTTGATCAGGACAAAACCGTCAGCCGCCGTATCGAGAATGGCCAAAGTCTCGTCGGCCTCGGCCTCGCGCTGGCGCAAGGCCGCTTCCAGGACGCCGACGCGCTGTTCCAGCGCCGCCGCAGAAGGGCGGGTCAAAGCGACAATCTCGGCCGGCGCGCCTTCCCATACGATTGTTCCCCGCTGCGCGTCGACGGCGAACGAGGCGCCCTCGACGGAGCGCAGCAACAGCGGGCGCCGCTGCGAGAGCAGCCCTTCCGGCGATCCTTCCGGCAGGGTGTTGCGGCAGGCCGCGAGAAGGCCGCCGGACCGTTCGAAAGCAGCGAGGTCGGCGAAGCCAAGCCAGTCGAGCAGCGGACCGCTGGCGAACAAAGCCTGGCCATCTCGCAGGACCAGAAGGCCGACCGGCAGAAGGTCGAGCCAGTTTTTCGTAGCGGAGGGCGGTTCGCCCCTTTCCAAAGGGCGCGCTTGCAGCCGGGAAGAAGCGTCCGCATTTTCGTGGGCCGGCTCGGAGGCCGGAACGAAACTTCCGGTGGTTTCGCCGCCGCGCCCGCCCAGCGTGCGGGCGATTTCGCGAAAAGCGTTGCGTTCATGCGGCGCCAAGCTGACCAGAACCGAATCGTCGTCGGCGTCGCGGCCGGGCGCCGGCTGCGGAGCTTCCGCCCTGGCCTCGTCCTGCGCTTCGGCGGAGGCCGCGGGTCTCGTCTGGACCAGGGGACGCAGCGGCACGACAACTCCGGAAAATTCCGGCGCCACGGCCGCAGGCGACGGCGCGACCGCCGGCCGCTGTTCGGCGGCAGCCGTGGAGACAGGCGACGGCGCTGAAATCGCGACAAAAGGCGGCACGATTTTTGGCGCCTCATGAAGCCGGTCGAGATGAACCACGCCAAAACCGCGCCAGCCCTCGAAATCATGCGCGCGTCCAAAGGTGGGCAAGCCCCCGAGCGTGACCGGCGCGGCGGCGGCGGCATTTTCAATCGGCCAGTCGACCTCGATCCGGCTGAAAGTGGCGCGCCCGCGCAAAGCCTGCGCCAACTGGCCCCGAGGGTCGAGGCCGAGCGCTTCGGCCGCCGCGACAAGATCGCGCCCGACCAGCGACGCGCAGCCGGAACCCACAATTTCGGCCAGGGTCGGCGCGATCTCGGTGACGATGTTGGCGGCATCGGTCCGCCACAGGAAACGCGCCGGTTGCGGCCCCGGAAAGCGTTGCTCCATTTCGTGGCGCAAGGCGGCGAGGACATCGGGCGCGGGCCCTGCCTCGGGGCTGTCTTCGGAAACCTGCTCGGGAATTTTTCCGGCAGTATTTTCAGGAGCGTTTGCCGGAGCGCTCTCGCCAACCTTCTCGGGAAGGTTCTCGTGAGCGGTCAGGGGAGCGATTGACGTCGCCTCCGCCGCGGCGGGGGCCCGGACGCGCGCCAGGCCGGCGCGGAGGCCCAATCCCGCGAGAACGAACAGCGGATTGGCGCCCGGGGTGCGGCGGCATAGAAAGGTGACGGTTTCCGGCAACAGATCGAACCCGAGGGTCACCCGCTCCACGCGCGCGGCGGCGCCGGGCAGAATGGTTCGCGCCAGATGGGCGAGGCGCCGCGTCGCCGGCTCGTCCGCCCCGAACAGCCTTCGCGTCAAACCGTCGCAGTCGGCTACCGAGAAAAGAGCGAGAGCCGCGCCATTGGCCTCGATGACGCGCGCCGGCTCGCCTTCTGCGATGGCGATGGGCGCGCCCGCGCGGGCCAGCGAAGCGAAGGCCGGCTCGGCCAAAGCCGCCGCCACATCGGGGCGCATCCGGCTGTTCGCGATCTCGTCAACCATGGGTCAAGGCGCTCGTCTCGCACGTGAGTTAAGGAGTTCGTTCGACCTTGACGGTCAACCACACGGGCGCGACTAAGGATGACTGGCGCCCGCAACAACTTAATCAAAACTTAATCACGTCCGGCTCGGGGAATCCATATTTGATCCATGACATTCCCCACCAGATTCATTTATGATGAATTCGGAGTTAACGCCAGTCGCCGATAGTTTTGCTGCAGCGCACCCTTCGCATTTGCAACGCAGCATTTTTCACGATATAAAGTTCTCGCAACGTCGAGCGACTCGGTGCGGGAGCATAAAACCCGAGCGCAACCTCAAGGACCTTCCATGACCAATCTCAACCTCGAAATTCCCACCGAAGTTCGCGAATTCGCCGAGAAGTCCGTCGACCAGGCCCGCAAGGCTTTCGATAGCTACGTCGCCGCCGCCCAGAAGGCCACCGCCCAGTCCGAAGCCGCCGCCTCGACGCTCGCCACCAGCGCCAAGGACCTGAACTCCAAGGCGATCAGCTTCGTCGAAACCAACGTCAAGGCCGCTTTCGACCTTGCCGAAAAGCTGGTCCAGGCCAAGGATCCCAAGGAATTCCTGGCGATCCAGTCCGAATTCCTGAAGAGCCAGCTTGCCTCCGTGCAGGAGCAGGCCAAGGCCCTCGGCGAAGCCGTCAAGAAGGCCGTCACGCCGACGGAAACGAAATAATGGCTGCCCCCCCGCGCAAGACCAAAGCAGCGGCGCCGGCCGGCGGAGCGCCCCAGGGCGCTCCCGTCGCCGAGCCGGTGGCCCAGTTCACCGAACAGGTGACCGAGGCCGTCGAGTCCGCTCAGGAGGCCGCGCAGCACGCAGTCACCCAGGCGACCGAAGCGGTCAAGTCCATCGAACCCGTCAAGCCCGAGGCGATCGTCGCCGAAGTCAAGAGGGTCCAGGAAGCCGCCAAGGAAGCGGCCGCGGAGACGGCCCACGCTCTGGAAGACAGCTTCAGCGCCGCCAGCAAGAGTCTGCAGGCATTTTCGTCCAAGGCGCTGGAGGCTTATCAAGCCAACGCCAAGGCTTCCGTGTCCTACCTGCAGGCTCTTTCCAGCGTCCGCAGCGTTTCGGAAGCCATCGCCCTGCAAAGCGATCATATGCGCAAGCAATATGAGACCTTGACGGCGCAGGCCAAGGAACTGACCGCGCTGGCCCAGCAGGTCGCCGCCGACGCGGCCGGCCCGTTCAAGGACCAGATCGGCAAGGCTCTCAAGCCGAAGTGAGCCGCTATAAGATTTCTCCCGGATCGCGATCCGGGAGAGCGCGTCCCCTCCCCGCCCTCGCCAGAGGGCCGGGAAATGCGGACCTCAGAATTTTGGGCGCGCGATGCTCTTGCATTCGCGCGCTCCTCGTTTTAGGTTCCCGCCGAAATTGGCCGCCATAGCTCAGTTGGTTAGAGCGCTAGATTGTGGATCTAGAGGTCCCCTGTTCAAGCCAGGGTGGCGGTACCATTGAACGAATCGGCATTTTGACGCCGATCCTGAAGTCCAAAGCCATAGATATAAAAAACAACGCTTTTCGCTCGCCCTCGCCAGAAACGGCTTGCGCGCGAGCGCCTTACTTTCTATGCCGAATCCGCTGCCCTTCGTTCGCCGGTTCCAACCATGTGTGAACTTCTCGGAATGAGCGCGAATGTCCCGACCGACATTCGCTTTTCTTTTGCCGGACTGGTTCGGCGCGGCGGCGAGACCGGCCCGCACCGCGATGGCTGGGGCATTGCTTTCTACGAAGGCCGGGCGGCGCGCGCCTTCCATGATCCCCAGCCCAGCGCCCGTTCCGACATGGCGCGTTTCATCGGCGCACATCCGATCAAGAGCGGCATTGTCATCGCGCACATCCGGCAGGCCAATCGCGGCCGTGTCGCTTTGGCCAACACCCATCCTTTTGCGCGCGAAATATGGGGGCGCGTCTGGACTTTCGCGCATAACGGGCAGTTGCGCGGCATCAGCGCCCTGCCTCTCGATTTTTACACGCCGATTGGCGCGACCGACAGCGAACACGCCTTCTGCTGGATGCTCGACCAGCTTCGCCAGCGATTCGCCACGCTGCCGCCGCCGCAGGCGCTCGACCGCGAAATCGCCGCCTTGAGCTTGCGGCTGGCGCGGCTTGGCGTGTTCAACATGCTGCTCTCCGACAGCCGCACCCTCTATGCCTTCTGCGGCAAGAAACTCTCCTGCCTCACCCGGCGCGCGCCGTTCGGCGAGGCGACGCTGATCGACGAGGATCGCAAGGTGAATTTCGCCGAGGAGACCGGCCCCAACGATTGCGTCACCGTGGTCGCCACCGGGCCGCTGACCAGCGACGAGGTCTGGACACCGATCAAGCCGGGTACCCTGCTCGCCCTGCGCGACGGACGCGTCGCCGCCTCGATCTTTTCCGAACCGATGGCCGGCGAAAGGTCGCAGGAAATCAAAAAAGCCAACAGGAAAGCCGCCCGATGCTGATCCAGGGAAAACCGAGCACGACCATCTGGCCGGATCCGCACGGCGAGGGCGTGTTCATCCTCGACCAGACCCGCCTGCCCCATGTCGTGGCGCCGGTCCTGCTGCGCGATCTCGGCGACGCGGCGAAGGCGATCAAGGACATGTGGGTGCGCGGCGCGCCGCTGATCGGCGTGACCGCGGCCTATGGCGTGGCCCTGGCGATGCGCCAGGAGGCTGCCGACGCTTTTTTGCATAGGGCGGTGGAAGTTCTGCGCGCGACGCGGCCGACGGCCGTCAACCTCAACTGGGCTTTGGCGCGCATGCTCGCCTTTCTCGGGCAGATGCCGGAAGAATTGCGACGCGACGCCGCCCTCGTCATGGCGAAGAAAATGGCTGCGGACGACATCGCCTGCAACGAGGCCATCGGCGAACACGGTCTGGCGCTGATTCGCGCGGCGCGCGAAAAACGCGGCGGCGCCCCGGTGCGCATCCTCACCCATTGCAACGCCGGCTGGCTGGCGACCGTCGACTGGGGCACGGCGACGGCGCCGATTTATAAAGCGCAGGCGGCGGGCGTGGACCTGCACGTCTTCGTCGACGAGACCCGTCCGCGCAACCAGGGCGCCTCGCTGACGGCCTTCGAACTCGGCCAGCAGAATGTCCCGCACACATTGATCGTCGATAACGCCGGCGGCCATCTGATGCAGCAAGGCGAAGTCGATCTGGTGCTGGTCGGGGCCGACCGCATCGCCGCCAATGGCGACGCCTGCAACAAGATCGGCACCTATCTCAAGGCGTTGGCGGCGAAGGATTGCGGCGTGCCGTTCTATGTCGCGGCGCCGGTCTCGACCTTTGATTTTTCGCTGACTGAGGGGCGGCTGATCCCGATCGAGGAGCGCGCGCAGGAGGAAGTGACGTATATTTCCGGCGCAGCAGCCAATGGCGAGGTCGTGACGGTGCTTCTGGCGCCGAAAACCACGCCGGCGCGCAATCCTGGCTTCGATGTGACCCCGGCGCGTCTGGTTAGCGGGATCGTCACGGAAAAAGGCGTCTTCGCCGCTGATAAGGAAGCTTTGGCGGCGCTGAATTCCGCAAAGTGAAAAGTGAAAATGGAGAGAAAAACCGCAATTTGCCGGGCTGCGAATGTTCTCGTTTTGTTTCACGTGAAACGAGACCTGTGCGCGGTTGGGCGCCGTTGCCCCTTTCTGTTTGAAATATCGGGATTTCCTGACGCCTGCCTTCGGTCCGGGAGAGAGCCGGAAAGCTTGGCGCCGCGCCGCCGCAAACTGCAATCTTCCGGTTGAAACGGGTGAAAACGCGATAAAACGAACGAAAACGAGCGTAAATTGACACGTTTTCGTTCAAACTAACCATAACATCGCGTTTTTTTTCACATTTTTTCACCCCCGCCGCGCTCGCAACTTTTTGCAACCCGAGCGCGAACTGTCCGCGCCGCAAAATGCACGCCCTTATGGCCCATCGAAAGACGTGTTTCTAAAGTCGCCCTATGGTGGTTGAAAATCCATGTTCCAGCGTGATCGTACCCGAAAACCGATAGCTGCTTTTCAAGATCATGCGCTTTCGAGCACGGATAGGCTCGTGGTTATGGGCACGCCATTTTGCAGAGTCTGGAAATTGACGCAGCAGCGCTCTGTCGCGGTCAGCAGACGCTCGATCGCCGCCTGCGGAGCGCCTTCTGCTGGCCGAAGGGTAACGCGGCAATGCATGTTCTTGAAGCCGACCGGCGCCTCGGCGCTGACCATCAAGGCGCCGCGGGCGTCGACGTGGGCGTCCACCGCCACTTCGAGCGCTGCGAGCCGGACTCCGAAGCGTTCGGCTAACATGCGCAGTGTGGCGTCCATGCAGGCGGCGAGCGCCCCCGCCAGCATATGCCCCGGATTGGGCAGGTCGTGATCGCCTCCAACCGCCGAGTGGATCCCGAATTCGAACCCCAATTCCGGGACGCCGCGGGGGTCGCCACCGCCGATCTCCACATGCCCGTGGAATGGATCATGGAGGACGCCGTCCGTGGTGCGGGCGCGCTCGATGATGAGCGCCTCTTCCGGCGCCTTGCGGTAGCGTTGTTGCAAACGGGTTTGGCGTGCGACGACTTCGGCGCTCATGGCTTGCCTCCTGTAGGTTGCTGTAGTGGATGATGCGACTGAGGCTGATGCGGCCGCGGCCAGGGCAGCAGCAACGGCACGCGCTCGCGGTAGCGCTGGTATTCGTCGCCGTGGGCGGCGATCAGGTCGCGCTCCTCCAGCCGCAACGCCAACAGGATGTAGCTGGTGGTCGCCACAGCAAACAGCAGGTGGCCGGCCGTCATGTGCGGCGTTGCCCAGAAGGCGATGATGAAGCCGAGCATCAGCGGGTGGCGGATAATTCTGTAGTGCAGCCGTTCCTGAAAATGCAGCGGCGCATAGGGCTGGCCGCGCAGGTTCAGCCACACCTGGCGCAGTCCGAACAGGTCGAAATGGCTGATGACGAACGTTCCAGTCAGCACCAACAGCCAGCCCGCGGCGGCGACGGCATGGAGCGCTCCGGCGGCCAACGGGGAATCCACGCTCCAGATCACGGCGTCGATTGGCCGCCACTGCCAAAAGATCAGGAGCAGAGCCGCGCTGGACAGCAGCACGAAGGTGCTGCGCTCCAGCGGCGCGGGCGCCCATCGGGTCAGCC
>NZ_JBKQOU010000199.1:0-16164 GCF_052145335.1 Rhodoblastus sp.
CTCGCGAAAAGATATTGCGGGGCGCGACGCAGTTAGCCGACGCTGTGCGCGTAACCCTTGGGCCGCGCTCCAAGTCGGTCCTGATCGAAAAAAAGTGGGGCGCTCCAATCGTCTGCAATGACGGCGTCACTATCGCCAAAGAGCTGGATCTCAAGGATCCCGAAGAGAATCTCGGCGCCAGGATGCTGCGTCAGGCAGCGGAGAAAACTGGCGACATGGTGGGCGACGGAACGAGCACTTCCACGGTGTTGGCCCACGCCTTGTTCGCCGACGGCGTCCGCAACGTTGTCGCTGGAGCAAGCGCGGTCGATATCAAGCGCGGCCTTGACCGTGCGACAAGACGTTCGATCGAGGCTCTGCGGAGCTTGTCGCGCCCGGTCAAGACGCGCAAGGAGCAGGCGCAAGTCGCGGCGATTTCCGCGCATAACGATCCCGTGATCGGCGAACTCGTGGCCGACGCCATCGACAAGGTCGGCGGCGACGGCGTGATCACCGTCGAGGAGTCGAAGTCCACGGAAACGACGCTCGAAGTGGTGGAGGGCATGCAGTTCGACCGCGGCTTCCTTTCGCCCTGTTTCATCACCAACCCCGAAAAGACGGAGGCGGCGCTGGAAGACGCGCTGATCCTGATTTCCGAACGCAAGATCAGCAACCTCAAGGATCTTCTGCCGGTGCTCGAAGAGATCGCGAAATCCGGGCGGCCTTGCTGATTGTCGCCGAGGACGTCGAAGGCGACGCGCTCGCGACATTGATCGTCAATCACGTCCGTGGCGGCACGAAGAGCTGCGCCGTCAAGGCGCCGGGTTTCGGTGACCGTCGGAAAGCAATGCTGCAGGACCTTGCGGCGCTGACCGGCGGGCAGGTGATCTCCGAGGATATCGGCTTAAAGCTTGAGAACGTGACAGTCGAGCAGCTGGGAAACGCTAAACGGGTGGTCGTCGACAAGGACAACGCCACCATCATCGGCGGCGGCGGCGATCGCCAGCGGATAAAGGGGCGCATCGATCAGATTCGCCGTGAAATCGAGAAGGCGACCAGCGACTACGATCGGGAGAAGTTGCAGGAGCGCCTGGCGAAACTGGTCGGCGGCGTCGCGGTCATTCGCGTCGGCGCTCCGACGGAGCCGAAATGAAATCGCGGAAGGAAGCGCTCGACGACGCGATTAGCGCCACCAAGGCGGCAGTGGCCGAAGGGATCGTGCCCGGTGGCGGGCTGGCGCTGCTGCGCTGCATAGAGGCGGTCGCCAAGGAAGAGGCTGCATGCGACGGCGACGAGAAAACGGGCGTCTAAATTCTCAAACGGGCCCTCGAAGCGCCGGCGCGTCAGATCGCGGAGAACTCAGCCGCGGATGGCGGCGTTGTCGTCGCGCGAATGATTAGCGGAAAGGAAAACGAAGGTTTCGACGCCGGGAGCAAGAAATATGTCGATCTGATCGAGGCCGGCATTATCGATCCAACCAAGGTCGTTCGCATTTCCTTGGAAAACGCCGCATCGGTGGCTGGAGTCCTCTTGCTGACGGAAGCGATCATGACTGAAGTCCCGGAAGAGAAGGCAGAGCGCGGAGGAGCTGCGGATCTTGCTCTCTAGCCCAGAGCTTCAGCTCGTACGCATTGATGCTGTGATCCTCGATCCAGAGGATCGTTTCAGACCGTTTGTCGGGGGTCATGGGGGGTGGGACGAGCTCCGATCATCGATCGCGTAGACCGGCAGTCCTTGAGCCGGCGCGGCTTTGCGGAGCTTGCAAGAGCAAATGATCCGCAGCCGTTCGAGATCGTCGCCTGTGGTCAACCGCTGCCCGGCCATGAAATCCGCCTCGTCGACGATCTCGGCCTCGAAGTGGGCGAACGACGCGAAGGCCGCCTGGAATTTCGCGGCCCGTCGGCGACCTCCGGCTATTTCGATAACGAGGCGAAAACGCGCGAACTGATCTGCGGCGGTTGGCTGGACAGTGGGGATCGCGCTTACATGGCTGGGGGCGATGTCTATATCACCGGTCGGATCAAGGACCTCATCATCCGCGGAGGCCAGCATATCTATCCGCAGGAGATCGAGGCGGCTATCGCTGGAATTCCAGGCGTCCGCAAAGGCTGCGTGGCGGTATTTGGCGTCGCTGATCCCGCATCGGGGACGGAACGAGTCGTCATACTGGCGGAGACGCGGGAGACTGATCGGCTGCTCGCGTGACGCTGCGGACTCGCATCCAGGAGAAAGCGACAGACATGATTGGCGCGCCCGTCGAGGAGATTGTCCTCGCGCCTGAGCGTACGGCGCCGAAGACATCGAGCGGCAAGATTCGCCGCAGCTCCGCCAAAGAACTCTATAAAGCAGGAAGCTTGGGAGCATCGCAGCGAGCGTTATGGAGGCAGATGCTGCGATTGTCACTTGATGGCCTCGCCCCGCAGATCACGCGGCTGACCGCGTTGCTTCGCGAAACGCTTTACGCTTCGTGGTGGTGGATCGTGGTGGAGTCGAGCTCCCTGCTCGCCTGGTTGGCGGTGATGACGCTGCCGCGCCTTGATTGGCGCTGGAGGGCGGTGCGCTCGATTGCTCGCACCGCGCTCGCTTCTGTCGCTGCTCCGGTCACCATTGTGGGACTGAAGGTGGCGCCGCGAGGGAATGCGATGTTCGTCTTCAATCATTCGAGTTACATGGATGCCGTTGTCCTCGCCGCGGTTCTTCCAGGCGAGCCCGCTTACGTGGCGAAGAGCGAACTCGCGGAGCAATTTTTCGCTGGTCCGTTCTTGCGCCGCCTCGGCGCATTGTTCGTTAATCGCTATGATGTCGGCGGCGTTGCGTTCGATATCGAGGCAATCCTTGCGGCGGCCAGTAGCGGCCGCAACCTAGTGTTTTTTCCAGAGGGCACGTTTACCCGCCGAGCGGGTTTGTCTGACTTCTATCTCGGCGCTTTCAAGGTGGCGGCGATTGCAGGTTTGCCAATCTTCCCGGGAATTCTTCGGGGGACCCGGTCAATGCTGCGCAGCGATCAGTGGTTTCCGCGTTGGACGCCACTTAGCGTTCAGATTGAGAGCGCCATCAAACCTTCGGGAACGGACTTCGCCTCCCTGGCGCAATTGCGCGATGCGGTGCGTGACGTCGTGCTGGCCCATTGCGGCGAGCCCGACCTTGGGCAGCTTGCAAAGCCGGAACCAACCCGAAGCGCCGCCTGACTGTGCGTCATTGGTCGCGCCTGTGTTATATAGGGCCACAGCATAATGGAGGCGATCCATGCAGATCAACTCAAGCGCCTTTTCCGATGGCGACGCCATTCCCAGGCGCTTCACCTGCGACGGCGAAAACCTGTCGCCGCCGCTTCATTGGAGCGGCGCGCCGACGGAAACGCTCAGCTTCGCGCTGCTCTGCGACGACCCAGACGCACCGGCTGGAACCTGGCGCCACTGGGCCGTTTACGACCTTGCCGCCGACAGAACAGATCTCCCGGAGGGAGCTGGGCGGCGCGGCGGCGGAAAAACTTTGCGGCAGGCCGTCAATGATTTCGGCGATGCGGCCTATGGCGGCCCGTGCCCGCCGCGCGGCCACGGGCCGCATCATTACCATTTCCGTCTGCTTGCGCTTTCGACCGATCATCTCGGCGTTGGCCCGGAAGCGTCATGTCGCGACGTCAACCGACAGGCGCGCAAACATTTGATCGCGGAATCCGTTCTGGTCGGCCTTTATCAGCGTTGACGGTCATGGAGGCACGAGGCTTGGCGGTCAGCATGTCCGAGTTCTGGCGTCGGAAAAAGGATGTCTCGTGTACGACAGCGACCATATTTCAAGTGGTGACGCACTACTTATCGTTGATATGCAAAAAGATTTTTGCGCCGGCGGCGCGCTTCCCATCGAGGGGAGCGAAGAGATCGTTCCTCGCGTCAACGCCTTGATCGAGGAGGCGGCTCGCGCCGGCGCTGTGGTTTTCGCCTCACGCGACTGGCATCCGCGAGATCACTTAAGCTTTGTCGAACAGGGCGGTCCATGGCCCAGGCATTGTGTGCAGGGCGCCTCCGGAGCTGATTTTCATTCCACGCTGTGTCTTCCGCCGAACGTCGTCATCGTCAACAAAGGCGATCGGTCCGATTCAGATCAATACTCGGCGTTTGATCGAACAGGCCTGGATGAAGACATGCGAAAGCGCGGCGTCAACCGAGTGTGGCTTTGCGGCCTGGCGCTAGACGTTTGCGTGAGGGCGACGGCGCTCGACTCCGTAGCAGCAGGGTTCCCGACCGTCCTCGTCACCACCGCGACCGCGCCCGTGACCGCCGAAGGGGGCGCCGCGGCGCTGAAGGAACTCGCGCGAGCGGGAGTCCGCAAGGAGGTCTGAGCCGTCGCCGCGCTCCGAAAAACAGAAATTATTGGCCGTCGGCCAAAGAGCGCGTCGAACGCCGGATCTTCAACTTTGGCTGCGTCAGGTCGCGGCGTCGCCGTCCCTCGGGGCCGGTCCAGCCAGCGCGCGCAGGCGCGTCGTCAGCAGCGATTTGCGATCGGCGCTCAGGCCGACGAAAATGTCGAATTCGCCGGGCTCCAGCACAGGCTTGAAATTTTCGTTCAGGCAGCAAAGGGATTCGGCGGGCAAGGCGAGCGCGACCGTTCTCGCCTCGCGCGGCGCCAAAGCGACCTTGGCCCAGCTTTTCAGCTCCAGTAGCGGGCGCGCCGAACTCGCCGCGAGATCATGCGCAAACAGGAAAATCGTTTCTTCCGTGGCGGTTGTCGATTGATTGACCACGTCGATCTTCAGCTCGATGCGATCCCGGCGGAAAAACTCGTTCCGCGCGGCGCGCAGATTTCGCAAGGTCACCCGGGCGTAGGAGAGGCCGTGGCCGAAGGAGAACAGGGGCTCGACCGGGAGGTCGATATATTTGCTGGAAAAGGGCTCGGCCGGGTCGGCGGGCCTGGCGGCTGCCCGCGCCGCGTGAAAAATAGGGATTTGGCCGACCTCGCGCGGCCAGGTGACGGCGAGCCGGCCGGTCGGGTTGAAACGGCCGGTCAGCACATCCGCGACCGCATGTCCCGCCGCGTCGCCCAGGAACCAGGTCGCGACCAAGGCGTGAGCCCGTTCAGCGAGCCATGCGATCATCAGCGGCCGGCCGGACGAGATCACCGCCACGACCGGAACCCCGACGCCTAGAACTGCTTCGGCCAGAGCGCGCTGGCGGCCCGGCAGGCCCGGCGCCGCGCGGCTTGACGCTTCGCCGCTCATGTCCGCCGTTTCGCCGACGCAGAGGATGACGAGTTCCGCTTTTGCGCATAGATCGCTGGCCGCCGCGATCTCACCTTCCTCGTGCCCTTTGGCGCTCACGCCCGCCGCGAAAGTGATTTCGCAATGCGGCAGTGCGGCTCGCAAGCCTTGGAGGATGGTCACGCATCGACTCCCCTCGCCGGCGAGCGACCAGGGGCCGAGCATTTCCGCCGGCGCGTCGGCAAGCGGGCCGATCACGGCGATGCGGCGCAAGTCGGCCGCCAGAGGCAAAACGCCGCGATTGGTCAGCAGCGTGATCGCGCGCCGGGCGACGTCGGCGGCGAGTTCCTTTGCCGGTCGCGCGACTTCCGGTCGCGCGACTTGGGAAGACGCCGAAACATGTCGATAGGGATCGTCGAACAGGCCCAGCCTTCGCTTGAGCGTCAGGACGCGGCGCACGGCGGCGTCTATGTCGTCCAATCCTACCAAACCCCTCGCGAGAGCCTCCGGCAGACAAGCGTGATAGACGCCGCTGACCATATCCATGTCGACGCCGGCCTTCAGCGCCAGCGCCGCAGCCTCGGCGAGGTCGGCGGCCACGCCATGGATCGGCAGTTCGGCGATGGCGTCATAGTCGCTGACGATCATGCCGTCGAACCCCAGCTCCCGCCGGAGACAGTCGCGCAGCAACGGCGCGTTGGAGGTCATCGGGATACCGGCGACGCTGTTGAACGCCGGCATGATCGCAGCGCAGCCGGCTTCGACCGCCGCGCGGAAGGGAGGCAGATAGACTTCCCGCAATGTGCGTTCCGACACGTCCACGGCGCCATATTCGAGCCCCGCAATAGCAGCGCCGCCGGCGCAGAAATGTTTGGCGGTCGCTGCGATCGAAGTCGGCGCCGCCAGATCGCCGCCCTGGAAGCCGCGCACTTTTGCCTCGGCGAAAAGGGCGCCGACCAAAGGGTCTTCGCCCGGCCCCTCGGCGATGCGTCCCCAGCGCGGGTCGCGCGCAATGTCGAGCATCGGCGCGAAGGTCAAGGCTATTCCATCGGCGGCGGCTTCGACCGCCGCCGCGCGCGCCGTGCGCTCCCAGGTCTGGGGGTCAAACAGGCCGGCCTCGGCGAGCGGGATCGGGAAGGTCGTCCTGTGGCCGTGCAGAACGTCGGCGCCGAACAGCAGCGGAATCGCCAGTCTCGTTTCTTCCACCGCGAGTTTCTGGTAGCGCGCCGTCGCCTCGCGGCCCCACAGGTTGAGCAGCGCCCCGACCTTGCCGGCGCGGATGGCCTCCGTCGCCGGGTCGTCCCTGACCGGCCCGGTGACCGCCTGGCCCGCCGTCGCCATATTGAGCTGGCCAAGCTTCTCGTCTAGCGTCATTCTCGCGAGAAGCTTGTCGATCAGGTTCATCGCGGCGCCCGGATCAAGCTGGCCCGATCGGTCGGCTTCCGGCGCGGCGGCGATCGATCTTGCCGATGGAACATGTCGGTGATGTTATAGGCGACGAAAGCAATCCGGTCGAGGATCGATGGTGGAACAGCCAGAAGCCGCCCGTCAGGACGCGACCGACGCCAAAGCTTCGCGCGAAAACCTCGTCGCACTATTGAAGTCGTTGCTGGGCGGCTTTCGTCATTCGCCGGCGCTGGCGAAGCTGCTCTGGCTCGGCTTCGCCCTCGTCGTCGTGGTCGGCGCGACCACCGCCGCGCAGGTCCGGCTCAACGAGTGGACGAAAGCCTTTTACGATTCCCTCGCCGACAAGGACCTTGCGGCGTTCATCTCCCAGCTTCAGGTATTCGCCGCCATCGCCGGGGTTCTGCTCGTTCTCAACGTTGCCCAGATGCGGCTCAACCTGACGGCGAAGATGAAATTGCGGGAGGGGCTGACGCGCGATCTGGTCGGCGAATGGTTCACCTCCAAGCGCGCCTTTCTCATCGCCGGCGCCGGCAGGATCGGCGTCAATCCGGACCAGCGCATTGACGAGGACGCCCGTCGCCTGACGGAGCTTTCGACCGATCTGGGCGTCGGCCTGCTGCAGGCGATGCTGCTGCTGGTCTGTTTCGTCGGCGTGCTTTGGGTTCTGTCGGCCGGGGTGGTGTTCACCGTCCAGGGCCACAGTTTTTCCATTCCCGGCTACATGGTCTGGTGCGCGCTGCTGCTGGCGGGCGGCGCCTCGCTGGCGAGCTGGCGCGCCGCCCGGCGGCTCGTTCCCCTCAACGCCGAACGCTACGCCCGCGAGTCCAATCTTCGCTTCGCCCTGGTTCACGCCAACGAGCACAACGAAGGCATCTCCGTCTATCGCGGCGAGGAGGGCGAAAGAAATCGCCTGAACCGCGAACTCCAGCGCCTTCTCCTGATCCTGCGCGGGATCGTCCTGGTCACCACCGGCCTGACCTGGATCACCGCCGGTTACGGCTGGTTCATGCTGGTGGCGCCGGTGATCGTGGCGGCGCCCGCCTATTTTGCCGGGAACCTGTCGTTTGGCGGCATGCTGATGGCGGTCGGGGCCTTCGACCAGGTGCAGCAATCCTTGCGGTGGTTCGTCGACAATGTCGGCAATATCGCCGACTGGCGCGCCACGCTGTTCCGGGTCGGCGCCTTTCGCCTGGCGCTACAGGAAATGGACCAGCTCGGCCGGAATGCGAGCCGCATCGAACGCGTCGCAAGCGCCGACGGCAATCTGCATTTCGACGATCTCGGGGTTATTTCGCCGTCCGGCTGCGCCGTGCTCGACGAGAAGCGGGTGAAGATCGAGCCGGGCGAGCATGTGCTGATCCTCGGCGCGCCCGGCGTCGGCAAGACCAGCCTGTTTCGCGCCTTGGCCGGCCTGTGGCCTTGGGGAAGAGGCCGGGTCGGCCTGCCCGAGGCCGACGGAATCCTGTTCATGCCGAAGCGGCCCTATCTTCCGGAGGGGAGTTTGCGCGAGGTCCTCGCCTATCCGGAGTCGCCGAAAAAATTCCAGACCGGGGCCTTTGTCGCGGCGCTTTCGCGCTTCGGGCTGGCTCATCTGGCGCCAGCGCTCGACCATGTCGCGCGCTGGGACAGGGATCTGACAGGCCCAGAACAGCAGGCGCTCGCCTTCGCCCGTCTGCTGCTGCATCAGCCGCGCTGGGTTTTCGTCGATGAGGCGATCGACGCGCTAACGCCGCAGGCGCGACAGGCCGTGTTCGATATTTTTCGGCATGAACTGGCGGCGGCCGCGCTGGTCTGCATTTCCGGTTCGCAGGCCGAAGAGACATTTTTCACCCGTATTCTGCGCCTGTCGCGGGAACCCCAAGGCGAATGCCTGGTAGTTCCTTCGGCGCGCATTTCCGAACTGGCCGATGGAAGTCCCAGCCGGCCCGCGCCTTAGCCGCAAGGCCCGTCCTTTGGCGGAACGGCCGAAGGTAGATCCGCCAAGACCGATTCTCGCGCCGGGAGGCGCTTTCGCCAGTAGCCACGCCAGCGAGAAGCAAGTTCACGCGATATCGGTCAGACGAGGGCGACCAGACAGGCTTGCGCCGGCTCGGCTTTCACAGTCCGCATTTGATGAGGCCCGACATGCAAAATCCGCTGGAAGACTGGATGGAGCGGCAGGTTCGCTTCAGCGCGACCGCCATGCTCCGCGCCATTTCGGCGACGGAACTGGTCAGGCATCGACCAGCATTCGGTCAGGCGATCCGGCCCGCGCCCGGCTCCGTGCTGGCCTCGCCCGAACTCGGCCTGGACGATCCCAATCCGGATTATTTCTTCCACTGGCTGCGCGATTCCTCTCTCGTCATCGACGCCCTGCGCGTCTCGATCGAAGACGGGATGCTGGGAACGGAGGCGCTGGAATATTTCAATGATTTCGTCGAGTTCAGCCTGTCGCTCAACCGGCTCGACGGTCCCGCTTTGCTGCGTCTCGGCGATTTCCGGCAAAAAATCGACCCCGAGCTGCGGAAATACTTGCGCAACAGCGAAGATCTCAACACGATTGTCGGTGATCTGGTCCTCGGCGAGGTGCGTTTCGCGCCAGACGGGACGCTCGACATTTTTCGCTGGGCGCGCCCGCAGAACGACGGTCCGGCTTTGCGCGCGTTGACGCTCCTGCGCTTCTGGCGTCTCGAACAATGGCGACCTCTCACGCGCGCGGAATCGATGAGGGCGCTGCTCGAAGCCGATCTGGCCTTCACCTGCGCGCATTGGCGGGAGCCTTGCTACGATCTTTGGGAGGAACAGCTCGGCCGGCATTATCATACGCGGCTTGTGCAACACGCCGCGCTGAAAGAGGGCGCGGAATGGTCAGAGGCGATCGGCGAGGCGGGGAGGGCGCAAGTTTGGCGCGAGGCGGCGCGCGAGATCGCCTCGAGCCTCGAAGAGCATTTCGACGCGCTGTCCGGCGCTTATCTCACCCCCGCCGCCGTTGACCCGAACAGTCCGCACGATCCCTTCGTCATGCGGCTCGACATAGCCGTAATTCTCGGTGTGATTCACGCCGACGCAAGCGGCGGCGCGCATAGCGTCCTCGATCCGAGGGTCCTCTCGACCATGGTGGCGCTCGAAGAGCTTTTCGCCATGGACTATCCGATCAACCGGAAGCGGGCGGCGGATTGCGCGCCGGCGATGGGGCGCTATCCCAACGACCAATATTTCACTGGCGGCGCCTATTATTTTTCGACGCTCGGCGCGGCGCAATTTTATTATCGTTTCGCGCGGGCCGTCGCGGCTGGCGCAACGCTGCCGCTCTCGCCGGAGAACAGGGGAATTCTGGCTCCCCTGCTCACAAAGCCGCACGAGCCGCTAGGTGGCGCGTCGCTCGATCCGCAGCATCGCGCAGGACTGTTCAAGGCCTTGATCGATCGTGGCGACATGTTCATGGCCATGGTGCGGGTCCATGCGCCGGATTCGGGAGAACTGGCCGAACAATTCTCCCAGTTTGACGGGGCGCCGGCTTCGGCCAGGAACCTGGCCTGGAGCTATGCGGGTTTCATCACCGCCGTCGCAAGCCGAAAGTCGGCCGTTCGCCAGGAAGCGGTTTCGGTCTTGCCGCGCGCCGGACGGGGCAAGCAGTTCGAATGACCTGCGCGCACGGCGAGATGAATGCGACGCTGCTTCCCGAAACGGGAGGATCGCGTCGGATTCCGCGAGGAAATGGAATGTCCGCTAACCGCCGAAGACGCGGGTTCGTTCAGCCAATGCGGAACTTCCGGGTGTGGCGGCGCCGAACAGACGGTCACGGTTTGATAGCGACCGTCTCAAGTTGACCCTGGCTGTGCAAAAACGCGATTTCGTCGAAACGCCGGAGGATATCTTTCTCGCCTCGCCCCGACGATGAGAACAAAATTTCAAACTCTTCACGAAATAAGAAACAGTTTCGAATAATTTTCTACGCGCTCCGGCCCGCTCGACGTTTTCACACAACCAAGACCCGTTGCAGACCTTCGCGGGCCGTTGGTCGGCGGTCTCAGGACGGCATGAAGCCGTCGTTTGATGTAGGTTTTACGCGCGTCGAAGTTATTTTCCTTATTTCTGGGCGAATTAAAGTCTGGGCAAAGGGCTGTTTTGGGGGCGGAGTCGACAGGGCGATCGATGTCCTGGTCGATTCGGGAATTGAATATGAATCAGTAGGTTTGCGGAGTCGCGGCGAAGCCGATCAGGTTCAAAATTCAGAAAAGATTCACTGGCGATCCGCGCATCCCGCGTCGTCGCCGCCGCTCAAGTTGACATATCCTTCGTTTACGTTGGCGCCTCCAACTCGATATTCATCCTTTACGCGACTTCGGGTAATGTCGCATCGCCGCCGTTCGGCGACAGCAATTCCCAAGGAAGCCGCATGGCCGCCGCTTTCATGTTTCTCGCGCTGATTGTGCTCTACGTCCTGATGTTTGGCGTGGTCAAATTCTGCGAAAATCTCATCGCCAAGCCGCATCTTGCCTCGCTGGACCAGAATCCTCCCTTAGAAGACGGCCCGGCCACGACACCGAAAGACAGCGCCCGCTCTCGCTAAGACCACCGCGACGGGTTCGCCTCGCCGCCGAGAGCGTCATGGAGTTGCCGATGATCGCGCTTGATATTCTCGTGCTGCTGGTCGTGCTTTTGATCATTTACCTGTTCTATGCCGTGATTAACCCAGACAAATTCTGACGGTTGCACGACAAGTTCTCAGGCTCCGAAGGAAGAACTCAAATGTCCGCCCCGGGTTGGCTACAGATCGGCTTCACTCTACTGGCGATCTTTTTGCTCAGCATCCCGGCGGGCCGCTACATGGCTCGGGTTGTCATGGGACAGCGGACGCCTTTCGACCGCTTCTTCGATCCGATCGACAATGCGATTTATTTCCTGATTGGCCGCAATGTGGTCAGCCAGGCGATGAACTGGAAAGTCTATACTTTACATATGCTCGCCACCAATATGGCGATGACGCTGATCATTTTCGCGATTTTCCTGTTTCAGGATCATCTGCCGCTCAACCCTTTGGGATTTCATGGGATGGAGGCCTTTCAAGCCTTCAATGAGGCGATCAGCTTCATCACCAACACCAATTGGCAGAGTTATAGCGGCGAGACGACGCTCTCCAATTTCAGCCAGATGGGCGCCATTACATTCCCGATGTTCACCTCTTCCGCGACAGGATTCGTTGTGGCCATGGCCTGGATTCGCGCCTTCACGGTGACCGATGGCGGCGCCGATCTTGGCAATTTCTATCGCGACTTTATCCGCTTCA
Organism: Rhodoblastus sp.; assembly: GCF_052145335.1. GTDB lineage: Bacteria > Pseudomonadota > Alphaproteobacteria > Rhizobiales > Beijerinckiaceae > Rhodoblastus. The sequence goes on from NZ_JBKQOU010000199.1 coordinate 11,850, forward strand.
TTACCCGCGTTCTCATTCCCGTATGTTTCATCGTGGCGTTGGTGTTTATCGAGCAAGGCTCGGTGCAAACGCTGGACGCCAGCGTGACCGCCCACACTTTGCAGGGCGCGGATCAGACGATCATCGTGGGCCCCGTCGCCTCGCAAGGCGCCATTGAACTCTTCGGCACCAACGGCGGCGGCTTTTACAACGTCAACGCCGCGCATCCCTTCCAGAATCCCACGCCGCTCACCAACATCATCCTGATGGTCCTGATGGCGGTATTGCCGGCTGGCATCGTCGTGTCTTTCGGAGAAATGATTGGCAACCGGCGGCAGGCCGGGGTGCTCTACGGCATTATGGGCGCGTTGGTGGTTCTGTTCCTGCTGGTCTGCGTCATTCCAGAGCAGAGCGGGACGCCGATCCTGTCGCACGCCGGCCTCGAAAGCGCGGCGAGCAGCGGACAGCCTGGCGGCAACATGGAGGGCAAGGAGGTTCGCTTCGGCATTTCCGGCAGCGCCCTGTTTGCGGATATTACCACGGCCTTCACGACCGGCGCGGTCAACTCGGCGCATGACAGCTATACGCCCCTTCCCGGCATCACGATGTTGGGCCAGATGATGCTGCAATGCGTGTTCGGCGGCAAAGGGGTCGGCTTTCTCAACGCGCTGGTTTTCGGCTTGATCGCCGTATTCGTGGCGGGGCTGATGGTCGGGCGCACCCCCGAGTTTTTGGGCAAGAGGATCGAGAAGCAGGAAATCATCCTGGTTTCGCTCACCCTTCTCATTCATCCGCTGGTCATTCTCTCGCCGACCGCCTGGTCGATGATCGCGCCCTACGCCTTGTCCTCGCTCGGAAATAATGGCGTCCACGGTTTTTCGGAGGTCCTCTATGCCTTTGCTTCCGGGGCGGCGGACAATGGCTCCGCCTTTGCCGGCCTCAACTCCAATACGGCCTGGTTCAACCTGGCGCTTGGCGTCGTCATCTTCATCGGCCGCTATCCGCCGATCATTTTCCTGATGGGAGTCGCTGGCTCCGTCGCGCAAAAACCGACCACGCCGCCGACGACGAGCACGTTGCGAACCGACACTTTGCGGTTCGGCGTCTTCTGGCTCGCGACCATCCTGATCGTGGGCGCGCTCACCTTTTTTCCCGCCCTCGTGCTCGGACCGATCGCCGAGTTCTTTGCGATGAAAGCCGGGCTCACCTTCTAGCCAAGAGGCTCGATCGACGGTCGTTGCGGGAGAAATTTGATGGCGGCAAAACAAGAAAAAGCTGCGAAGCTTACTCCGCTAGGCGCGAAATTTCGCGGCGTGCAACCGCAAAGCGCCTACACTACCGATCTGTTCTGGCAGGCATTCAAGGAATCGATCCGTAAATTCGACCCTCGCGCGGAAATTCGCAACCCGGTGATGTTCGTCGTGTGGCTAGGGTCGCTGGTGACCCTGGCGCTGACAATCGAGCCGGATCTTTTCGGCCCCTCCAGCGCGTCGCGCATCTATAACGGCGCCGTCACGATCATTCTCGTCCTGACAGTCTGGTTCGCCAATTATGCCGAGGCGCTCGCCGAAGGCCGCGGCAAGGCGAAGGCGGTCGCGTTGCGGCGAACCCGATCGGAACTGGTCGGAATCCGCATGACTGAGGACGGAGGTCAGGAGACCGTTCCGGCAAGGAACCTGCGCAAGGGGGACATCGTCCGGGTCGAAAAGGACCAACTCATGCCCGCCGACGGCGAAGTCATCTCGGGCGCCGCCTTCGTCAACGAATCCGCCATCACGGGTGAATCCGCGCCCGTGCTCAAGGAGGCGGGAACCGACATGTTCTCCTCCGTCGTCGCGGGAACGTCCGTCATCTCCGATTGGCTGCTCATTCGCGTCACCAACAATCCCGGCGACACGTTCCTCGACCGGATGATTCACCTTGTCGAAGGCGCCAGGCGGCAGAAAACGCCGAACGAGGTCGCGCTGACGGTGCTTCTGTCCATCCTGACGCTGATCTTCGTCATCGTCGTCGCGACAATGGGGCCTGTGGCGACCTATCTGCAAGCGCGGATCAATGTCGCCGATCTCGTAGCGCTGCTCGTCGCGCTGATACCCACGACGATTGGCGCGCTGCTCTCGGCGATTGGCATTGCAGCTATCGACCGCACAATGCGGTTCAATGTTCTGGCGATGTCGGGCAAGGCTGTCGAAGCGGCTGGCGACGTCCAGACGTTGATCCTCGACAAAACAGGAACGATCACCACAGGCGACCGCGAAGCGAATGATTTTCTGGCTGTTGCGGGTTGTCGACAGAAAGACATTATCCAGGCCGCCTATCTCGCGTCGTTTTTCGACACCACGCCGGAGGGTCGATCCGTCGTCTCTTGCAGCATTGCGCGCGGCGCAGAGCCTATGTCCGGGCTGGAACGGGCGAAGGGACTGGATTTTTCGGCGCAGACCCGCATGAGCGGCGTCGATCTCCCCGATGGGCGCGTCATTCGCAAAGGCGCGGTGAGCGCGGTCGTCCAACACGTCGCCGATCGGTTCCGGGGTTCGCCGCCGGCCGACCTTCAGGCGATCGCCGACGGCGTCTCGCAAAATGGCGCGACGCCGCTCGCCGTCAGCGTCGACGGCGATATTTTGGGCATAGTCGAGCTGGCCGACACGCTGAAGCCGGGCATACGCGAGCGCATCGCTCAGTTACGCAAGATGGCGATTCGCACGATCATGGTCACCGGCGACAATCCAGTGACTGCATTGGCCATCGCGACCGAAGCCGGCGTCGACGAGTTTGTCGCCGAAGTGAACCCGGAAGAGAAGCTGAACCTCGTCCGCCGCGAGCAAAGCGAAGGGCGGATGGTCGCAATGACCGGCGACGGCACCAATGACGCGCCTGCGCTGGCGCAGGCGGACGTCGGCCTCGCCATGCATTCGGGAACGAGTGCGGCCAAGGAGGCGGCAAATCTTGTCGATCTCGATTCCGATCCGACCAAGCTCACCGACCTCGTCGCAATTGGCAGGCAGATGTTGATCACACGCGGCGCGCTGACGACGTTCTCAATCGCCAACGACGTAGCAAAATATTTCGCGATCATCCCCGCAATGTTCATCGTCGCGCTGCCGGGTTTGGTGGCGCTGAACGTCATGGGGCTTGCGAGCCCGCGCAGCGCGGTTTTGTCGGCGCTCATCTTCAACGCTCTGATTATCCCGCTGCTAATTCCGCTCGCGTTGCGCGGCGTCCAATTTCGCGTCGAAACGGCGGAAAATCTGTTTTCCCGCAATCTGTGGATTTACGGAGTGGGGGGCCTGATCGCTCCCTTCATCGGCATCAAGCTGATCGATCTGGTGATCGCGCCGTTGATCTGAAAGGCAATCGTTATGCTTGACTATGTGAACGGCGCCCTGCGCGTTTCGCTGGTGACCTTAGCCATTTGCGGCTTCGCCTATCCCTTCTCCGTCACTGGCGTCGGTCAACTCCTGATGCCCGACCGGGCCAATGGCAGCCTCGAAAGAAGCGGCGACGGCGAGATCATCGGCTCCCGGCTGATCGGCCAGCAATGGAGCGATCCGCAATGGTTCCATGGGCGTCCGTCGGCGACGATGGATCTGAGCGATTCCAATAAACCGGAGCCCTACAACGCCGCCAACACCTCCGCCTCCAATCTTGGACCGGCCAGCAAGGCGCTTGAGGACCGCTTGATCGGCCACCGCAAGGCGCTCGAGGAGGCGCAGCCGGAACTGGCTGGCAAAACCTTGCCTGCGGACGTTCTGACGGCATCGGCCTCGGGCCTCGATCCCGACATCAGTCCGGCAAATGCGTCCCTTCAGGCGGAACGTGTCGCCAAAGCGCGTGGGTTGAAGCGGGAGCAGGTTGCGGCATTCGTTGATCAGCACATTACGCCCCGCAGCCTCTGGATTTTCGGCGAACCGCGGGTCAACGTGCTGGCGCTCAACTACGCATTGGAGCAAGCCTTTCCCTTGAAATAGGCATCGTGATGGATGGAGCTAATATTTGGCAGGAAGCCGAAGTAACCTATTTTGCAGTAAAAGTTGGTTGTGGGTTCTGTACGTTTGTCTCTGCGAAACGGTATGGAGAATTTACTTTGATCGGCGCTAGGAAGGCGGCTCAATAGACCGGGCCTGGTTCAGGAGGTCGCCGTGTTTGATTATGTTTTTCACGCCATGGCTGCCGCTAGCTGTGGAGCCTCAACAGGTTGTCCCCGGTTAGACCGAGGCGACTGATGGGCGTTTGGTATTTTATGCCGCCGTGTGGACGATGCCAGTTGTATCTGTGCATCCAGTGCGGCAGCTCCGCAGCGCGCGGATCGGATGATGGATAGGCCATCGCATAAGCC
>NZ_JBKQOU010000200.1:0-4101 GCF_052145335.1 Rhodoblastus sp.
GTTCCTGTCCACATTGCGTCGTTACAAAAACGCCATGGAGAAGAATAAAACTTCACACTCTAAAGGTTTGAAATTACTCTCTTATTTAGATAGACATAAGCTCCATTCGGGGATAGGGCTGATGCGCCTGGGTGAAGCGGTTTCTCTTGGCAGTCGAATGTATTGGCCTTGTCGAAAGCAGGAGCATAGGCGATGCAACAAATAGCGCCTGGCGAAAGCCGCGAGGTCGCCATTGTTTTCGATGATCACGTTCTCGCGCGCATGAATGCGACTCGCCAAGCGTTGGCGGCTCAGTCTCTGCTCGTTTGGGGCGAACATTGCAGCGAATGCGCGATGCCGGCCTGCTATGCTTCCTGCTCCTTCTACTCACCGCGGGCAGACCTCAAATGCCGTCGTTTTAAACAGGGCCTTGTACGGGTATTTGCCAGGAACGATCCGCGGGTGCGCGGCATGAGTTTGTCTTTCCGTAAATGGGGGAAACTTGAAGCGACTGGCAGCCCCGTTCCCGTTGCGCCGGCTCGCATCGAAACGCTCAATTTCGTCGACGGTCTGGTCCATCGGTCATTCGATGTGCTGCCGCCGCTGCACCGGCTGCCCTACATGCTGGCCTCCCGTTGGGACGCCCGCAAGGCGGCGCTGTTCACCAGTGCGGGGAGGCGCTGGGTTGCTGACGCATTCGTGCTGGAATGTGTTTTGATGGGCGACGGCGCCGCCACACTGACCGTTTCGATCAAGTCAAAGCAACCGGCCAATCGTTTTTTTCAGCGCCACATCGAAATCTATCCCGGCTATAACAAGACCGAGATCAAGATCCAGGACATCAGCGGGCTGATCGATATGTCGCAGGACAATCTGTTTCAGATCGAGCCGCTCGGCGCCTGGAACGATCGGGAGCTTATCATTACCGTCGCCGATTTCGTGACCTTCCGGCTAGATAAGGAGGAAACGAATCCCGTCAAAGTGCTATCCGCCGACGTAGAGACGCCTCAGTCGGGCAAAAAATGCAAATGCGTTGTCTGGGATCTCGACAACACGCTTTGGCAGGGCATTCTTGTCGAGGACGGCTTTGACAAGCTGAAGCTCAATCAAAACGCCGTCGCGGCCATCAAGGAACTGGACCGGCGCGGTATTTTGCACTCGTTGGCGAGCAAGAACAATCCCGCGGACGCAATGGCGGCGCTCGAGAAATTCGGTTTGAGCGAATATTTTCTGGCCCCCCAGATTAGTTGGGGCCCAAAGAGCATGGCGATAAAAGCGATTGCCCAAAGCCTTAATCTCGGCGTCGATTCCTTTGCCTTCGTCGACGACCAGCCGTTCGAGCGCGCCGAAGTGCAGGCGACGCATCCAGGCGTCTCCATTTATTCGGATCAGGATATCGACCTTCTTTGCGCCAGCCCCGAATTCAACGTGCCTGCCACTGCGGAGGCTGCGCGGCGGCGTCAAATGTACCGCGAAGAGGAAAGCCGGCAGGCGATATTGAGCGAGTCGGGCAGCGAATTCGTCCAATTCCTGAAATCGTGCCATTTGCGGCTGGCGATCAGCGACATCACTGCTGGCAACATCGACCGTGTCTTCGAGCTCGCGCAAAGGACGAATCAACTCAACTATGCTGGCAAGCGGCTGCCGATGGCGGATATTCAGGCGCTTTTGACGTCAACGGCGCTGTCGGGATTTGTTCTGAGCTGTTCCGATCGTTTCGGCGACTATGGCGTCATCGGCTTCGCTGTCGTCGACGTTGTAACATTTACCGTTGAAAACTTTTTCATGAGCTGTCGAGTCCAGAGCAAGAAAGTCGATAACGCTTTTTTTGGCTGGCTTCAGACGCTCGCCAAGCAAAAGGGCGTCGATCGGCTCAAGGTCCGGTTTACGCCGACCGCAAAAAATGGCCCGTCTCTGCAAGCGCTCAAGGACATGCAGTTCGAACCGTCTGAGGATCTGGGATATTACCTGTCGCCCGGCGGCGACCATCTCGTCGACAAGGACATTGTCGATGTGAGCGATTTGACGGCGGCCCGGGCCGTGGAGGAAGCCAATGGGACTCAGTAAAGTCTATTATGCGGCTGAACGGCGCGTCGCAAAATATTTGACGTTGCGAACCGTCAAAATGCGCAACACCAGACCTATTGTTTCCTTTTCGTTCGATGATTTTCCTAAATCCGCCGTCGTAAACGGCGCTGGCCTTTTGGCTAGCCGGGGCGTCGCGGGGACATTTTACTTCTGCGAGACCTTTCGCGACCGGGAAGTTGACGGGATCAAATATTATGAAACCAGCGATCTCCGCGCTCTTATAGACGGCGGACATGAGATCGGATGCCATACGGCCTCGCATATCCGTGTTCCGCGCTATTCAAGCGCTGAAATCGGGAAGGACCTCGATGAAAATTCGTCATTTCTCAGAGGGGTCCTAGACGATTACAAGATTTCCACCTTCGCCTATCCTTTCGGCGACATGTCCGTTCGAAGCAAACTCCTGTTGCAAAAAAGATTTCCCGCCTGCCGCTCGACCAATGAAGGTTTGAATGTTGGATCGGTCGATCTGGGCGCGTTGCGGGCGTCGCGACTTTATTCGGCACGAACTGACGAAGGCGCGTTGCGAGCGCTCATAAAACAGGCCGCCGCGACCAACGCCTGGCTCAATCTTTACACCCACGATGTCGACGATAAGCCCAATCCATTTGGATGCACGCCCGCGCTGCTGCAAAGCGCCATCGATATGGCGCAGCAGGCAGGTTGCGAGATCCTTACCGTCAAAAACGCACTCGGCGCGATCGGTTTCAGAGCCTGAAGGTGATTGAATATTATTTGCGACACGAAACGGCCCTCCTGTGCCGACGCCTTGGTCGCCTGAACGCGCCGAGGCGCTCGCAAGAAGGTTGAAAGGTCGATGACAACAAGTGGAAAAGTCGCCGTCATCATTGTTTCATATCGCAATCCCGACGAAGTCGCCGCATGCCTGAGCGCCCTGAGCAAATGCGATCGCGCTTACCCGTTCGAGATTTTCATTTCCGAGAATGGCGGAAGCGCCGCCTATTCAGGCTTGGTCGATCTGCTCCGCCACGGCAAAAACCCACATCTCGGGGCGCTGAAGTACAATGATAGTGAAGATTCCATCTTCAATCGCGTCGATGGATTTTTGACCGCGGATGGCAATCTCCCTGTGTCGATTGGCGAGTCCAAAGAAAACCTTGGCTACGCAGGCGGAATCAACGCCTGGATCCGGCGGCTCATTGACCAGGACGATTGGCGTGGCTTCTGGATTCTCAATCCGGATACATTCGCCGATCCCAAGGCGCTTGTAGAGCTCGTCCACTTCGCCGAAACCCATGACAAGGGAATGGTCGGAAGTCGGCTCCTTAGCCATCGTCGTCCGGAAATTATCCTGTCGCGCGGCTTGAAATGGAGCTTTTGGGAAGGCAGGACGCTTGGCGTCGACAACTTTACTCCCGCTTCGCATCGCCCGGATCCCGAAGATGTGGAAAGGCGCATCGATTCTCCGTCGGGCGCCTCGTTCTACATCACCACCCAATGCGTCCAGCGTATCGGCCTGATGGACGAAAGATATTTTCTCTATTTCGAGGATTTCGATTGGGGAATGCACGCGAAAGCGGCCTGCGGCATTGGCTATGCTTTCGATTCCGTCGTGTCGCATATTGGGGGAACGACCATTGGCTCCGCCTCCAGTCGCCGCACTCGATCGCAACTCTCGGTCTATCTCGATTACCGCAATCGCCTGCTATTTGTGCGCCGCAATCACCCCGGCTGGTATCCCTGGACGGTCGCAATGGTTCTGGCGCGAACCCTCGAGTTCCTGGCTTCGGGCGCGATGAAGAACTTTCGCACAGCTCTCGCCGGTTGGAGCGCCGGCGTAAAGGGCGAAACAGGGCGTCCGGATCGTTTGCTGAAACAATTGGCGCGCTAGCAGGCTGCTGAAAAAGGCTCGCGCTTGGCTTTAAGGACGGCTTCGTCGCCGTTTCGATAGGCAAATTCGATCTCGATCGAGCCATCATCGAGCAATTCAGCGTAGCCTTCGCCCGAAACTTCATCGCCTTCGTCGGAACCGATCCAGGAGAAGGCGACCGACAGGCGGCTGTATTCAACGTC
>NZ_JBKQOU010000201.1:0-3312 GCF_052145335.1 Rhodoblastus sp.
ATCGAGGACGTGGCGCGCCGGCTCGCGCTCGCCGATTTCATCGCCTTCGCCCCCGACGGCCTGACCTCGGTCGGGGGTTACCCCGGCGACGACGAAAAAGGGCTGGCCCTCTTCAAGACCGTTGACCCGCAAAAGATGCAGGCGGATTTTCTTGCGGCCGCCGAATGGCTCAAGGCCCGGCCCGACTGCACGGGCAACCTCGGCGCGATCGGCTTCTGCTTTGGCGGCGGCGTGGTTAACACGCTCGCCGTCGCCATGGGAGCGGACCTCTCGGCCGCCGTCCCTTTCTATGGCGTCCAGCCGCCCGCGGCGGAGATCGCCAAAATCAAGGCGCCGATCAACGCGCAATACGGCGAGCTCGACACGCGCATCACCCCCGGCTGGCCGGCGTTCGACGCCGCGCTGACCGCGGCCGGCGTTCCGCACGAGGGCCATATCTACAAGGGCGCCAACCACGGCTTTCACAACGACACGACCCCGCGCTACGACGAGGCGGCGGCCAAGGAAGCGTGGGCGCGGGCGATCGACTGGCTGAACAGATATCTGCGCGGGTAGGCGAATCATCAGAGCGGTTTTCGACCACGCTGAATCGTCATTGCGAGAAGCGAAGCGACGAAGCAATCCACTGATCGTAGGCAGCGGTGGCAGCCTGGATTGCTTCGCCTCGCTCGCAATGACGAGGCGCCTCAGTTTGATCGAAAACCGCTCTAAATATGGCGCTCTTTCGCTGTCTATCGGCGAGGTCGACATCCTGCAGGGAGCAGGATTCGAGTGTTTCAACCGTCTGCAAGGAGCGTCAGCTCTCCTCAAAGGCGCGCGTCCGATACCAATACGCGTCCGCCTGGCCTTCCGGACGGCCCTCGCGCTCCCAAAGCGCATAAGCGCGTTCGCGGAAGCGCTGATGCTGCGCCTGGCGCCAGAAGTCGTCGGCGCGACCCTCCGGACGCCCCGCCGCGTCCCAGAGAAAATAGGCGCGGTCGCGAACGAACTGGTCGAGACCCGCCTTGGTTTCCGCCAGCACCCCATGCGGATCTCCGTATGGGGTCAGTTGACCGCCGCGGCTGACATGCATCTTGGCGGTCAGACTCTCGAGTTCCTGGTTCGAGACCAACTGCGCGTGGCCTGCCGCCTCCAACGCCTTCCGCTTGAATGCCGCCTCGTCAGCCGGAGGGCTGAGCGTGACAGGAAAGGTGTGCAGCACCTCCAAGCCCTGCCTCTCGACGTCGACCAAGCGCTCTGGCATGAAATCCTCTTTGTGATTGTCGTTACGACATATTGAGATGAAAGCGCCATGCGGCAGAGGACCGGTCCGCTTCCGCACGCCGATTTCAACAAAACTGACGCGTTAGTTCGGACAGTTCGTGGTCTGGGTCGTGCTGCCGGAGCCGTCGCTATTCGTCGTTTGGGTGGTGCGCGTACCGCATGGGGACTGAGTGGGTCCCGAAGCGGCGTTCCCGATCGCGCCGCCCGCCACTCCGCCGATGACCGCGCCCACGGGTCCGCCGACGACGGCGCCCGCGACGGCTCCTCCTACGACTCCAGTGACGGCTCCATCGCCGTCGGCCAAGGCAAACTGAGGCGCAGCGACAAGAACCATCGCTGCGACGAGAAAGAGCGTTTTCTGGTGCATGAATTTCTCCTATTGCGTTTAGAACAATACATCTTGGCAATTGCGACACTGCCGCGGAATACCGCCGCTCGGTGACTAACCCATTTCGCCTCAGCGTCGCAGGTTCGGAATCTACGCATAGACCGCAAAATTCGACGGTCCAATTGGGGAGCCTGACTTCCGGCGCAAGCGGTTCTTCTACACCCGCTCGATCTCCGCACCGCCGCAGGCCTCATCAAATCGATTCGATCGGTCGCCGCGCCGAGCCTGTCGCCGGCGGACGCTGTCTCGCGCGCATCGTAAAGCCGTGCGGCTCGGTGTTTTTCACAGGTCATCAGCGGTTGTGCAACGACGCGGCCGCAATTTGGCGCGTCCGCAATACGTCGGGAGCGGCAGTCCCGCGGAAATCGCCGCCCTACCGCGGCGGCCTTGCGAACTCGCCAAGGCGTGTCGAAATCGGCGCGGTCTGGCCCCGTTCTGAGTAGTTTCCGAACCTTTCTTTCACCGTTCCGTCAAACCAGATTGGCCCATCGCAGGCAGCCAGCAGCGATCGCACAGCGTCGATGTCGGACGAGGACATGTCATGGACACCTGTTTGGAACATTCCTCGATGGTTTTTCAGTCGGGAACCGCTACAGGCCGAATGGCTGGAGCGCTGCCCCCGGATGACTTCAAGAACAACCTCATCGCCGAAATCAAGTATTTGCGGGCGTTCGCGATTTCTCTTTCCGGGTCGGTATCGGCCGGCGATGACCTCGTGCAAGAAACGCTTCTGCGCGCATGGAGCAAACATAAACAGTTTCAAGGCGGGACAAATCTGAAGGCCTGGTTGCTAACCATCTTGCGGAATATCTTTTATACCAATTTTCGCAAGCGCGCCCGAGAGGTGCAGGACAGTGAGGGCGTGCATGCGAATCGTCTCGCGGTCTCGGGCGGTCAGGAAGGCCATATCGATCTGCAAGATTTTCGCAAAGCCTTGGCCAAGCTTCCAAGCCACCAACGGGAAGTCCTCATCCTCGTGGGCGCGATCGGTCATACCTATGAAGAAGCGGCCGTTATTTGCCAGGTGGAGATTGGAACGGTGAAGAGTCGCATGAGCCGCGCAAAAGTTACGATAGCAAAATTACTTGAGCTTTAGTATTATTGCATCGTGAGGACGCCTTCCCGTGAAGCCGCCGAGGCGTCCGGCCCATGGCCGGCGCGGGCGACGCCGGATCGGCGAGGGAACATCGTCGGCGACGTGGCGTTTGCAGCAGGACCATGCGTCCGGTCTCGGTCCGCATCGACTCATCACCAAGCCGACTGAGAGCAAATGCTGGCACGCCTCGGCGCCCTGCGAAACCTGGCCGAACCGCTATTTCGCCCATGCCGGAACAGTGGGCGGCTACGTCGACAACGAACGCTAGCGCTTTCCCTACCGCTGACCGCGAGGTCTCGCGACCATCTTCAAGCGCCTCGACGCCTGCGGACGCAGCTGGCGGATCGACTTCCACGACCTGCCGCAAGCGGCGACGCTGGTCGAGCTCTGGCCGAAAATCCCGACCCGCTTCTCCTTCTACGGCGCCGAATTCGCCAGGCCTCGTGCGCCGCGCTTCACGCCGTGCTTCGGGGGACGCCGTCGAGGTCGGCGCGGCAAATCATGCTGAACCGCTGAATCGGATCGGGCGCCGGAGCGTTGGACAAAGCCTCTTTCGCCAGCTGCC
>NZ_JBKQOU010000202.1:0-59333 GCF_052145335.1 Rhodoblastus sp.
GGAAATTGACAATGATGCGGCGGCTCGGATCATTGCTTTTCGCCATCTCGGCCCGGAACGAATCAAGCGACAGGCCGCGAAGCACTTTGACCGGCTTGCCCGTTTCGCGCTCGAGCAGTCCGGCCTCGATGCGACGAAACGTCATGGACCCAATCCTCTTTAGGCGCCTGCGGTCATGCCTGACTGCCGAATTCACGCGCGCTCATCCGTGCTGCTTGCTTCATCTGTCAGGCGAAGCACACGCCATATTCGCCTGCAATCTCCATGATGGCTTCCGGCGCCAGCCGCGCGCTTTGACCAGCTTGGTCGAAATTGCGAAACATTTCGAGCGCCTGCACGCCGGGCGACAAAACGACCAGCATCCGAGCCGGCTTGTCGCTGGCGTTGTGGAAACCATGGGCGCTCTTTCGCGGAAGCCCGACCCAAGCGCCCGCGCCCGCCTTCGACTCGCCATCGGGGCTGACGATCGTCAGTTCGCCCTCGAGGATGTAAAAGAACTCGTCGTCGGCGTCGTGCATACTATCCGACCAACCGGCTGATGATCCCGGTCGTCCGCGAATTTGTCGACCACTTGATGGGCGATTTGAGGGCTCGCGGCGTGGCGCGCTGAAATCTCAGCGACAGCAGACGAATTTTTCCCGTAATTCCCGAAAGACCGTTGTTTGATTGGAAAACCAGCTCTCGAGCGGAATGCTCACCGGCTTTCCATCGATAGCCTTGAAGGGGTCTGGATCTGCCGCATTTTCTAACAACGCCGCGCCCGAGCCTGAATTAGCATCCAGTCAGGACCGATCAGTGGGGCTGACCCCGCGCAAGACTGCGCGCCCGCGTGAACGTTGCCGAGTTTGGCGCACGGCAAGCTCCGCACAGCGAAAGCCTGAACTTGCCAGTCGAGCCGTGTGACGGTAAACACAATAGACTTCTCCGGTTGGGCGGCAGGACATGCGAATCTCCAAACTCATGACCATGGACGATGGGATTGCCGATGTCGGCGCAAGAAAAGAGGGAGCTCTGCCTGGGCTTCAGTCGGTGCGTCTCAACCGCCGGTCGCTTCTGCTTGGCTCCGCCGCGGGTCTCGGCGCGCTGGGGCTCGCCGGTTGTTCGACATCCGATAGCATGATGCGCGCCGAGGCGGCGAAGCTTTACGGACCCGTTCCCGACGAGAAATTCCCGATCCCGGCGGTCGATGTCAGCAAGATCGATCCGAAATATTTTCGCCGGATCGTGCGTTACGACAGCAAGGAAGCGCCCGGCACGATTATCGTCGATCCCGGCAATCACTATGTTTACCGCATCGAAGGCGATGGAAACGCCACCCGCTATGGCGCCAATGTCGGCCGGTCCGGGTTCCTGTGGAGCGGTGAAGCTTATGTCGGGCGCAAGGCCGAATGGGCCATCTGGACGCCGCCCAAGGAGATGATCCAGCGTCAGCCGGAGGCGCGCAAATATGCCGGCGGCATGCCGCCAGGTCTGGACAATCCACTGGGCGCCCGCACGCTCTATCTGTATCAAAACGGCGCCTACACGCTCTACACGATCTACAGCACCCGCGACCCCGAGACGATCGGGACCGGCGTGACGAGCGGCTGCACCGGCCTGCTCACCCAGGACATGCTCGACCTCTATCCACGCACGCCGGTCAAGACGAAGGTGATCGTCCTGCCGGCATAGCCGGCAGCGTCAAGACGAAGCTCCCGAGGCCCTAGTTTCTTCGGAGTCCGGGATGGATCACAAGCAAGGGCTCGCCCCAAGCGGTTCCTCGTCAAACTTTGCTCGCGCGTCATTTGACCGCCCAAACCCGACTTTCGCCGGATTGAGACGACCTTCCGATTAATCATTCTCGCCTTGTGGACGACCACCATCCGGGATATGGCCCGCCGATCGCGCGCCAGCAGATCAGGTCTGGGGCGCTTTGGCGTACTGAGTGGAGCGGCCCGCTTGCTCGTCAGTACTGTTGGCGCCGGTTGTCCTTTCGCGCCGCCGGTTTTTCTGGAGTTTTGCGTCGCCGCCGGGCTAATCTGGCTCTTGGCACGCGTTTTCGACCTATTGCCGAACTTCGCCACAGGCAGCGCATGATCAAAGTTTCCTCGCCGTCGCTGCGGGCGGCGTTTTATGCGCTGCGCGGCGGCTTCCTTGTCCGGCCGATGCTGATCGCCGTGGCGCTTGGCGCGGCCGGCGCCGTGCTTTCCTCCCTCGAGGAAAGTCATCCCGCGCTGCGGGCCCTTGTGCCCAAAATATTGTTTCCATCCGATGCCGACTCACAATCGGCGCAGACAATTCTCGCCAGTATCGCCACTTCCACCATGACGGTGGTGTCGATCGTTTTCGCCATCCTGCTCATGACGCTGACGCTAGCCTCGACGCAATTTTCGCCGCGCCTGCTGGTGAGTTTCGTGCGCGACAGGGTGACCCAGTGGACCCTCGGTATTTTTCTCGGCACTTTTTCGTATTGCATCGCGGCAATGCCAGCGGCGCGCGCTCTGCCGACGCCCTTCGCGCCGATCCTGACGGTCATGGGCGCCATGACCCTCACTCCGGTCTGCGTCGGCTGGCTGATCTATTTCATCCACCACATTTCAAACGCCATCAGCGTCAATCACATCGTCGATCGCATCAGGCGGGAGACCGAATTGGTGATCGACGGGCTGATGCCGGAACTTCGCCGCCCCTTGCAGCCGGCCGAAGTCGTCGGCCCCTTTCCCGGCGAGCTGGAAATGGCGATCGTCAGCCGGAAATCCGGCTATATCCGTTTCATCGATATCGATCATCTGCGGGAACTGGCGAAAACCTATCGCGTCTGCCTGCGCCTGGAGCGGCGGATTGGGCATTTCGTCCCGGAAGGCGTCCCCCTGATGCGTTTCACCCGAGGGGAACGGATCACCGACGAACGGGCGCTGGAATTTCTCGCCGCCATCGACATCGGGCCGACCCGCACCCTCCAGCAGGATGTCGAATTCGGCGTTGTGCAGATTGTCGACGTGGCTTTGCGCGCGATTTCCCCGGCGGTGAACGATCCGACCACCGCCATTTCCTGCGTCGATCAGCTCTCCTGCATCCTGATCCGCTGGATCGACCGGTCGCCGCCGCGCCGCGCCTATTACGACCCGCCGCATGTGCTGCGCCTCGTCGTGCCGTGGACCGATCTCGACGGCCTGCTCGATCTGGCCTTCGAACAGATCCGCCATTACGCCGTCGCCGACGCGGCGGTCAGCCTGCGTCTGATGCGGGCGCTGGGCGACATAGCCAGCACGACCACCGATCCGAATTTGCGCGCCGAACTTTCCGCGAGAGGCAGGCGCCTGTTCGCCGGCTGTCAGGGCCGGATCCAGAGCGACGATCTCGCTAGGCTGCGCCGCCGCTTGACCATGCTGGAAGCCGGGCAGGCGTTCAGGGACACAGCGGGGGAGGCGAATAACAGCAAATAGCGTTCAAACGCTGGGCCGTTTTTGAAGGGCGTGCTACGGTCACGGGGTTCCACCCAGAGTTCTCGCACCGCAAGGCGCTCCACTTGGCGTTGGACATTACTGTCGTCGTGGGAGCGCTCATCCTATGGGCGCTGCTGTCCCCTGTGAACCGGTGGAGGCCCGAGATGGCCGAGGGCCGCAGCATCGACGCGCGCAGCGGGAAGGCGCTAGAACGAATACGTGAAAACAAGAAACTAGATCCGATTCAATCGGGTCGGAAAAGGCTCTTGCAAAACGGAGAGCCGGGCGGCGCAGTCTTCGGAAAAGTGCTGTTAGTTTGGCTGCCCCGGCGCAAGTTTAGCGGATTGCGCGGCAAGGGTCCCTGCGTTCGGCACAATGTTCCCATGTTCGGAATGCCCAGCCGCCGGCCGGCTGACATATATTAACATAGCACACAGGAGTAGCGCGGCGACGAAGGCGCGAGCGTCATCTAGGCGCGAAAGGGCTCTATGACGGCCAGATCGTTCGCCGCGTTTCGCCATTAGCGAGTTTGGCGGAATTCCTCGGTTGGGACGTGAGATGAACATAGGGCTCTCGGAACCAAAGGCGATGGGTGACCCTATAAAGCGGTTCGCCGCAAGGATTCCATTCCGAGCTTGGGCCCCTTGCATAACGTTCGCGTAAGGAAAGAACCGTGGAAGACACGGCGGAACCATTCTTCAAGGTTCGCCCCGCGCATCAATAGCAGGATCAACCAGCCGCCGTCCGACAGTTTGTAGGGCTTTGCGCCGGGCTTCGCGGTGCGGGCTTGAACGTCTGTTAGGGCCATGCGGGTATCGCTTTCCGGGTATCGATTGCGATACCCGCGATAGTACCCGCCAAATACCCGGCTGCAAGCGCGCTTCCTAGAACAAGACAGGACACGCCCGGACACTGAGTCAGGCCATTTACCTATAGTTTTCGGACAGTTACAATCTCAGACGGATAGAGATTGTAAAGTGGTGCCCAGGAGAGGACTCGAACCTCCACGCCCTTGCGAGCGCCAGCACCTGAAGCTGGTGCGTCTACCAATTCCGCCACCTGGGCCCGGCGCGTTATCTACGGGGGGGCGGGCGCCCTGTCAACCGAAACGCAGCCATCTGTTTCAAGAAAATGTCACGCCGCCCAGGCGAAGATTGCTGGCTTGGCCTCGGCCGCCGCTGCGGCTTCGAATGTTTCCTCCTGGCGCAAGCGCGCGAGCACAGTGAAAAGTGCGGAGTGGTGGGCGTGGGCCTCGCGTCTCATGCGGCGGAAACGGCGCTGGATCATCTCGAAAAGTTCCGCGGCCACATAGCGGTCGGCGGCGTGGCATGTCCGGAAATCCACGTATAACGCCCTCGCATGACAAGCCAGTTCCTGACGGTCAAGGGCCAAGTGCTCGAAATCGTCCCGCGCCAGCGCGCTCCATAATTCGAAATGGCGTTCGATCAGCAGATCGGGCCGACTTTGCGTGTCGGGCGGCAAGTTCTGGCAAAAGCCATAGTAGAACTCGCACAGGCAGTCGTGAATGACCGGCAGGCACCATTCCAGGATATGGTTCGCCATGTGCGCTTCGACGGACATACCGTTCTCCGCATCGAATCATCCGCCGGCGAAGTCTGATGAAGAAATCGCATCGCCGGCGCCGATCCGCTTCCAGAAAAGCAGGGGAACGTTAACGCATGGTTTACTTGTGATTCTTCTCTTCAGACCGCGACTTGTCGGGGTCTGAAGAATCCCTCGCATGAGCTCGGCGTCGCATTCGCTCGCGACCAGGTTTCACAGGTTCTCACCTGTGAAACCTGGTCGCGAATAAGCGTCGATTCGCTCAATGGCCTTTTGCAGGGCGGTCAGATCCTGCGGGCGGGACAGGCGATGTTCGCCGTCCTTGATCAAGGTGATGGTCGCCGGGTCGGCCGCCAGGTGTTCAAGCAGTTTCATAGCATGCGCCCAGGGCACGTCGGGGTCGGCCATGCCCTGGAGAATCTCCACCGGGCAAAAAGTGCGGATTTCGCCGCCGAACAACGCGTTGGCGCGTCCGTCCTCGAACAGGCGCCGTGTCAGCGGATAGGATTCGCCGAAGGCGGCGGCGGGGGTCTGCCACTGGCCGTGAAGCTCAATCGCTTCCCGGATGGCCTCCGGCAATTTCGGCCACATCAATTCCTGGGTGAAATCGACCGCGGGGGCGATCAGCACCATGCCGGCGAGACGCTCGGCCTCGCCAAGCCTGGCCAAAGCGCGGGCGAGCAGCAGCGCGACCCAGCCTCCCATCGACGAGCCGATGACGATCTGCGGGCCTTGCGCCAGGGCGCGAAACACGGCGAGCGCCTGTTGCGCCCAGAGGCCGATGGCTCCTTGAGCGAAATCGCCCTGCGATTCGCCGTGCCCGGAATAATCGAAGCGGAGGCAGGCGCGGCCTTCGCGTTCCGCCACTGCGTCGATGAAACTCGCCTTGGCGCCGCGCATGTCCGAGCGAAAGCCCGACAGCCAGAACAGTCCGGGCAATTTGTTTCCCGCATTCGCCTCACGGTAAAGGTAAGCGAGGCGCGGCTGATCCTGTGCGGTCTGGAAGTAGGCAGCCGGCTCGCTCGTTTGGCTTTCGGTCTCGGTCACGGGTAAGCTGGCCTCAGTGATTCGCCGTATGCATCATATCCCAAGGCGAGGTTTTGGGGGACCGGTCTGGAGCGAAGGGAACTTGTCGCGATCCCGAAAACATTCAGGGCTGAATATTCATGACGCCATGGAGCGCGGAACAGGAAATCGACAGCCAGGCCCTGTTCGGCCGCACGATTTTGCAGGTCGTGGCGGCTCTTGACGCCGGCGCCGCCGCCTTCGCTTGCGTCGAGGTCGCGGCCAGCCTCGCGGAAGCGGGAGCGCGGGCCTTGGTCGCTGGAGCGCCCGGATCTTCGGTCAGTGAATTGCAGGCTCGCGGCGGCGTTTTCCTCCCCTTCGCCGCGGCGACGCGCAATCCGTGGAAGGCCGTGGTCAATCGCCGCCTGCTGGAGCGCCTGGTGGTTCGCGAGGGCGTGGAATTGATCCACGTCCACGGCGCGGCGGGATTGCCGGCGGCGCTGCATGTCGCAAAACGCGCGCGCATTCCGCTGGTCGCCGAATTTGACGGCGACGACAAGAGCCCGGCGCTCGACGCCGATTCGATTTTTGTCTTTTCGCGGACCTCATTGGCGGAGGCGGCGCGGTTGCGGCCGGAGACGGCCTCAAAGCTTTTCCCCGGCCTGCGTGGTGTCGATTTACGACGGTTTACCCCCGAGGCCGTCGATTCGAGCCGTGTGCGCCGCTTCCGCGAAGCCCTCGGCGTCCATGGGCACGAAAGATTGATTGTCGGCATTGGCCTGCCGCTCAGTCACCAAAAGACTTTTTTGACGGCGGCGGCGCAACTCAAGGCCAAGGGGTTTTTCTCCAACGACGCCCACGAGGCGCGTTTTGTCTGGCTATGGCGTGACGCGGCCGATCCGGCGCGGGAGGCTTTTGGCGCCGAATTGGGGAAGTTCGGCCTGAAGGCAGCGGTGCTGCAAGGGACAGTTTCTCAAGGGGCAGGCCCTGGCGCCGACCGCCCCGCCGCCTGTCTCGCCGCCGCCCTGGTCATCGTTCCGGCTGGCGACGCCGCCTCATGCGCGGAAGCTCAAGCCATGGGCGCGCCCGTGGCCCTGCTGCAGAAGGAAGGCGCGGCGGCGGAAGCCGAGGAAATTTGCGCCCCGCCGCAAGTCGAAGCTTTTTTGCGCACCGGCTGGGCGGTTCCCTGGGGTCAGCCGCAAGCCCTAGCGCGAGCGGCGGAAGAGGCGACGCGACTCGGCGCCACCGCGCGCGAAAACTTTGCCCAGCGCGCCCGCGCCCACGCCCGGCGCTTTTCCGCCGAACGCATGTGCGCCTTGACCTTGGCGGTTTACGCCCGTCATTTTTCCGGAGATGACGGCTGATTTTCGGTTAAATCGGAGGTCCTTTGGCAAATGCGCCGTTGACTTTGCCGCGCTTTGTCACATTCTATAGTTCGGTTCGGTCCTCGTGGTTTCGGTCGCGGGGGTTTTTGCCGTAGCTTTTCACCAGTTCCCAATGGGAACTGGTTAGGAGCGAAAGCGACGCCGAGCTAATGCGAGGGATTCGCTGACGCAGTCAGCGAAAATGAATTTAAGTGAATGGTCCGGCCCGCTCAATTCGCCGCCGGCGCCCATTCGCGTTGATCCGAAGGAGAACACGCCATTCGTCGTCCAATGAAAGCCCCCCCGGTTCCGCAGAAGGAGGGACCCCGCACCAACCGGGATATTCGCGTTCGCGAGGTTCAGCTGATCGATGCCGAAGGACAAAATCGCGGCGTCGTCGATATTGCCGAGGCTCTGACCCTCGCCGAAGAGGGCGGACTCGACCTCGTCGAGATCGTGCCGAACGCCAATCCGCCAGTGTGCAAGATTCTCGATTACGGCAAGTTCCGATTCAACGAGCAGAAAAAGGCCGCTGAAGCGCGCAAGAAGCAGAAGATCGTCGAGATCAAGGAAATCAAGCTTCGCCCCGGCATTGACGATCACGATTACGAGACGAAGATGAAGGCGGTGAAACGCTTCTTCGACGAGGGCGACAAGGTCAAGTTCGTCCTGCGTTTCCGTGGCCGCGAAATGGCCCATCAGGAACTCGGTTTCCGGGTGCTCGAACGGGTCAAGCAGGAGACCGCGACGACCGCCAAGATCGAGCTGGAGCCGTCGATGGAAGGCCGCCAGATGATCATGGTTCTCGCGCCAAAATAAGCTTTTGCGGTCGAGATTTGCTTTCGGCTGCGCTTTTTCCCATTCTGCCTGCCCGGCCAAAAGCTAAACCAGCCGGGCGGGGGAATCATGGCTATAGCAGCCGAACAGGCGCGGGGCGCGAGAGAAAAAATCGATCCGGCGCGGTTGAAAGCCATTGTCGTCGGCTCGCTGGGCAATCTGGTCGAATATTACGATTTCTATGTCTATGCGGCCTTCTCTCTTTATTTCGCCCAGTCGTTTTTTCCCGGCGAAGATCCCGTGGCGCAAATGCTGTCCACGGCGGGGATATTCGCGCTAGGCTTTTTCATGCGTCCGGTCGGCGGCTGGCTGTTCGGCAAGATCGGCGACACTTATGGCCGCCGCCAATCGCTGATTCTGTCGGTATTCCTGATGTGTTTCGGCTCGCTGCTGATCGCCTGCGCGCCGACGTATCCGACCATCGGGGTCGGCGCGCCGATCCTGCTGCTGGTCGCGCGCATCTTGCAGGGCTTGAGTCTCGGCGGCGAATATGGCTCCAGCGCCACCTATCTTTCGGAAATGGCGACCTCGGCGCGGCGCGGCTTCTACTCCAGCTTTCTCTATGTGACGCTGATCGGCGGGCAACTGACCGCTTTGGCCGTGCTTCTGATGCTGCAGAATATCCTGCTGACGCCAGCCCAGCTTTCCGCCTGGGGGTGGCGCATTCCTTTTTTCATCGGCGCCGGCCTGGCTCTATTCGCGCTGGTGATGCGGCGCGACTTGAAGGAAACCGAAGCTTTCGAGGCGGCCCACGCCAAGAAAAAACACGGCGGCGGCTTGCAGGTGGTCGTGAACTATCCGCGCGAGGTGCTGACCGTCATCGGCCTGACCATGGGCGGCACGCTCGCCTTCTATGTCTATACGATCTACATGCAGAAATTCCTGAAATTGTCGGTGGGCCTGAGCTTTGTCGAGACCACCTGGGTCAGCGCCGGATCGCTGGTTTTCGCCATGGTGCTGCAACCGATCTATGGCGCGCTGTCGGACCGCATCGGCCGGCGCAAATTGTTGCTGGCTTTCGGCGTGCTTGGAACATTCGGGACCGTGCCGCTGCTGACGGCGATCCAGCACGCCAAGGGGCCGTGGGAGGCTTTTGGCCTGATCGCGCTCGGCTGGTGCATCGTCTCCGCCTACACGTCGATCAACGCTGTGGTGAAGGCCGAGCTTTTTCCCGCCGCGGTGCGCGCCACCGGGGTCGGCCTGCCCTATGCGCTGGCGGTTTCGGTGTTCGGCGGCTCGGCCGAATATATCGCCCTGTGGTTCAAGCGCCAGGGACACGAGAGCTGGTTCTATTATTACGCCACGGCGGTGATCTTCTGCTCGCTGCTGGTTTATTTCCTGATGCCCGACACGAGAGAAACCTCGCAAATCGACCGCGACGAGGCGGTTTCCACCCGATAGCTCTTGCTTTTTCGGGTGAAACTCTCTTATAAGCGCCGCTTCGATCCGCCCGGCCAGTAAAGGGCTGCCGTGGCGGGTCATTCGCTCGTTCCGAGACGAAGGCCGCGAGGCCTGAAGTGCGGCTTGTCCGCCCAAAAATGAGAGAGCAAAATGCCCAAGTTGAAGACCAAATCCGGCGCTAAAAAGCGCTTCAAGATCACCGGCACCGGCAAGGTGGTTTACGCCCAGCGCGGCAAGCGCCACGGCATGATCAAACGTACGAACAAGCAGATCCGGAATCTTCGCGGCACCAACGTCATGTTCAAGACGGACGGCGACAACGTGAAGAAGTTCTTCCTGCCCAACGGCTGAATCTAGCCTGTTTGTTTTTTTCTAACGTTTCTGGAGATCATCCATGGCTCGCGTCAAACGCGGCGTCACATCGCACGCCAAGCACAAAAAAGTTCTCAAGGCCGCCAAGGGTTTTTATGGCCGCCGCAAGAATACCATCCGCACCGCCAAGGCGGCGGTCGACAAGTCGATGCAATACGCCACGCGCGACCGTCGCGCCAAGAAGCGCACCATTCGCGCCCTGTGGATTCAGCGCATCAACGCCGCCGTGCGTGAATTCGGCCTGACCTACAGCCGCTTCATCGACGGCCTCGCCAAGTCGGGCATCGAAGTCGACCGCAAGGTCCTGTCGGAACTGGCCATTTCCGAGCCGGCCGCCTTCAAGGCGATCGTCGAAAAGGCCAAGGCGGCCCTGCCGGTCAAGGAAGAGGCTGTCGCCGCCTGAGGTTTCGCCTCACGCTTTGAAAAAGCCCGCCCGACCGGCGGGCTTTTTTGCTTTGCACGCGCGCCCGCGCATGGCATGACGCGCGGGCTTTCCCCATATCCGCACGGATTTAGACGCGATGAACGATCTCGCCCCACTCGAAACCCAGACCCTGGCCGCGATCGACGCCGCCGGCGACGAAGCGGCGCTGGACGCTGTCCGCGTCAACGCTTTGGGCAAGAAGGGCTCGATTTCGGCTCTGCTGGCGACGCTCGGCAAAATGTCGCCGGAGGAGCGCAAGAGCGAAGGCGCGAAAATCAATGCGCTGAAGGATCGCGTCAGCGAGGCGCTGGCCTCAAAGAAAAACCTGCTCAAGGAGGCGGCGCTGGCGGCGCGCCTCGGAGCCGAGACGCTCGACGTCACCTTGCCGGTGCGCGCGTCGGCGCTGGAGACCGGCCGCATCCATCCGATCAGCCAGGTGATGGACGAACTCACCGCCATTTTCGCCGACATGGGCTTTTCCATCGCCGAAGGGCCGGATGTAGAAAGCGACGATTACAATTTCACCAAGCTGAATTTTCCGCCGGGTCATCCGGCGCGCGAGATGCACGACACGTTCTTCTTCAACCGCAAGGAAGACGGCACGCGGAAATTGCTGCGCACCCATACGTCGCCGGTGCAGGTGCGCACCATGCTGAAAAACCCGCCGCCGATCCGGGTGATCTGTCCGGGCCGCACCTATCGCTGCGATTCCGACCAGACCCACACGCCGATGTTCCATCAGGTCGAGGGTCTGGTGATCGACCGCAAGGCGCACATGGGCCATCTGAAATGGATTTTGGAGGAGTTCTGCAAGACCTTCTTCGAAGTGCCGCAGGTCAAGATGCGCTTTCGCCCGAGCTTCTTTCCCTTCACCGAGCCTTCCGCCGAGGTCGATATTCAATGCTCGCGAAAAGGCGGAGAGATGCGCTTCGGCGAGGGCGACGACTGGCTGGAAATTCTGGGATGCGGCATGGTTCATCCCAATGTCCTGCGCAATTGCGGCCTCGACCCCGACGAGTTGCAGGGCTTCGCCTGGGGCATGGGCATCGACCGCATCGCCATGCTGAAATACGGCATGCCCGACCTGCGCCCCTTCTTCGAGGCGGACGTGCGTTGGCTCCAGCACTACGGTTTCCGGCCGCTCGACCTGCCGTCGCTGGCGGGCGGGCTGTCGAGCTGAACAGCGGGCCAGCCCGATGGAAACCGCGTTCGCCTTATTCGATCGCCTGTTTTTTGGCCTTGTCCTGAAGCTGCCGGCCGAGGCGGATATCGCCGCGATCAATCTGGCCGCGCATGACGAACAGGACGAAGAGCAGAGCCGCTATCGCGATTTCATCTACGACATGATGAGCGCCGTCGACAGCAAAGTCTCCGCGCTTTTGACTCATATCTCCCTGATCATAGCGGCGCTGGTTTTCATCTATTCGTCGAGGGCCGCCGCCCGCGCATCCGTATTTTTGAAGAACACGATCATGTGCGAAATCGTCGCCTACCTTCTGCTGACAGTGTTCTGCCTCAGGTGCATCCGGATGACGACGAGGCTTTCAAGCGGCAGCGCTGCGGCGGAAAACAACGCTTTGGCGATTGAACTTTACAAGCGTCGCGCGACCTATAACTGGACGTCGAACGTGACGGTCTTCGTCACCGTCGCAACAATCGTGACGCTTGTCCTGGGCTCTGTCTTCGGTCTCTGACCAAGGAAAATAAAATGAAATTCACTCTCTCCTGGCTGAAGACCCATCTCGAAACCGATGCGCCGCTCGATGTGATCGTCGAGACGCTGACCAGGATCGGGCTTGAGGTCGAGCATGTCGACAATCCCGCGGAAAAGCTGGCGCCTTTCCGCATCGCCGAAATCCTTCAGGCCGAGCCGCATCCCAACGCCGACCGGCTGCAGGTGTGCAAAGTCGATGTCGGCGAGGCGGAAGCCCTGCAGGTGGTCTGCGGCGCTCCCAATGCGCGCGAGGGCCTTAAAACCGTGTTCGCTGCGCCCGGCGCCTATATTCCGGCAAAAGATTTCACCATCGCCAAGGGGATCATTCGCGGCGTCGAATCCGGTGGCATGATGTGCTCGCCCGAGGAGCTTGGCCTTGAGGGCGACAGTTCCGGCATTTTCGAACTCAGCCCCGACGCACCGGTCGGCCAGTCCTATGCGCTCTGGGCTGGGCTCGACGATCCGCTGATCGAAATCAACCTCACCCCCAACCGCGCCGACGCCGCCAGCGTTTACGGCATCGCCCGCGATCTCGCGGCGGCCGGACTCGGCCATCTGATCGAGACGCCTATCGGTGCGATCGCCGGCGCTTTTCCCTGCCCGGTCGAGGCGAGGCTCGATTTCGCCCACGACGACGCGCATCTCGCGCCGCTTTTTGCCCTGCGCCTGGTGCGCGGCGTAAAAAACGGCCAGAGCCCCGAATGGTTGCGCAACAGGTTGAAAAGCATCGGCCTGCGCCCGATCAATGCGCTGGTCGACATCACCAATTTTCTGACCTTCGACCGCGGCAGGCCGCTGCATGTGTTCGACGCCAACAAGGTCTCAGGCAATCTTGTCGTCCGTCGCGGCAGGTCCGGCGAGAGCCTGCTGGCGCTCGACGGCAAGACCTATGCGCTGAACGAAAACATCGTGGTCATC
Source organism: Rhodoblastus sp. (assembly GCF_052145335.1). Taxonomy (GTDB): domain Bacteria; phylum Pseudomonadota; class Alphaproteobacteria; order Rhizobiales; family Beijerinckiaceae; genus Rhodoblastus. The sequence continues at coordinate 13,024 of NZ_JBKQOU010000202.1, forward strand.
GCCGACGAGAACGGGGTCGAATCGCTCGCCGGCGTGATGGGCGGCGAGGCCTCGGGCTGCGATGAGGCCACCACCGACGTGCTGATCGAATCAGCTTTGTGGGAGCCTGCAAACATCGCCCAGACCGGGAGAAAACTCGGCATTGTCAGCGATGCGCGCTATCGATTCGAGCGCGGCGTCGATCCGGCCTTCGCCCTGCCCGGCCTGGAGCTGGCGACGCGCTTGGTGCTCGACCTCTGCGGCGGCGCGCCTTCCGAACTGTTTGTCGCGGGTCATGCGCCCGATGACCGCCAGACCATCGATTTTGCCTATAGCGAAGTCGAAAGGCTGACCGGCCTGAAACTGGAGCCCGCGGAAATGGCTGGCGCGCTGGAAAAACTCGGTTTCGCCATCGCCGGGCAAGCGAGCAACGCCGAGCGCGTCCATGTGCGGGCGCCGAGTTGGCGGCCGGACATCGAGGGCAAGGCCGATCTGGTCGAAGAAATCATCCGCCTCGCCGGGCTCGACCGCATCACGCCGGTTCCGCTGGAGCGCGAATCCGCCATTTCCGGCCCGGTGCTGACCCTGTTGCAGAAAAGGGTGCGCGGGGCGCGTCGGGCTCTGGCCTCGCGCGGCATGGTCGAGGCGGTCACCTGGTCCTTCGTCGCCAAGGCGCAGGCCGAAATTTTCGGCGGCGGCGCTCCGGAATTGTCGCTCGCCAACCCCATCGCCTCGGACCTGTCGGACATGCGGCCGAGCCTGCTGCCGGGCCTGATCGCCGGCGCCAGGGCGAATTTCGCCCGGGGCTTTGGCGATGTGGCTTTGTTCGAGGTCGGCCAGATTTTCAAATCCGACGCCGAGGACGGCCAGTTCATCGCCGCGGCCGGCCTGCGCCGGGGAACCGCCAAGCCGAGCGGCGCCGGACGCCATTGGGCGGACAAGGCGGCCCCGGTCGATGTTTTCGACGCCAAGGCCGATTGTCTCGCCTTGCTGGCGACGTTGGGCATCGCCGCCGGCGCGATCCAGATCGTCCCCGGCGGTCCGGCGTTTCTACATCCCGGCCGCTCCGCTATCTTGCAATTCGGCCCGAAAAACGTCGTCGGCTGGTTCGGCGAATTGCATCCGCGTGTGCTGGAGGTTTTTGACGCGACCGGACCGATGGCCGCTTTCGAAATCATCCTCGACGCCCTGCCGGCGCCCAAGGCGCGCCCGACCAAGGCCAGACCGAAACTGGAGCTTTCGGAATTCCAGCCGGTGGAGCGCGATTTCGCCTTCATCGTGGATAATTCTGTCAGGTCAGCAGATCTCATCAAGGCGGCGCAGGCGGCGGACCGTAATCTGATTGTCAATGTCGGGGTGTTCGATCTCTACGCGGGCCCCGGTGTGCCGGAGGGCAAGAAATCCGTCGCCCTCAACGTGACCCTGCAACCGCGCGAGAAGACGTTGACCGATGCCGAAATCGACGCGGTGGCGGCAAAAATCGTTGCCGAGGCGAGCAAGAAGACGGGCGCGATGCTGCGCTCCTGATCTATCTCTGGGAGGTTAGCATGGTTGGCAAATTTTGCTGGGTTGAACTGCTGACGAGCGATGTCGAGGCGGCGCAGGCTTTTTATACCGACGTCCTCGGCTGGACCGTCGCCGCATCCGGTCTGGCCGACCGGGATTATCGCATTTTTTCCTATGGCGGCCATGGCGCCGCCGGGTTGATGCTGTTGCCGGAAGAGGCCAAGGCGATGGGCGCGCCACCGCACTGGATGGGCTATATCAGCTCGGAAAATGTCGACGCCGATGTGGAAAAAGTCGTCGCCGCCGGCGGCAAAACATATCGTCCGGCCGAAACCTTGCCGGGCATCGGCCGCTTCGCCGTGCTGGCCGATCCGCAAGGCGCCGCAATCTCGCTGTGGCAGGATCTCAGCGGCCAGGACCATCCCGAATTGCCGCCCATGTCGCTCGGCCGGGTCGGCTGGCATGAACTATATACCGGCGATGTCGAGCAGGCTTTCGCCTTTTATTCGACGATGTTTGGCTGGACCCGCGGCAATGCGATGGATATGGGCCCGATGGGCGTCTATCAGCTGTTCGCCATCGACGGCCTGGACGTCGGCGGCATCATGCGCCGGCCCGAACAAATGCCGGTTCCCTTCTGGAATTATTACTTCACCGTGGCCGCGCTCGACGAGGCGGTCGCCAAGGTCGAAAAGGGCGGCGGCAAAGTCGTCAACGGGCCTACGGAAGTCCCCGGCGGCGCCTGGATCGTGCAGGCTTTCGATCCGCAAGGCGTGTTTTTCTCGCTGGTCGCCGCCAAGCGTTGATGCGCTTCATCCTGGCGCTTCTGACGTTGGTCGCCGGCCCGCAAGCGGCCTTGGCCGCCGCCGATCCTTGCGAAAAGTTCAAGGACGCCGACGCCTATAATAGCTGCCTCGCCTCTTACGGTCCGGCCGTGGGGGAGCACAGGATCATGCGGGCTCCGGAGCGGGAAGATTTTTCACGCCCCGCGCGCCAGTCCCTCAAGGCGAAGGCGGCCGCCAAGGCTCAGTCGCCGGAGACGCAAGGGCCGCATGTCACGCGAAAAGCCAATGGCCGGGTGCGGATCGAGATCCTCGTTCCTTCGGGGCGTTAAAGCGCTCAAGCGCCGCGCCGGAGCCGGATCAGGCGTCGCATTTTCGACGTGCGATGCAGGGCGGCGCGCTCTCCGTCGATCACCAGTCACCAGTTCAAATTCTCCTGCCCGCAAAACCTCAGGAGAGGTTCAGCTCCTTGAAAAAATCATTGCCCTTGTCGTCGACGACGATGAAGGCGGGGAAATTCTCCACTTCGATCTTCCAGATCGCCTCCATGCCGAGTTCGGGATATTCGACGATCTCGACTTTCCGGATGCAATCCTGGGCGAGGCGCGCCGCCGGGCCGCCAATTGAGCCGAGGTAGAAGCCGCCGTGCTTCTTGCAGGCTTCCGTCACGGCGCCTGAGCGATTGCCCTTGGCCAGCATCACCATCGAGCCGCCGGCCGCCTGGAAGGCGTCGACATAGGCGTCCATGCGTCCAGCCGTGGTCGGGCCGAACGAGCCCGAGGCGTAACCCGCCGGGGTTTTCGCCGGGCCGGCGTAATAGACGGGATGGTTTTTCAGATAATCCGGCATGGCCTCGCCGGTCTCTAACCGCTCGCGGATCTTGGCGTGGGCGAGATCTCGCGCGACGATGATCGTGCCGGTCAGCGACAGCCGGGTTTTCACCGGATATTTGCTGAGCGTGCTGAGAATTTCCTTCATCGGCTGGTTGAGGTCGATCTTGACCACGGCGCCGCCGAGCGTCGCTTCGTCGACGACGGGGAGGAATTTCGCCGGATCGTGCTCCAGTTCCTCTAAAAACACGCCGTCGCGGGTGATCTTTCCCAGCGCCTGGCGATCGGCCGAGCAGGAAACGCCAATGCCGATCGGCAGCGACGCGCCGTGGCGCGGCAGGCGGATCACCCGCACGTCATGGCAGAAATATTTGCCGCCGAATTGCGCGCCGACGCCGAGGTCCTGGGTCAGCTTGTGGATTTCGGCTTCGAGATTGAGGTCGCGGAAGGCATGAGCGTCTTCCCCACCCTCGGTCGGCAGGTTGTCGAGATAGCGCGCCGAAGCGAGTTTCACCGTCTTCAGGTTGAGTTCCGCCGACAGGCCGCCGATGACGATGGCGAGATGATAGGGCGGGCAGGCGGCGGTGCCGAGGCCGAGAATCTGTTTCTTCAGCACTTCGAGCAGCCGGTCGTGATTCAACATTGAAGGCACGCCCTGCACCAGATAGGTCTTGTTGGCCGAGCCGCCGCCCTTGGCCATGAACAGGAACTTGTAATAATCCTCGCCCTCTTCGTAGATGTCGATCTGGGCGGGGAGATTGGTCCGCGTGTTCTTTTCCTCGAACATCGAGAGAGGGGCGAGCTGCGAATAGCGCAGGTTCTTCTTCTCATAGGCGTCCATCACGCCCTGTGACAGGGCGGCCTCGTCGCCGCCCTTGGTGAAGACGCGGCGGCCCTTCTTGCCCATGACGATGGCCGTGCCGGTGTCCTGGCACATCGGCAGAACGCCGCCAGCGGCGATATTGGCGTTTTTGAGGAGGTCGAAAGCGACGAACTTGTCGTTGGCGGTGGCTTCCGGATCGTCGAGAATTTTTCTCAGTTGCGCGAGATGGCCGGAGCGCAGCAGATGGTTGATATCGCTCATCGCCGCTTCGGCGAGCAGGCGGATCGCCTCGGGCTCGACGATCAGGATTTCCTCGCCGTCGAATTTTTCAACGCGCACACCCTGATCGCTAAGCTTGCGATAAGGCGTCTCGTCCTTGCCGAGGGGGAAGAGCGGAGCATAAGGAGCGTTCATCGCGGCGGTCCCATTTTGCGGAAGATGGGGCCTTCTAGGATTTTTTAGCGCGCTTTCCAAGCGAACGAAGGACTAATCCGCCGTTCCCACGAAGGCGCGCAACCTTGCCGCCAGCGCTTGCCTGTCGCGCGTTTCGCATTCCCACACCGTCAGCACGTCCCAGCCCATCGCGTCATAGGCGGCGCGATGCTTTTCGTCGCGGGCGCGGTTTCTGGCGATTTTTTCAAGCCAGTATTCGGCGTTGGTCTTCGGCATGCGCGCGCCGCGCTTGCAGTCGTGGCCGTGCCAGAAACAGCCGTGGACGAAAATCGCTTTTTTCCGGCCGATATAGGCGATGTCCGGCGCGCCCGGCAGGTCGCGCCGGCACAGGCGATAGCCGGGCGCAAATCCATGCAGGAGCCTTCGCGTAAAAAGCTCCGGCGTGGTGTCGCGCCACTTGACGGCGCGCATGACCGCGGAGCGATCCATTTTCGAACCAGCCCTTGATTCAAGCCTTGGGCGGCGGCAATTGCAGCATTTCGCCAGTGTGTCTGGAAATCATCCCCTTGGTCTTCTCGGCGATCAGCGCCAGCGCCCAGGGCAGGTCGAGCGAAACCCGGACGCAATCCGGCAGAAAATCCAAACCGCCGCGCAAAGGAAAGTTCATCACGGTCATATTGACGTCGGCATGAGTCCCCTGCCAGTCGATATGCAAACCGTCGAGCTTGTGGGCGAACTTCTGCTGTAGCGCCTCTATGCCGGCCTCCACGCGCCGCTTCGCTTCTTCGGCGCCGAGCTGGTGCGGCACGTCGACGGTGACGATATGGGCCATGCAAGATTCTCCACGTGTTTCAATGGCGTTTTCGCTAACGCGGACCTTCGGTCCCAGCGAAGTGGGGATCGGTTCGGGTAAAGAAAACGCGTGAATACAAAAATTCGGAGCCCTGACCCGATTCGATCGTTTCGAAAAAGGCTTCAGCCGGGCGCAGAGGGAATCGGTAACGACCTTCGCTTGAAAACGCCAGAGCCGAAACAGACGCGAGAGTGATTCTTGCCATGCGTCTTCGACATGCCTGATTTGCGCGGCCCCGGCGTCTCCCCACGCAAGAGAAACGAAAAATATCACTATAAAACAACAAATTTCGCCATTTCATTTGGCTGACACACAAGAGCCTGCGCGGAAAAAACACCAGATCGCTCCATTTTGCCAAAAACATCATTCCATTGTCGCATAGCTAAATGACGGGTTTGCGTCCAATTCATTCGGATCGTCTGGGGGAGCACACAAGAGAAGCTCATGACCGAAACCAATCGCATCCGCAATCCGGCCCTTCGCTCTAAAATCATGACGGCGCAGCAGGCGGCGGCCTTGATTCCCAAAGGCTCCAACGTCGGCATGTCCGGCTTCACCGGCGCCGGCTATCCGAAGGTCGTGCCGTTGGCTTTGGCGGAGCGCATGAACGCGGCGCACGCTGGCGGCGAGACTTTTCGCATCGGCGTCTGGACCGGCGCCTCGACGGCGCCCGAACTCGACGGCGCCCTGGCCAAGGTCGACGGGATGGAGATGCGCCTGCCCTACCAGTCCGATCCGACCTGCCGCAAGCGCATCAACGCCGGCGAAATGGAATATCTCGACATCCATCTTTCCCATGTCGCGCAATTCGTCTGGGGCGGCTTTTTGGGGAAACTCGACGTCGCCATTGTCGAGGTCGCCGCGATCCGCGAGGACGGCGCGCTGATCCCCTCTTCCTCCGTCGGCAACAACAAGACCTGGCTCGACTGCGCCGGCAAGGTCATTCTCGAAGTCAACTCTTGGCAGAATATCGCGCTGAAGGGTATGCACGACGTTTATTACGGCACGCAATTGCCGCCGCATCGCAAGCCGATTCCGATCGTCACGGCGAGCGACCGCATCGGCGACGCCTACCTGCACTGCGACCCGGCGAAAATCATCGCCGTTGTCGAGACGAACGCGCCGGACCGCAATTCGGCCTTCAGCCCGCCGGATGAAAATTCGCGCCTGATCGCCGAACACATTCTCGACTTCTTCGGCCATGAAGTCAAAATGGGGCGGCTGCCCAAGGAACTCCTGCCGCTGCAATCGGGCGTCGGCAATGTCGCCAACGCGGTGATGGAGCAATTGCAGGGCGCGCCCTACGACAACCTCACCGCCTATACCGAAGTGCTGCAGGACGGGATGTTCAATCTCCTGCGCTCCGGCAAGATGTCCTTCGCTTCGGCCACAGCCTTGTCGCTGAGCCCCGATGCGGCGCATGAATTCAACCGCGACGCGGCCAAATATCGCGACAAGATCGTGTTGCGGCCGCAGGAGATATCAAACCATCCGGAAGTGATCCGCCGCCTCGGCGTGATCGCGATGAACGGACTGATCGAGGCCGACATTTATGGGAACGTCAATTCGACCCATATTCGCGGCTCCAGCATCATGAACGGCATCGGCGGCTCCGGCGATTTCGCCCGCAACGCCTGGCTGTCGATCTTCATGACGCCGTCCAGCGCCAAGAACGGCCAGATTTCCTGCATTGTGCCGATGGTGACCCATGTCGACCACACCGAGCACGACGTGCAGGTCGTCGTCACCGAGCAGGGTCTGGCCGACTTGCGCGGCCTGTCGCCGAAGAAACGCGCCGAGGTGGTGATCGAAAATTGCGCCCATCCGATCTTCAAGCCGGCGCTGACCGAATATTTCGAACGCGCGCGGCGCTATTCGCCAGGACAGCACACGCCGCACATCCTCGACGAGGCCTTCACCTTCCTGCCGAACTGGCAGGCCAACCGCGAAGCGCGCGACGCATGGAAGGAAGACAGCGTCGTGCAGGCCGACGCCTGGAAGTAAGGCCGCAGGCGAGCGCGGAGCAAGCAGCCGTCAGTCGTTCTGCAGGATCATGTTGCGCAGGATGGGATAGACCTGGTTTTCCCATCTCTTGCCGCTGAAAACGCCGTAATGGCCGACGCCCGCCTGCAGATGGTGCCTCTTGCGGAAGGGCTTCAGACTGGCGGCAAGGTCGTGCGCCGCCATGGTCTGGCCGACCGCGCAAATATCGTCACGCTCTCCCTCGACGGTCAGGAGCGCCGTCTTGCGGATCGCACGGGGATCGACCTTCCGGCCGCGAAACATCATTTTTCCGAGCGGCAGGTGGTGTTCCTGAAACACCCATTGCACGGTTTCGAGATAAAATTCCGCCGGCAGATCGAGGACGGCGAAATATTCGTCGTAAAAAGCCTTGGTCTGATTGGCCTTTTCGGTCTCGCCCCCGGCGAGATTGTGGAACAGGTCGACGTGGGCCTTCACATGCCGTTCGAGATTCATCGCCATGAAGGCGGAAAGCTGGATAAAGCCGGGATAGACGCGACGCCGCGCGCCCTTGTAGCGCAAAGGCACACGGCCGATCAGGTTCTGCTCGAACCAGCTTATCGGTTTTTCCTTGGCCAGATGGTTGACCTTGGTGGGGCTGATGCGCGTGTCGATCGGTCCGGCCATCAGCGTCATGGAATAGGGCTGGGCGGGATTGGAATCCTCGGCCATGATCGCGGCCGCGGCGAGAACCTGGACGCAAGGCTGGCAGACCGCGACGACGTGGGCGCCCGGGCCCAAATGTTCGAGAAACTGGATGATATGCGCTACATAATCGTCGAAGCCGAAGCCGCCGTCGGCGAGGCTCACGTCGCGCCCATTGTGCCAGTCGGTGATATACACATCGTGATCGGCCAGAAGCGTCTGCACCGTCGAACGCAACAGCGTCGCGAAATGGCCGGATAAAGGCGCCACCACCAGCACACGCGGCTGCTTGACGGCGATGTCCTTCTTGAAATGCAGCAAAGTGCCGAAAGGCGTGGCCAGCGCCGCCTCTTCAGTGACCGGCGACTCTTCATTGCCGACCAGCACGCTTTTCACGCTGAAGGGCGGACGGGTATGGGTCAGGCCGGCGCGGTCGATCATTTCGTAAGCGGCGGAAAGATTGCGCACCAGAACGTTTTCGCTGAAGCCGGCATAAGGCCCGTTGAGGACCCGCAGCGCCAGGCGCGCAAAAGCCTTGACCGGAGCCATCAGATCGGATTGGGCTTGATAGGCTTGGTACATCATCCCCCGCGCACCGGATTCCCGAATCACCCGCCCTCCGACGGCGCCGACTGGCGTTGCTTCAACCCTAAACCAATACGACAAGATAATGCTCGCATACAATCTGCTAAAGGTCTAAGAACAAATCCAGACAGGGGGAAACGCTGGGAATTACTGGCCTTGCGGGCGATTTGAACCGCTTCGCCGAGCCAATGCGCGACGAAATGTCCAAAATTTGTGCATTGCGAACCGGCGAATGAGTGGTCTATTTTGCGGTGGACTGGGAGCGGACGAAATGGCCAATGCGGTTTTAACCATCAGCAGCAAGAATTACTCGTCCTGGTCGCTGCGCGGTTGGTTGCTCTGCAAGATGGCCGGGCTTAAATTCGAAGAAATGCGCCAGTCTATCGACGACCCCGGCGCGCGGGCCGAACTTCTTCTGTTGTCGCCGTCGTTTCTCACCCCGGCGCTCGATCACCAGGGACTGCATGTCTGGGATACTCTGGCGATGGCCGAATATCTCCACGAGGTTTTTCCAAAGGCCGGGATCCTGCCCGCCGACCGCGCCGCGCGCACCCACAATCGCTCGGTCTCCGGCGAAATGCACTCCGGCTTCAGCAATCTGCGCTCGGCCCTGCCAATGAACATCAAGGCCTTTTTCCCGAACTTCCGGGTCTGGACGGGGGCCAAGCCCGATATCGAGCGCGTCTGCGCCATCTGGCGCGACTGCCTCAGCCAATATGGCGGCCCCTTCCTGTTCGGCGCCAAGCCGACGCTCGCCGACGCCATGTTCGCGCCGGTCGCCTCGCGCTTCGCCACCTATAACGTCCCGCTCGACTCGGAATGCGCGGGCTTTCGCGACCATATCCTCAACTGGGCGCCGATGGTCGAATGGTCCGAGGCCGCGAAAATCGAGCCGGACGAAATGGAAGAACTCGACGTCGAATTTTAGGACGACCTACCAAAAAGTGGACACCGGTTTTTCGCCAAAACATCGCGAAATCCAAAAACACCGCGAAATCAGCCAATCACACGTCTGTTGCGATTCAATCGCATCCCAACGGACGCCGGGGCCGCGACCCGCTTCAAGCAGAGAAAGCATCAAAACGCGTAGCCGAGCCGGAGGCCATAGTTGGTGAGCCCACGATTGGGATCGCAAAGACCTTTATTCGAATAATGCTCGATCGTTCCCATGACGCTCCATCTTGCGTCAATATGATAGCCAACCGAAGCGTTCTCATGAAACGACACGTTGCAGCCCATGGGATTGTGGCCGGCGGGAACGATCAAGCCGCCATAGCCGTCGTTGGCGGCGCCGCCGAACGAGGCTTCGAGGAACAGACCGCGATAAACATCGACGTCCCAAGTGACGCCGCCGTAGACATTGCTCGTCTTGCCAATGAAATTGATCGTCACGCCGAATTGCGGTCGCGGAATGAGCAGATTCCAAAAATAATTGGGCGATGTCGCGAATTTGGTGAACAAAAGCTCGGCATTGAGATCGGCCGAGCTCGCCTCCGGACTTAGCGGATCATGTGCGAAAGCGCCAATGCGCAACTCGAACGGCGCCGGCGGCGGCGCCTCGCCCAGCGCGCCAAAAGGAGAGAGATCGGCGGCCCCGGCTTCGACCGTCGCCAGGACAAGAAAAAAGCCGGCCTGGAACAAAAGCTTCATTGCTGGCCAAACCTGTTTCGTGAGACTCGCCGGCGCGGGCGCTGCCGACGTCGATAGGGCCAGATCGGCCATTTGTAAACGATCTTCCGGGCGATTGTTTCGCTGGCGAGGAGTTTACGCAACAGTCCAAGGCGGCCAAAACCAAACTGGCCGAAATCGAAGGATTAGACAGCGAATCCCTACCGACCCGCTTCACTCGATGCGCTTGACGGCGCGCCTCGGCGCCAAGGGTTGATCGAACCTGTTGAAGGAAAGGTTCGCGCCTCGGCCGCCTTACTTGAGATAGCTGACATAAGCAGCGACGGCGGCGAGTTGCTCGGGGGTCAGCTTATGGGTAAAAGGCTCCATCATCGCCGAGGTGTCCGGTTTGGAAGGATCGAGCCCGCGCTCCTTGTTCCAGTTCGTGATCTTCCTGATAATGTAGTCGTTGAGTTGGCCCGCCAAGCGCGGAAAGGCGCCATTCCCCTTCGCGTCTTCGCCGTGACAGGACGCGCAGGGCGGAACTTCGGCGCTGGGAATCCCCTCCTCGAAGATTTTCTTGCCCATGGGCACGAGATCCTTCGGCGCGCCGCCCAGCGGCGGCGGGTCGAAACTATTGAAATGCGCCGCCAGGGCGGCGACCATCGCCGGGCTCAAGACATGAGCGACATTGTTCATGACGGGGTTGGTTCGCCTGCGCTCGATGAAGGCCTTGAGCTGGTTCTCAATATATTCCGGTTGCTGCCCGGCGAGTCTCGGCATGGGAGCAGAACCGCGAAAACCTTGCGCCGAAACCCCATGACAGGTTTGGCAATAGGATAGCTTGGCCTGAAGTTCCTGCTCCGAAACGGAGCCCGAAGCTTTTTCTTCGGCGCGGGCGCCTGCGCTGAAAAGAAGGGCGAGAATGGCGGCGTGCGACAGCGTCCTGAAGCCAATGGTTTTCATGCTCTCCCTCCAGTCATTATTTCGCGCCGCCCTTGCGATGGCGCGCCGACCGAGAAAGGTCGGATTAAGGCTCGCTTCGCCGATAGAAAGCGCGCCTGCCGTTATACCATGCCGCCGCCGTTCAACTGGCCGATTTACGACGCGGCGTCCCAGGAAGTCGCCCCGCGAATAAGTATAATTTTTTAACGCAAGGCGCGAGCCGACTCAACAGTAGCCGCTTATTGTTACACGGCAAGATCGCCCCTCGCCAACGGAAAACGCTTTTGAACTCCGGGGCGCAGGCTAATCGCGGGCCCTGTTTGACGATTCGTCGCAAGAAATGGTCCCCGGGGCTTGAATCGCGCCGTCGCCGGCCAGGCCGAGCATCTTTTGCTGGAGGCGTATTTAGACTTTTGGCTAGCGACAATTTGCCGCAACTGATGCGCCAAAAGCACAGTTGGCAAGTAAAACGGCGCGATTGGCTTGAAAACAGCGGGCGGAGAGTTGTTATCCCGCAATGAAGCTTATACGAATTGCAAAATGCTCGAACTCCCCCTCGGTGATTCGCCCCTGTCTCGCCCGAGCAAGGATGGAAAAGAGCGATAATAAAGAGACCTGTTCGGCTGAAGTTTTCAGATCGCGGCCGCGCGGCGATACAAAATGGAAATCGTGGAGGCGATAATCATGAGGGCTAATGGTTTACGATTGGCGTTGCAATCGGCAGTCTTTGCCTTCGCCTTCACCGCTATAGGTCATGCCGCCGACGAAGGCGGCGGCGGCTCCCCGCAGGGATTTCACGCCAAAGTGGAATATTGCCAAACCTGCCACGGGCTTTCGGCGGAAGGATATCGTGGTTATGTCGTCATGCCGCGGCTGGCGGGACAGCAGCCCGAATATGTCGAGAACCAGCTGCGCGCCTTTACCGAGCGTCGACGGTTGAACCCTGTCATGGTCAACGTGACGCACGGGTTGACGCCCGGGATGATCAAAGCCCTTGCCGAGCATTTCAAATCGATGAATCCGCCGCCCTTTGGCGGCGCGCCGGGCGGATCGCTCGCTTTGGGAAAAAGCATTTTTGAGACAGGGCTGCCGGAAGCCAATGTTCCGGCCTGTTCGGCGTGTCACGGCCCGGATGGCAAGGGGCAAAACCAGATTCCGCGTCTGGCGGGTCAGCTCTACTGGTATACGGTCAAAACCTTGTCGAGTTGGAGCAAGGAACGCGGGCAAGGCTCCGCCAAGGACATTTCAGCCATCATGTCGCCGACCGCGCATAATCTGACCCCGTCGCAGGTTTCCGCGATCGCCGCCTATGTCAGCAATCTCAGGTAAGCCGTTCGGCTGACGAAGCCTTTGCCTTGATGAATGCGCCCCGCGCGAGAGAACTGGATCATGAAGCACATCAGCTCTGGAATTGCGGCCCTGGCGCTGTTTTTCTGCTCCGCCGGCCCGCTTTTCGCGCAAACTCCGCCCGGTCGGATTTTTCCGGACGAACCCCTTCCCAAGAATTGCACCTGGTGCCACGGCGTCAATTCGGCGCAGGGATTTTCGACGGCGCCGCGATTGGCCGGCCAAAGAACGAGTTACATCGAAAAAGAGATTGGCGCCTTCCACGAGCATATCCGCGACAATCCGAATTCAAAGAAATATATGTGGAACGCCGTCGGAGATCTCGGTCCCAGCGCGGCGCGTGATCTGGCCGCTTATTTTTCGGCGCAGCCGCCCCGCGCCGCCGAAGACGGCAACAGAGACCTGGTGGCGGCTGGCAGACAGATCTACCAGGAGGGGATCGCGGAGACGAATATCGTCACCTGCACCGTCTGCCACGGCCCGAACGCCGAAGGGATTCGCGATATTCCTCGTCTGGGCGGCCTGTCCTACTATTATTTGAAAAGACGGCTTGAGCAGTGGAACGAAGGTTACCACGCAGCGGCGGCGCCTATGCCGCAAGTTGCGCGCGCATTGTCCGCGAATGAAATCGAGGCGCTCGCCTCGTATCTGAGTTTTATCGAGTAAAATTCGCTCGAGTCGACGGCAATCGTTACGCAGGGTTGAAAAAACGCGCTCCCTTGGGAGACATTGAGGAGGACCGATCGCATGGTCGGAATGATTGATCTCACCAAAGCTGTCCTTGCCGGCGTCCGCCGGGCCACGGCTTTTTGGGGCGCGGCGCCGTCCGCCTTGCTTCTCGCTCTGGTCGTCAATTGCGGCGTAGCCGACAAGGCCGCCGCCATTCCCGCCTTCGCCCGCCAGACCGGCCAGACCTGTTCGACCTGTCACACGGCCTTTCCGCAGCTGACGCCTTTCGGCCGCCGTTTCAAACTGGGCGGCTACACGGCCGGAGGCGGCGACACCAGGGATCTCCCGCAGCTCTCCTTCATGCTGCAATCGGGATATACTCATTATAATGTTGGTCTCACCGCGCCGACGGGAAATTACTCCTCCCCGCCCGGCGGCGGCTTCAACGGCGTGAATAACTACGTCGATCTCGCCCAGCAGATTGCCATTTTCTACGGCGGCAGAATCTACGGCAATCTCGGCGGCATGGTTCAAGCGACCTTCAGCAACAGCTCCAGCCGTGATTTCGCAATCGACAATTCCGACATCCGCTATGCCGACAGCTTCAAATTCTACAATCACGACGTGCTCTGGGGCCTGACCGCCAACGACGTCCCCACGATGCAGGATGTGTGGAACACCACGCCGGTCTGGAGTTCGCCCTTCATCACATCGGCCTTCTCGCTTTCGCCGGTCGCCAACACGATGATCCAGTCGTTCGGCCCCGGCCAGACGCTGGGCGGCGGCGGCTATCTTTTCGTCAATGACACCTGGTATGCGGAACTGAGCGCCTATGGCTCTTTGACGCCGAAAGCACAGTTGACTCTCGGCATTCCGGGTTCGTCGGTCGGTCCGGCGATCAGCGGCCTGGCGCCCTATTACCGGGTCGCCATGGAACAGAACTGGGGCGACCATTCGTTCATGATCGGCGCCTATGGCATGAACGCCAATGTCACTCCCGCCTATTCATACGGCTTCGGCACCGACAACATGTACGACGCCGGCTTCGATTCGCAATATCAATGGATCACCGATGTCCACGCCGTCACCATTCGCGCCAATTATATCTGGGAGCGCCAGCTTCTCAATTCGAGTTTTGCACAAGGCTTTAGCGCCAACCCGACGGACTATCTGCGAAGCCTGAAGATCGGGGCTGAATACGTCTACAACAACACCTACGCGTTCACGGCGACCTATTTCCAAATCACCGGCAGCCCGGATGCGGTCATCTTCAGTCAAAATGCGTTCATGTCGCCCAATTCGTCCGGCTGGATCTTCGATCTCGCCTATCTGCCCTTCTCGCATGGCGGCCCCGACCTCTGGCCGTGGTTCAATACTCGGCTCGGCGTATCCTATACCTTGTTCACCAAGTTCGATGGCAGCGCGACGAATATCGATCCGACCAATTGCCCCTACTGCCGCAACGCCAACAACAACAACACCCTTTTTGTTTATGCCCTCTCCATGTTCTGAGAGCGTGCGCACATAGGGCAAAATATTTTAAACGACCGCCTTCGAGCGGTCGTTTTGCTTTTCAGGGCGCCGCCTGCGCCCAGCGAAGAAGGGTGAGGCGCTCGTCCTCGTCGAGAGGAGGCGCTACGCCCGGCGGCGGCATGGCGCGGGAATAAACGGCGGCGCGCAGGATTTCCGCGCGGTGTTTCGTCACCTGGGCGCCGGTCGAGAAATCCAGCCCCGCCGCCGCGCGGAAAAGGCCGGAATGCGCCGGCGCGTGACAGGCGACGCAATGCTGTTCGACGATGGCTCGCGCCGCCCGATCGCCGGGATGCAGCACGAGGGCGATGGCCTCGCCGGCGGAATGCGCCGCCGCCTTTTCGCGCTGCTGCTCGAAGGGCGCGGAAAGCAGCAGGCCTAGAACGAGACAGACCGCAGCCGCGCGAAAAATTCTCCAGTCGGAGCCCAGCCCGCGCGCCCGCTTGAGAAAGGAACGCCGGATCAGAAAGCCCGCCGCCAGAAACAGCGCGGCGGCGGCGCCATTGTGCGGACCGGCGAAAACCAGCGGCGCGTGACTCGACAGCATGAAGAACACCACCGGCAAGGCCAGATATTGATTATGCAGCGCTCGCGTCGCGGCGACTCCCACGTCGTCCGCGTCGCACTTCTGGCCGGCGCGCAACGCGGCGAACCGTCGCTTCTGCGCCGGAACGATGACATGGGCGATATTGGCGGTCATGATCGTCGCGAGCAGCGCGCCGAGCAGGGGATAGGCGGCCCGCCCGGCAAAAAGATGGGTCAGCAGAAAGCCCAAAGCGGCAGCGAAGACGAAGAGCGCGCCGAGCAGGGCGTCGCCGCTCAACCCGCTTTTCTTGCATAAAAGATCATAGGCCAGCCAGGCGGCAGGCAGCAGGCCGAGCGCGACGGCGATCGCCGCCCAGGACGGCGCGTCCCAAAGCGCTGGATCGATTAGATAAAGTTCCGGCGCCGCGCAGAAAATCAGGCACAGCAGAGCGAAGCCGCTGGCCCAGGTCGCATAGGCCTCCCACTTGAAATGAACCGCCCGCTCGAAATCGTCGACATTTTCGGCGCGGCAGAATCGAAAGATTCCGCCGGCGTGAAGCAGCAGGATCTGTGGCCTCGGGTCTTTGCCTCGAGGGCGCATGGCCAGATCGAGACGCGCCAGAGCGAAGGCCGAGCCGACCCAGACCATGGCGGCGACCACATGCAACCAGCGCAACAGGATCGTGGCGTCGTCCGTCAGCAGGGAAATCAGCGCCATGGCTTCGTCTCTCTATGGCTCGCTCAGTCCGCGAAGATACCAGCGATGGAGTATCAGGATGATAAGAAAGGTGAACAGCGCGGCAAAGACCGTGTCGGACAGGTAATGCCCACCGAAGGCCATGCGCAGGGCGGCGGTGGTCGCCGTGAAGACCAGCGCCGCGCCGACCGCAAGGGCGCGCAAGGGCGGCGGCGCCAGCAGCGCCGGCGCCAGAGTCCAGGCGGAAGTCGCGACTTCGCCGGAGACGAAGGAGCAGTTTCTCCGGCATTCGCCGTCGAAGGTCTCGTAAGGGCGAAAGCGCCAGGAGCCGCCGAATTCAAGAGTCTGTTCCGGGCGGGGGCGGTGGGAGACTTCCTTCAGCAGGCCATTGACCAGCAGGCCCGGCCCCAGCGCGAGGGAAGCGAGCAGGAAGATTACCGCGCGACCGTCCGGGCCGCGCCGCGAACAACCGAAACGGTGGGCTACATAGGCGACGAGCAGCAGGGCCAGCAGCACATAGGGGGCGTCGTAGAAGAAACGTCGCCCGATTTCGCCGGCCGGACCGCGGCCGACGAAATGGCCGGCGTCGTAGAAGAAACGCGCCGCCAGGAGATCGAGATCGGGCCAGAGCGCAAACAAGGCCAGGCAGGCCAGGGTGGCGACAAGGGTCACGATCAGCATTTTTGACGTTGGCACGGCGGGCGCTTCCTGTGGCGTAATTGGGATGCTCTAGACAAGTTTTGGCCCCCGGTCGAGCTTGCCTCCCGCGGAAGCGCTGACGCGAAAAGATTTGCGCAGGCGCTGCGCCGGTTTTCGCGGTAGAACTCGGTTGCTTTCGAGGATTCGCCGCAGGAAAATGGCTGACCGTGCGGCAGCAGGAGCGAGAATGGCCCAGCTCGATTTCTGGTATGAGTTCGCCAGCACCTATTCCTATCTCGCGGCGATGCGCTGCCAATCCGTCGCCGAGGCTTCGGGCGTGCGCCTGCGCTGGCGGCCTTTCCTGCTGGGCCCGATCTTCGTGGCGCAGGGATGGAACACCTCGCCGTTCAATCTCTATCCGGCCAAGGGGCGATACATGTTGCGCGACCTGGAGCGCATCTGCGGCCAACGCGGGCTGACGTTCCGCCCGCCTGAGCCGTTTCCGCAAAATTCTTTGCTCGCGGCGAGAGTGGCTCTGGCGGTTCCGGAGGACCGGAGACCGGAATTCAGCCGCGCCGTCTATCTGGCGGAGTTCGGTGAGGGCCGGAACATCGCCGACGAATCCCTGCTCGGCGAGTTGCTTTTGCGCCTCGGCCTGCCGGCGGCGGAAATTTTCGAAAAGGCGAAATCCGACGCCGTTCGCGCGATGTTGCGCGAGGAGACGGCGACGGCGCAAAGGCTCGGCCTGTTCGGCGCCCCGAGCTTCGTCGCCGGGGACGGCGAAATATTCTGGGGCGACGACCGGCTGGAACAGGCCGTCGCCTGGGCGAAAGGCGAGCGATGACCGGCGTGGTTCTGCCCGAATTATCGGCCGAGGAGGTCGAACGCTACGCCCGTCATATCGTGCTGCGCGACATTGGCGGACCGGGCCAGCGCAAGCTGAAAGCGGCGCGGGTCGGCGTCATCGGCGCCGGCGGCCTTGGCGCGCCGCTGCTGCTTTATCTCGCGGCGGCGGGAATCGGGCGGGTGACGGTGATCGACGACGACGCCGTGTCGCTGTCGAATCTGCAGCGCCAGGTCCTGTTCGGCGAGGCCGATCTCGGCAGACCCAAGGCGGAAGTCGCGGCGGAAGCCTTGGCCCGTCTCAATCCGCATGTCCGGGTGATCGCCCAGGCGGTGCGGCTGACGGCGGACAATGTTCGCGCCCTGATCGAGGACTGCGACGTCGTCGCCGACGGCTCGGACAATTTCGACACCCGCTATATCGTTTCCGACGCCTGTTTCCATGCAAAAAAGCCGCTGGTGACGGCGGCGGTCGGACAGTTCGACGGCTCGCTCACCACGTTGCGGCCTTTCGAGAAAGGGCCGGATGGCAGGCCCAATCCCACCTATCGCTGCCTGTTCCCGAAAAAGCCGCCGCCTGGCGCCCTGCCGACCTGCGCCGAGGCGGGCGTGCTGGGCGCCCTGACCGGGATGGTCGGCTCGCTGATGGCGCTGGAAGTAGTGCGGGAAATCGTCGGCTTCGGCCAGTCCATGGTGGGGCGGCTGGCCTTGTTCGACCTCGCCGCCATGCGTTTCGAAACGCTGACCTATGGTTGGGACGAGGACAATCCGCTGAACGGCCGGGGAGCGAAAAACGCCGAATGAGGGGAAGCGCGCCAATTCTTCCCCAAAATCAACTCACCGCGACGATGACGATCTCCACCTTGTATTCCGGCGCGACCAGTTTGGCCTCGACCGTGGCGCGGGCCGGAGTTTCGCCTTCGACGACCCATTTGTCCCATTCGGCGTTCATTTCGGAGAAGGTCGAAATATCGGCGAGATAAATCGTGGCCATCAGGATCTTGGTCTTGTCGCTGCCCGCTTCGGCGAGCAAAGCGTCGATCTGGCCGAGGATTTCCGCCGTCTGTTCGCCAACCGAACGGCCGGCTGTCTTGTCCGCGACCTGACCGGCGAGAAAAATCGAATTGCCGAGCAAGACGCCCTGGCTCATGCGCTTGCCGGGATGCAATCTTTTCAGAGACATTTTTTAGCCTTTCGCTGTTCCGCGCCGCGATAGACCATCGCTGCGCGCCGCGCAAGGCAGCGTTAATGCTCGGCCTCCCCCGCGGGGCTTGGGCTATGGCTGAGTCTCTCGCTCAGGGCCAGGAGCAAGGCCGAGAGGACGAAGGCGAGATGAATGCCGACGCTCCACATCAATGAGCGGTCGCTCTCGTTCTGGATCTCCATGAAACTGCGGAGCGTCTGGATGCCGGAAATGGCGACGATGGAGGAGATGAGCTTCAGCTTCAGCCCGCCGAAATCGATGCTCGCCATCCATTCCGGCCAGGACTTGTTGCGCCCCGGGTCGGTGCGCGAAACGAAATTCTCATAGCCGGAGAAGATCACCAGCACCACCAGCGAGCCGGTCAGGCAGAGGTCGATCAGCCCTAATACTTCAAGCACGACATCCGATTCCGTCGAACCGAAGGCGGTTTCGACGAGATGAAAGACATGCTGGCCGGTCTTGAGCAGCAGGACCGTAAGGCTGAGCGCCAAGGCGAAGAAAAACGGCGCCAACAGCCAGCGGCTGGCGAAAAGCACATTTTCCATCGAGATGACGAACTTGTTGCTGGAATTCATGCTCAACCTCGTATCCCGAAACAGGCCGTCACACGTCGAGACCGATGGGACAGGCGACGCCGCTGCCGCCGAGGCCGCAATAGCCCGCCGGATTCTTGGCAAGATATTGCTGGTGGTAGGATTCGGCAAAGTAAAATTCCGCCGCCGGCCGGATTTCCGTGGTGATCGGCCCATAGTGATGCTCGGCCAGCGCCGCCTGATAGGCCGCCTTCGACTGCTCCGCCGCCGCCAGTTGCGCCTCGGTCGTCGTATAAATGGCGGAGCGATATTGCGTGCCGACGTCATTGCCCTGGCGCATGCCCGCGGTCGGATCGTGCGATTCCCAGAACAGCGCCAGCAATCGGGCGAAAGAAATCTTCTTGGGGTCATAAACGACCTGCACGACCTCCGCATGGCCAGTCATGCCGGAGCAGACTTCCTCGTAGGTCGGATTGGGCGTGGCGCCCCCGGCATAGCCGACGGCCGTGACATGGACGCCTTCGCCGGCCTGCCAGAATTTGCGTTCGGCCCCCCAGAAACAGCCCATGCCGAACAGCACGCGCTCGAAACCTTCCGGATAGGGTGGCGCTAGCGGACGACCGTTGACGAAATGGTTTTTCGCGGTGACGAGTCTTTCCGACCGGCCGGCCAGAGCTTCGGCGGCCGATGGGATTTGCAGCTTCTTGCGGATGGAAAACATCGAAGCCTCCTGAGTTACCGCTCATTTGGGGACGAGCGGCGCGATAGGCGAGGTTTTTTTGATTTTTTCGCGGTATAAGAACGGTTCTAACGATCTTCGGGGGCCGGATGGACTGGGACAAGCTGCGCATTTTTCACGCCGCCGCCGCCGCCGGCTCCTTCACCCATGCCGGCGCAACTTTGCATCTCAGCCAGTCGGCGGTCAGCCGGCAGGTCGCGGCGCTGGAATATGATCTCAAGACTTCGCTGTTCCATCGCCATGCACGGGGGCTTTTGCTGACCGAACAAGGTGAAATGCTGTTTCGCACCGTGCAGGAGGTCATGGGCAAGCTGGAAGGCGCCCGCCTGCGCCTGTCGGATTCGCGAGAGAAACCGCATGGCGAGTTGAAGGTCACCGCCAATACCGGCTTTGGCGCCGCCTGGCTGGCCCCGCGCCTCACCGAATTCCGCGAGCTTTATCCTGATGTCGACCTGACCGTCATCCTGACAGAGGACGAATTGGACCTTTCGATGCGCGAGGCCGACATCGCGTTGCGCCTGCGTGAGCCGACACAGCCGGACCTCATCCGCCGAAAGCTGTTCTCGATCCATTATTCCCCCTATGCTTCGCGCGCCTATCTCCAGAATTACGGCCGTCCTAAATTGGCGGAGGATCTCGACGCGCATCGCATTGTCGCCTTCGGCGTCGCCGGCGCACCCTATCTGAAAAATCTCAATCTGCTTCTGACCCTTGGACGGGACGCGAAAAACCAGCGCGTCCCGTCGATCTCGATCAACAATATTTTCGCCATGCTGCAAGTGATCGAGAAAGGCGGCGGCGTCGGCATCCTGCCCGATTATATCGTCAACGAGAATTCCCCGCTGTCGCGGCTCGATCTGGGCGCGGAAATGCCGGTGCTCAATTGCTGGCTGGCCTATCCGGAAGAAATGAAGAATGTCGCGCGCCTGCAGGCGTTCCGCGATTTCCTCGTCGCCAACGTCCCGCTCTGGCGGTTTTGAGCGATGAGGACAAAACCTCGACGTCCGCGTAAGCGACCGCAGGCCATCCAAAGACGCCACAGGCGTAGCTGAAAAAACCAGGGTGCGTCAGCTCACGACGGGCGGCGGCGTCTTGGTTTCTTGATCGCCGACCGCGGGTGGAACGGCAGGAAGCCTATCCGAACGACAGCCCGATCGAACTCTCCGGCTAAGCTCTACGTGTTTATACTCTCCTCCGATCTCTTGTAATCGGCCAAAAAGCTGACATTTTATCAAGGATGTACTTCTTTCGATCAAATGTTCTGCCTATTTGGCCAAAAGGGGAGCCAAAGAGGTACGGGTCGCCGATGGGGGGATTTGTCGCATGGAAATTTGAGCCGGCGTTGGCGGGGCAATATCAGCACGTGCGGCTGATGTTAGCATTGCGTGATCGCACCTCGAACTATTGATGCGCCGTTGTTCAGTTCTTAAAATTGGCTCTTGAAGATCTGGGGGCGCCCTTGAACGATGCAACAGAGAACTAGTCGCTTAAAGGCTTAAGTTTATCAATGACAACGCTGCGTTAACCTCTCCTGACAATTTGGTCGCCTGGCTGCCGCGTTTTGTGTTTTGATAGGGTATCGTTAGCTCCTGTAACGTACCCTATCATGTGTATATGATAAGGAGGAAGATGATGTCACGGCCGTCTCGATTAGCCATCGGCGACACAACCAAGTGTCAGGTGCTGACATTTTCTGATAAAGAAAATGAAACTAGTAATGCTATAGCTAATACCAACAAAGATACAGGTTTTGCTGTTTTAATCGTTGAGCGAAATATATTTTTTCGTGAATGCTTACAGAAAAGCATGGGCGGTTATTCGCTGAGCAGGATCGATACGTGCTCGAGCCTCTCAGAGTTGACGAAGGTTCAAACCGAGCAACGCGCTTCTCTGGTGGTGCTGTCCGTCGTCTCGCTTACCGAGGAGGAGGCGGAAGCGGAAATTGCGCTGCTGAGCGATCTCGATCCGTCAATGCGATCTATTGTTCTAGCCAAAACCGACGACTTGAACGATGCTTTGACCGCCCTCCGCCAGGGGGCTAACGGCTACATATCGATGGGCGCAGGATTTGATATTTTCGTGCAAGCCTTGCGATTCGTCGCCGCTGGCGGAACCTATGTGCCGCCGGAATGTCTGCTCGCGGCCAAGAAGGCGCAGCAAGCCTCGTCCGAGCATGCTTCGGTGAGCGGCATCACCACCCGTGAAATGGAGGTGATCCAGGCGGTCCGCCAGGGCAAGGCCAACAAGGTGATCGCCTATGAACTCAATATAAGCGAGGGCACCGTCAAAGTGCACTTGCGGCAAATCATGAAAAAGCTTCATGCCACGAACCGCACCGATGTCGCCGTCAAGAGCGTCGAATTGATCGACATGAGCCGCCTCGGGCTTACCGGAGGCTCCCAGTCCGTCGAGGATGGGACGGTGGGGAAGTTGAGAGCGCGCATTTGAAGGCTTCGGCTGCCTGAAGATTTAAAGACGAAAGCCCGCTGAACGACGTTCAGATGGTTCTGTTCAAGAAATCGTGCGGATCAAAGCGGCAACCGCCCCACGATAGCGCTTCAGGCGCTCGCCGACCGCAGCATCGGCGCTGATCCCTCGCAATTGCCGGTCTTTTTCCGCCATCCCTTACGCCCGATAGCGCGCCGCGGCGTGTTCCTGCCGGAAATTCGGCAACATCGCCTTTCGCGCCGCCGCGAAATTCTCCCATTGGCCAAGCTCCGGCAGCGGAGGAACGGTGACGGCTTCCTCGCGGTCGAAACCAACGAGCGCTGCGTCGACCAGTTCCCCGACATCCATCATCACCGGGATCGCGTCCGTCGAAAGTCCGGAGCGTTCGAATATCTCGGTGCGAGTCGCGGC
Source organism: Rhodoblastus sp. (assembly GCF_052145335.1). Lineage (GTDB taxonomy): Bacteria > Pseudomonadota > Alphaproteobacteria > Rhizobiales > Beijerinckiaceae > Rhodoblastus. The sequence goes on from NZ_JBKQOU010000202.1 coordinate 35,580, forward strand.
GGGAAGCACCGCCTGGACATAGACGCCCTGGGGGCCGAGTTCGGCCTGGAGCGATTGCGACAAGGTGAGGACATAGCTCTTGGTCGCCGCATAGACGCCCGGCATGATCTCAGGCGCGAGCGCGACAACCGAGGAGATATTGACGATCGCGCCGCGTCCCTCGGCGACGAAGCGCGGAGCGACCGCGCCCGCCAGACGCGTCACCGCGATTACATTAAGCCGGATGAGCCGTTCCAGTTCGTCAAGGTCGGCGGCCGCGAAACCGCTCTTTAAAGCCGCGCCGGCGTTGTTCACCAGCACGCCGATGCGGCGGTCGTCGCGCAGCCGCGCCTCGACGGCGGCCAGTTCTGCGCGCGAAGTGAGATCGGCGGCCAGGACGTCAACGGCGACGCCAGCCCCGGAGCGCAGGCGCGCGGCGGCGGCTTCCATGCGCTCGCGGTTGCGGGCGACAAGCACGAGGTCGTGCCCGCGCCGCGCGAACCGCTGCGCGTAGGCGGCGCCAATGCCGGAGGAGGCTCCGGTGATCAAAACGGTCTTGAGACGATTGTCGGCCATGTCGAGCTCCTCTCCGTTAAAGTTAAGGCGCAAAGACTTCCTGTTCGGGTCTTTTTAGAGCCTGCGAGCGGATCGGTCGAATCGGAAAAAGCTCTAGCCGCGACGCGGCACGACCAGCCTTGCCGTGAAAAGCTGGGCTAATTCGCCGCGCTGATTGCGCGTTTCGCTGCGCAGGGTAACCATTCCCCGATCCGGCCGCGAACGCGACGGCTTGATCTCAAGAACTTCGCTATTCACGCTCAGCACATCGCCGGGCCTGGTCGGATTGGGCCAGGCGATCTCGCCCCCGGCCCCGATCATTCCGCCGGCGATCGGCGCCCCATCCCCGACCAGAAGCTTCATGGTGATCGCCGCGACATGCCATCCGCTGGCGGCCAGACCGCCAAAAAACGTGTTCTGCGCCTCCTGCTCGTCGAGATGGAAGGGCTGCGGATCGAACTGACGGGCGAAAGCCTTGATCTGATCGGCGTCGATCTCATGACTTGCGCTGGCTAAGCGCTGGCCGGGAAACAGGTCGTCGAGATAAAGAGCCTCCAAAACCGCATCTGTCATGATCCGCCCCTTTTTCGGCGCGTCAACGCCCCGGCGCTTACTTGCATTATAATAGCTACCCATCCAATATACGGATGACGACTGAGAATGCGCAAGCGCGGATGGATTGCAGATGAAGCGCAAGAGTTTTGCCGACATGCAATGTCCGATCGCCCGCGGCCTTGAGCACGTCGGCGAATGGTGGAGCATTCTCATCATGCGTGACGCCCTCAATGGCTTGACGCGCTTCGACGAGTTTCAAAAAAGTCTCGGAATTGCGCCAAACATGCTGACAAGGCGGCTCAATGCGCTGGTCGACGCGGGCCTGCTGGAACGGCGCGTCTATCAGCAACGCCCGCCACGACACGAATATATATTGACGGAACGAGGACGCGATTTCCGGTCGGTCGTCGTTTCCCTTCTGGCATGGGGAAATCGGCATTTCGCACCGGAAGGCAAGAGCGTGATCGTGGTCGACGCCGAAACCGGTCTGGAAGCCGAACCCTTGTTGATTGACGGCGTGAGCGGTCGCCCCATCGACCAATCCGGTTTCAGATATGCGGCGGGTCCCGCGGCAAGCGAGAGGGTCCGCCGGTTTTATGCTCGAAAAAAAGACGGCGGTCATCCTGGCGACAGAGCAGCGGAATGAAACGGCGCCGCTCTGTACTGCCCGCCCGCCGCGTTCAATAACCCGTCATCTCCAGATAGCCTTTCCCCTCGTGCGAGCCGTGAAAGGCGATTGGGCCTTCCCAATAAGGAAAGCTTGTCGCCATCCAGCTGTCTGCGTTCACCGGCGACGTTTCGACGTCGAGACCGTGGCTCTTCACCCGGAGTTCCCATCTGACCGGCACGTCTCGACCAGCGATATGCGCCTGCGAAATTGGCAAGAGCGCAATCTCGTTGCGATCGAGCGCCTGCGGGACGCCGTCGGCGCCGATCCAGGTCCCGGCGAGAAAATCTCCGCCGGTCTCGTCTCTCAGACGAAAAACCATCAGCTTCTCGCCGGTCGAGAAATGCAAGGAAAACCAGTCCCAGCCCCTTTGGGTCGCTGCAAGAGGCTGGCTGCTCCATTCCCGATCCATCCACGCGAGGCCTGACAGCTTGACCTCCCTTCCATGAAGCACGAGCACGCCATCGATCTTGAAAAAGGGCTGGCTGAAATAATAGGAAGCGCGACCATCCTCCGATTTGCGGCTGAAGCCGTTCTCGCCGTGCCGAACAAGCGGTTGGTCCGCAGCCAGATCAAACTTGTAGCGAAAGCCCTGGCCGTTGGCCGAGATCGTCATGCGAGAAAGACCCGCGCCGGGCGCTTCTTGGCGCGTCGCAAAAATCCAGTCGTCGATCCACGCGCGAAAAGGCTCTGACACAACGCCCGCCTGCCCGACGCCGCCGCGGGCAAAAGTCTCGGCAAACAAGTGTTCCGTCGCGGTCGTCACCGCCGCGTGCCCCATCCAGATGTTCTGGTTCGCCCAGCCCTGGCGCTCGTCGCCCGGCGCTCCCGCCTGGCGGAAAAGCGTCCACTGCACGCCGTAGGCCGCGCCGGAGGCGTCCTCGAGATTGGCCGTCAGATACCACCACTCCGTGCGAAAACCCGGATGCACCCCGAGATCGCGCGGGAAAACGATGGGCCTCCCAGGGATCGCCTGTTCGAAACCTGCAGCATCCCTCCCCAGCCCCGCGAAGCCGTCCGCAGACGCCGATCGAATGAGCGAGGCGAGGGCGGCGACGCAGACCAGCAAGACCCGCTTAGCGTTCATTGGCGAAAACCTTGGCCAGTTCCGCCGGAGTGGTCCGGAGGAGACGAAGGATCGGCGCGACCGCGGCGACGGTTGCCGTCAGGAGCGCAAGCACCACGACCCCCGCCCATTGCCCCGGAAAAATGTAAAACGGGAGGCGCCAGCCAAAGGCCTGCACGTTCACCACCGCCACCAGGCACCACGCCAGGGCGAGCCCGAGCGGCAGCGCGACAGACGCCGTCGCGGCGGCGAGCAGCAGAATTCTCAAAACTTCGAGTTGCGCCAGGCGCCTGCGCGGGACGCCCGAGGCCCAGACAGGCGCCAACTGCGCCAGACGGAGGTTGCCGAGCGTCGACAGGCTCGCCAGCAGCGCGACGGCCGAGACGATGAGGGTAAGCGTGTTGAGCGCCGCCGTCACCGCAAACGTGTGTTCGAAAATGCGCGTAGAGATTTTCTTGACGGCGGCCTGGTCGGTGACGCGAACAATCTGCGGGCCGAATTGGTTCTGCATCGCCGCGATCAATTGTGGAGCCGCCTCCGGCGCCACCCTCAGTCCATAGGTCACGCGCGGCGCCCCGGGCCAATGCCGCGCCAGTGCGTCAATGTCGATCCGCACCTGGCCCTTCGGATTTCCGTAATCGGGAAAAATGCCGACGATTTTTGCGCGCCAGATCTCGCCCGCAACTGGAAGGTCGAGCGTTAATCCCACTGCGAGATCCAGCCGGCGCGCGAGCTGTTCGCTGACCAGCGCGCCGTCGCCGCGCTGCACGTCGTCCCAGGCGCCCTTCGACTGCGCAAGCATCGGGAAGCGCGACCGGTAGGTCTCGCTGGATGATTTCATGCCGACGACCTCCGTTGGCCAGTCGGCGAGCCTGATGGTGGTTTTCGCCGCCGGCAGCACCGCCGTCACGTCCCGGCGCGTCGCGAGCCAGGCTTCGATGCGCTGCGCTTCCGGCGCTCCCGCCGCTTCGAAATAGACTTCCGCGGCCAGCCGCTCGTCCAGCCAATGCGCGAAGGTTTCGCGAAATCCCTCGACCATGCCGCCGACGCCGACATTGGTCGCCAGAGCGAGCAGCAGCGCCGTCAAGGCGAGCGAGAGGCCGGGAAGCTGTTGCTGGCTGTCCGCCCAGAACCATTGCGCCAACGGCGCGGTCGCGCATTTCTCGCCCAGCCTCAAGGCGCCGGCGAGCAAGTTCGGCAACAGCAGCGCCGCGCCGAAGAGAAGGCCGGCGATCACAGCGAAACCCGAATAGAGGCCGCTTCCACAAAAATACGCAGCCAATGACGCGGCGAATGCAAGCGACGCAAAAAAAGCCCGGCGCCGCATGAATTTTTGCTGCGCCTGCCGCCAGGCGAAGGGCTGGGCGGCCATCAGGACGGGCAGGCGAAAAGCCTTGAACAGGCCGCCGCCCGCCGCGACGAGAGCGCCGAGGAGGGCGATGCCGAGACCCGACAGCCACCATGTCGCGTCGAGCGCCAGCGGCCCCACCACCCGCGCTCCGTAAAGCGCATCGAGACTGGCGGCGACATTGGGCAGCAGGGCGGAGGCGAGCCAGAAACCGGCGGCGACGCCGGCGCTTCCGGCGACCAGCGCCAGCAGCACCAGTTCACCGAGCATCGCGGCGACGAGGGCGCGCGCGGAAACGCCGACCGCGCGCATCGTCCGCACCATCGCCAGCCGCTGCTCGAAAGCCAGTCCGAAAGCCGCGTGAACGATGAAAAACCCGACCAGACAGGCGAGCAGTCCGAAAGCGGTGAGGTTCGCATGGAAGCTTTCGGTCAACCGCCGCATGTCGCCCGCCTCCTCCCCCGGCGGCGGCAGGCGCAGCGCCTTGCCTGCCACCGTCTCCAGCGGCGGCGTCCCGGCCTGTGGCTTGCCGTGCAGGATCAGTCGCGAAACTTGTCCCCGCCGGTCAAGCAACGCTTGCGCCATGGCGATATCGACCACCAGGACGCCGGGCGGCGCGCTGGCGCTCGACCGGATCGGCGGCAGCGTTTTGCCGCCATCGACGGCGATCGCCGCGCCTTCCGCCGCCCCCAGGTCGCGCAGGGTTTCCGGCGCCGCGACGGTCTGCCCCGGCGGGGTAAGAAAGGCGGCGAAGTTGGCGCCGCTTGTCAGGCCGCCGAACTGCAGACCGCGCGGCAAAGTCAAAGGCTCGATACCGATCAACTGGAAGGGCGCTCCGCGGATCAGAACCGTTCCTTCCAGCGCCGGCGAGACCTTCCAGCCCGCCAGCCGCAACTTGACGAACAGATCCTGCGAAATCGCGCCCCCGCCCGCCGGGACCAGGTTTTCCGAGCCGGCGCCAGCGAAAATCGATGCGGCGCGCTCATAACTTTCGCGCGCGTGCTCGTTCAGCGCCTGGACTCCGCTCCACAGCGCCGTGGCTATCGCCAGCCCGACAAACAGCGCGGCGAAATTGGCCGGGCGCCGACGCCAATGGCTCAAGAGCGTGATGATCGTCCAGGAAACCTGTTTCACGGTTTTTCGATCACTCCCGCACTGAGCCGGACCTGCCGTTCGAGTTTTGCCGCGAGCCGCTCACTATGCGTCACCATCAGGAAAGCGCAGGCTGTCGCCGCGACGACGTCGAGCGCAAGCTCCATGAAATCGTCGGCCGTGGCTTCGTCGAGGTTGCCGGTGGGCTCATCCGCCAGCAGGAGGCGGGGACGCATGGCCAGCGCCCGCCCGATGGCGGCGCGCTGCTGCTGGCCGCCGGAAAGCTGTTCGGGATAACGCTCCATGAGATTTTCCAGCCCGAGGCGTTGGACCAGCTCCTCCTGCCAGAGCGGATCGAAACGGCCGGCGAGCCGCGCCTGAAATGCGACATTGGCGCGGATCGTCAGGCTGGGGATGAGGTTGAATTGCTGAAACACAAGGCCCAGGGTTTCGCGCCTCAATGCGGCGTGGCCGGAGTCCGAAAGCCCTGTCACCTCGACGCCGTCCACAAAAATCTCGCCTTGATCGGCGTCATCGAGTCCCGCGACGAGATGCAGGAGCGTGCTCTTGCCGCTGCCCGATTCCCCCATCAAGGCGAGGCTTGCGCCGGCGTCGAGCGAGAGATCGACGCCCTTCAGCACGGCGACAAGACCCTGAGGCGTCTTGTAGCTTTTCTTCAAGCCGGCGATACGCAGCAAGGACGCTTTGGCCTGGCTCGCGCTCCATTCGGTTTGGGCTGCGCCGTCCATCGTCGTGCGAAATTTCATTCGGGGACTTTCAGCTCGCTGAGGAATGCATCCACGTCGAATTGCGCCAGCGCGCCAGTCGGATAATATAGGCAGTCGAAAAAATCGAGCTCCAGATTTGCGCGCGAAAGATCCCTCTTCGCCGGTGAGACGCCCGTTCGCCACGCCCGAAGAAGCGGTCGCCGAACTCGAACGGCTGTATTCGTCGGCGACGGATTCGCTGCGCACGGCGCTCGACGATTTCCGCAACCATCATATCATCCCGACCGAGCAGACGCGCCTGCGCTTTCGTTATCCCGAGTTGCGCGTGTCGTATTTCCCGAGCGGCGAGCGCCCCTCCAATCGCCGCGCTTACGCTAAATTCGCCTCGTCCGGCGTCTATACGACGACCGTCACCCAACCCTCCGCGTTTCAAAACTACCTGCTGGAACAGCTGCGCCCCTTGACGGCCGAATATGGCGCAACCCTCGAAGTCGGCTATGGCGAGCAGGAAATTCCCTATGCCTACGTGGCGGAGTCCCTTGACGAACTGGGCCAAGGCGTCACCGCCGAAGAACTCGCCCGGTTCTTTCCGGTCCCGCTGCTGCCGGCTGTCGGAGACGAAATCGCCGACGGCCTGAGAGAGCTTCCGGAAGGGCAGCCGCGACCGCTCGCGCTTTTCGACGCCGTTCGCGTCGACTATTCGCTGCGTCGCCTGGTTCATTACACCGGCTCGGACTGGCGCTTCGTTCAGCCCTGGATCCTTCTCACAAACTATCATCGCTATGTGGACCAGTTCGTCCAATGGGGCCTGGACCAATTGCGCGCCGGCGGTCCCTACAACCGGCTGCTCTTGCCCGGAAACCTCTGCATTGACGCGGGCCATGCGCCTGGGGAAGCCGCCGCGCTCGTGGCCGCTTCCCCCTGGCATCGCTCGCAGATGCCCGCCTACCACCTCGCAACGCCGGACAACCAGGGCGTAACCCTTGTCAATATCGGCGTCGGCCCATCGAACGCCAAGACCATCACCGACCATCTCGCGGTCCTGCGGCCGCATTGCTGGCTGATGGTCGGCCATTGCGGCGGCCTGCGCCTGTCGCAGCAGATTGGCGACTATGTTTTGGCTCACGCCTATCTGCGGCAGGATCACCTGCTTGACGGACTTGTGCCCACCGACGTGCCGATCCCGGCTCTGGCCGAGGTCCAGGTGGCGCTGCAGGACGCTGCGGCCGCTATCACCGGAGACTGCGGCGAAGCGTTGAAAAATCGATTGCGCACGGGCACGGTCGTCACTTACGGCGACCGGAACTGGGAGCTGCGCTGGAGGCAGGAGCGTCGCCGCATCGACCTGTCGCGGGCCGTTGCGGTGGACATGGAATCGGCGACGGTGGCGACGCAGGGATTCCGGTTCCGCGTGCCCTATGGCGCGCTGTTGTGCGTTTCGGACAAGCCGCTGCACGGAGAGATCAAACTGCCCGGGGCGGCGAGCGCCTTTTATGAACGCGCCGTAACCCAGCACTTGCGGATTGGCCTCGCAGCGCTCGACCTCCTTCGCAACAACAGCGAGACGCTACATTCGCGCAAGCTGCGCTCCTTCGACGAACCGCCCTTCCGCTGATGCGCGAAACGCCAATGGTGGCGGCTCGCTCGCGTCAAAGACCAAGTTTATCATAGTCGCAGGCACGCTTTAACCGGGCTGCGATCACATAATATTGACCACAATATTATTCATCTCCTGGACGAATGTCCAAGATTTCATGGTAGCCGTTAGCTAATGGCCGTCGGTTCAACCTAATACGCTGCATAACGCGGATCTTGTTTTATTCAAAGCGCGTCACGTGGAGTTTAACTGATGATCGCAACCAAAACCTCCGAAGCGATTGACCCTGATCGCCGCCGCTTTTTTCGCGCTGCGGCCCTCACCATCGCCGCTGCGGAATTCGGCACGATCGGTACTGAGCAGGCGCAAGCTGGCGCCGCCACAACGAAGCCGGGAGCCAATAGCGCCTTCGCCCCGCTGAAGCAGATCGACGCCGGTGTCCTCAATGTCGGATATGCGGAAGCAGGTCCCGCCGAAGGGCCGGCTGTCATGCTCCTGCACGGCGGGCCTTACGATATCTATAGCTACGCCGATGTCGCGCCAGCGCTGGCGCCGGCGGGCTACAGTTACGAGCACCGGCTCGTCAAGGGCGGCGTCGGGCACAATCTGCCGCAGGAGGCGCAGACCTTCGTCGAAGCCATCGTCGATGTCGCCCAAAGTTGATCGAGGACCGGCGGCGCGTCTTAAGCGCCAGCCACTACTTTTTGAGTTCTATTCGGGAAAGGACAAGCGATGAGCATCATCACGACCAGAGACGGCGCACGAATTTACTACAAGGATTGGGGCAGCGGACAACCCGTCGTGTTCAGCCACGGCTGGCCGTTGTCATCGGACGCCTTCGAGGACCAGATGTTCTTCCTGGCGTCGCACGGCTATCGCGTGATCGCGCATGATCGCCGCGGCCACGGGCGGTCCAGCCAGCCGTGGAATGGCAACGACATGGACACCTATGCCGACGACCTCGCAGAACTCGTCGAGAAGCTCGACCTGCAAAGCGCTGTTCATGTCGGGCACTCGACCGGCGGCGGCGAGGTCGCACGCTATATCGGGCGCCACGGCTCCAAGCGGGTCGCCGAGGTCGTGCTCATCAGCGCGGTCCCGCCCGTCATGGTCAAGAGCGCGACCAACCCGCAGGGGACGCCGATCGAAGCATTCGATCAGATCCGCGCCGCCGTGCTGGCCGACCGTTCACAATTCTGGAAGGACCTCAGCATGGCCTTCTACGGCTATAATCGGCCGGGCGCGAAAATTTCCGAGGGCGTGCGCGAGTCATTCTGGCTGCAGGGCATGATGGCGGGCATGCCGGCGTCCTATTTTTGCGTCAAGGCGTTCTCGGAAACCGACATGACCGAGGATTTGAAAAAGATCGATGTGCCCACCCTGATCCTGCATGGCGACGACGATCAGATCGTGCCGATCGCGGCCGCCGCTCTGCAATCGTCCAAGCTCGTCAAGAACGCCGAGCTGAAAATCTATCCGGGCGCGCCGCACGGCATGTGCACGACGGAAAAGGACAAGGTCAACGCCGACCTGCTCGCGTTCGTCGCGCGTGCGGCGAAAGAGCACGCGGCGTGAGTAAATTCCGAAGCTGGCCTTTCGCGGCGCGACGGAGTTTGATCCGGGACGCTGCGCTCGCCGGGGACGACGCCGTGATCGCGCCGTCCCTTTGTTTTGTCCATTTCGAGGAGTTGTTTTGACGCAGATGGAGGACGCGCCGCAAACGGTTCCCGTTCATATCGACGAGACGATTTCGTCGATCGCCAAGCTTCGCGCCGAGCATCGGGAAAACGCCACTCCGCTGCAACGCTTCGTCGACCGCATGATGAAACTGCTCGGGCGGCCTCAATTCATTGGCTGTGATCAGCGTGGTCATCGTCGCCTGGATTGGCCTCAATGTGCTCTTCGCATCGCTTGGCCATCACATGATCGATTCGTCCCCCTTTCCGTGGATAGGCGAAGCGATCTCGCTGACTTCCTTGTACAGGGTCGTGCTGGTCCTGATTTCACAGAAACGTGAAGACCAGCTCGCGCATCATCGGGAAATGCTCATTCTGGAACTGGCGATTCTCAGCGATATTCACGACCGTCTCGACCCGGAAGCCGAAACCATGGGTCAAGCCGCCGACACGCAATCCGTGCTGAACGCCGTCACGAAAAAACCGGCCTCGAGGCCGCAGAATTGAGTTTGGGGATGGAACGAGCGACGACTTTTTTCAGTTCTGAAAGCGTTTCGCCCCCGACCAAGACGTCCCTCCCGCACCGGGCGGAACGATTGTCGAAAGGAAACAAAATGTTGAAGAAATTTTTAGCCGCGACCATCCTGACTTCCGCGCTGGCCCTGGCGCCATTCGCCGCCTTGGCCGAACCCGCTCCGGCTGCGCCCGCGGCCGAACCCATGAAGATGGAACATCACCATCATCATCATCATCACCACCACCATCATCATCACCATCACCACCATGACGACCAAATGTGACGACTGACGCTCTTTCAAGGCGGGCGACGGGCGCATGCCCGCCGTTCGCCCTCGATCCGACTGAACCGCCGCCGACGCTCTCGTCGCCTAAAGCCTGCGCTCAAGGCCGCCGGCTGTGACGTAACCATCGGCGAAAACTGTGTTGGGTAAATTCCGAAGCTGTTTCGCGAACATGCCGCCTGTTATTGTCATTATCGTCTTGCAGCGCGTATACTGGATCGACGGCCGACCAGCTTGAACGTATCCTTTCGAACGCGACGGAACTTTTCCGTTTTCGGCGATGTTGTTGCGCTTGCGCTAAGCAACATTGACGAAAAAGCCGCGGCCAAGCGGAGGGAGAGAGATCCGTGTTTCTCTTCGCCGCTCGAGTCTTGAACGCGGCGCGTCGATTGACGCCGAAACGTCCAACTCTGGAGAGCGGCATGAATATGCAGAGCACAAGGAACGGCCCCAGCGCCATGATCGGCACAATGCCCAAACCGCTGGCGTCTATCGGACCGGGGCAGATGCTTCCGTTAATCAAGGATCTGGAACAATATTGCGTCTTTCTAGACTTCGACGGCACGCTGGTCGAGATCGAGGATCGCCCTGACGATGTGCGCATCGACCGCCCGATGCTGCAATTGATCGAACGATTGCGCGACAAGGTCGGGCGGGCTCTGGCGCTCGTGTCGGGCCGGGACATACACGTCATCGACCGCATGCTTTATCCGCTCGTGCTTCCCGTCGCCGGAGTCCATGGCCTGCAGCGCCGCGACGCTTCCGGCCGCCTGCATAGCCCCATCATCGACCAGAGCGTTGTCGAAGCCATCGAAGCCCGGGTGGAGGCCGAATTTCAATCGGAACCGGGCGTCGTGATCGAGAGGAAAACCGGCGCCGTTGCGATCCACTTCCGGTTGCGCCCCGATTTCGAAAAAAAATGCCAGGCGCTGGCCCGCAAGATCCTTCGCGAACGACCGGACCTGCACATGATCCAGGGGAAAATGGTTTGCGAGATCAGGCTGCAGGGCAATGACAAGGGCGCCGTTATCGCCACATTCCTCGAAGAACGTCCGTTCAAGGGGCGGATTCCCATTTTCGTCGGCGACGATGCGACAGATGAACCCGGATTCGTCATCGTGAACGCCTGCGGCGGCCTGTCGATCAAGATCGGCGAAGGTCCCACCGCGGCAAGATACCGCGCCGCAAACATCCAGGAATTGTACAATTGGCTCGACGCGCTGGCGCCAGGAGCCGGACTTCCTTCGCGCCCAAAAGCGGCCGACATGCAATGAACGACCTTGAACTCGGCGTCATCGGCAATTGCGCGGTCGCCGCGTTGATCGACCGCGACGCGAGGGTGCTCTGGTATTGTCTGCCGCGCTTCGACGGCGATCCGGTCTTCCATGCCCTGCTGGGGGCGCCGAAAGACGCCCCGGACGATGGCGTGTTCGCGATCGAACTTGAGGATCACGTTCACAGTTGGCAAAGCTATGTCGAAAATACCGCCGTGCTGCAGACCGAACTGCACGGCAAACAGGGTTCGCTCCGCATCACGGATTTCGCGCCGCGATTATTTTGGCGAGAACGGCTGTTCTATCCGCAGGCCATTGTGCGCAGGCTCACGCCGATCTCCGGCAGCCCGCGAATAAGAATTCGACTTCGCCCGCGTTTCGACTACGGCGCCAGCGCGCCGATCCGCACCTATGGCTCGCATCACATTCGCTATGTCGGCCCGAGCGCCACGATCCGCCTGACAACCAACGCGCCGATCGACTTCATACGCGACGAGACCTTCTTCAACTTGCGCGCGCCGATCGACCTCATTCTCGGCCCCGACGAAACGCTGCAGGAGGGAGTCGTCGAGACCGCCGGAAGGTTGGAGGAACGCACGACGGATTACTGGCGTAACTGGACGCATCGACTGGCGATCCCGTTTGAATTTCAGGATGCGGTGATCCGCGCGGCGGTAACCCTCAAGCTTTGCACTTATGAGCCGACCGGGGCCATTGTCGCCGCTCTGACCACGAGCATTCCCGAAGGCCCCGGGACACAACGAAACTGGGACTACCGCTTCTGCTGGCTGCGAGACTCCTATTTTGTCGTGCGCGCTCTCAACCGCCTCTCCGCCGTGCGAAAAATGGAAAATTACTTTCGCTGGCTGATGAACGTCGTCGCCTCACTGCACGAAACCGACATCCAGCCGGTCTATGGGATCGGCCTCGAAAGCGCCCTGGTGGAGCGGACCGTTCCCGGTCTGCCCGGCTATCGCGGCATTGGGCCGGTGCGCGTCGGCAACCAGGCCTACGAACATTCGCAACATGACAATTGCGGCAACGTGATTCTCGGCGTCGCCCAGATGTTCGTCGACCGGCGCCTGCTGTCGCCGCCGGGTCACGAGGATTTTCTGCGCCTGGAGGAATTGGGCCGCAAGGCGCTGCAGCTCTATGACAAGCCGGACGCCGGAATGTGGGAATACCGCACCCGCGCCAGCATCCACACCACGTCCAGCCTGATGTGCTGGGCGGCCGCCGACCGCTTGGCGCGGATCGCGGGACACATCGGCGAGACGCAACGCGCCGGCGAATGGCGCTCCCACGCCGACCGCATGAAACAAGTCATTCTCGAACGCTCGTGGTCGCACAAGCGGCAGTCCTTCGTCGAATCCTTCGACGGCGAATTTCTGGACGCCGGCGTGCTGTTGATGACCGAAGTCGGCTTCATCGATCCGCATGATCCGCGCATGGCGGCGACCGTGAAACAATTGGAAAAGGTTCTTGGGCGCGGTCCGCACATGATGCGTTATGAAGCGGCCGACGATTTCGGCATGCCCGGAACCGCTTTCAACACCTGCTCATTCTGGCGGATCGACGCCTTGGCGCGCATGGGCCGCGTCGAGGAGGCCCGTGAATATTTCGAAGAAATGCTCAAGCTTCGCAACCGGCTTGGCCTCATGTCCGAGGACGTCGACCCCAAGACCGGCGAAATGTGGGGCAATTATCCGCAAACCTATTCGCTGGTCGGGATCGTCAATTGCGCCATGCGCCTGACGCGTTCCTGGGAGTCGGTCACATGACCCGGCTGGTCGTGGTCTCCAATCGCGTCGCCGATCCCGGCGCGGGGCAAGCGTCCGGCGGCCTGGCGGTATGCCTTCTCGACGCAATGCGCGACCGCGGCGGAATGTGGTTCGGCTGGAATGGCCAGCTTGTCGCCGACGAGAACGAGATCGCCGCCTCCTGCTCCAGGTACGGCCGCTGCACGCTGATGACCATCCCGCTCACCGAACGCGACCATCGCGAGTTCTACCTCGGCTTTTCAAATCAGGTCTTGTGGCCGATCCACCATTATCGCCTCGATCTCGCGCATTTCACGCTCGAGGCCGCCGAAGGATACCGAAGAGTCAACGCTCGGTTCGCCGACGTCCTGGCGCCCCATCTGCACCGCAGCGACCTCATCTGGGTGCATGACTATCAGCTGATCCCGCTGGGCGCTGAACTGCGTTCGCGGGGGGTGGGAAATGAAATCGGTTTTTTCTTCCATATCCCATTCCCGCCGCCCGAGGTTCTCACCGCAGTGCCGGAATACGAGTGGTTGGTGAGCTCTCTGCTCGAATATGATCTGGTCGGTTTCCAGACCGCCGCCGATCACGCCAATTTTTGCCGCTTTGTCTGCGAGTTTCTGGACGGCCAGAAAGTTTCCCCCGACACGTTGCGAGTCTCCGGAAAATATTTGAAGTCGGGCGTCTTCCCGGTCGGCATCGACGTCGAATCTTTCGTCGCCATGGCTCAGGATCCGGCGGCGATCAAGAGAATCCAGCGCCGGGAGCGCAACGACAAGCGGCGAATATACGCGATCGGCGTCGATCGCCTCGATTACAGCAAGGGGCTGCCGGAAAAGTTTCGCGCCTTCAGGCGGCTGCTCGACTCCTATCCCGACAACAGCAAGCCTGTGACCCTGATTCAGGTCGCTTCGCCAACCCGCGACGACCTGAAGGCCTATATCGATATCCGCCACGAACTCGAGGCGCTGTCTGGTAAAATCAACGGCAGGTTCGGCGACTTCGACTGGACGCCCTTGCGCTACATTCACCGTTCGGTCGCGCGCGAAACCCTCGCCGTTCACTACCGCGCCAGCCGGATCGGGCTCGTCACGCCCTTGCGCGATGGCATGAATCTCGTGGCGAAGGAATATATCGCCGCGCAGGACGTCGCCGATCCTGGCGTCTTGATCCTGTCGCGTTTCGCCGGCGCCGCCGAGGATCTCCAGGAGGCGCTGATCGTCAATCCCTATGACATCGACGAAGTTGCGCACGCCATGCGCCGGGCGATCGAGATGCCAAAGGAAGAGCGCATCGAACGTCACCGCATGCTCATGAAACGAATTCGCCAGCGCGACGCATGCAACTGGATGCGCAGTTTTTTGCGCGCGTTGCGTTCTTGCCGCGGCCATCTGCGCGGCAAGCTTGTCTTGACGACGCCTCTGGCGATAGCGAACGCCCCGGCAAAACGCGTTACCGGATGAAAGTTTTCTGGCCCGAAGGTTTTGCCTAGGTAGTTTCCGAAGCTGTTGCTGGATCGGTATCGGAGCGGAAATGGGCGCGACTTCACCGCCTTCTGGCAATCATCCGGGAAACGACCATGACGCTCTCCATCGCGCATCTCCAGCCGATCATCGCATTGATCGCCGGCGTTCTCATCCTGATCACGCCCAGGCTGCTCAATTATATCGTCGCGTTCTACCTGATCGTGACCGGAATTGTCGGCCTCGGTTTGGTTCATTAAAGGGCATGCGAGCCTTCCCGAAGGGTGGAACATTTGCCGATCCGAAAGCATTGGAACGCCGATAAAGTCGGCCCAGGACCAGCACACAGGAGCCCACGATGACAGAGCAGCATCCCATACATGCCCTCGAAGGAAATCTTGAGAGCGCCCGTCTTGCAGCCATCGAGGCGCTGGCGGCGAAGGAGGTTGCGATTTCTCCCGACGCATTGCGAGATCTTGCGACGATCCAGGCGGCTTTAACTGCCGTCAGAGAAGAAATTGAAGCGCGCGGCGAAAAACTTGGGTGGGGGAGTCGGGATACGTTGGAGTAAGCCAATCCCTATCGGCAATCCAATTTCCGGGCGAAAGCGGCGACAATCGCTTCGGCGGCCTGGACGAAGCGGCTGCCTGGGCCTCTGGCCAATATGTCCGCATCAGGCTGCATTTGCGCGATGATCCCGATGCGCTGATGGTTCCTCAGGCGGCCCTGGGGTCGAGCCAGCTCGGCAAATTTCTGTATGTCGTCGGCAAGGACAATGTGGTTGAGCAGCGCATTGTCTCGCTCGGCGCGACGCATGACGGCATGGTGGCGATCAGGACTGGCGTGGCCGAGGGCGATCAGGTCATCGACGGCAATCTGTAAAAGATCGGCCCCGGCATGCCGGTCAAACCGCATCCGCATTCCTGAAAAACTTCATGCGCAGCTCGCGACGCAGACCTCGCCGCACACCGCCGACCACGCATCACACTTATTTTGGGGATCAACGAACATGGAGCCTGCGCATATGATCGAAAGTCCTGAATATGTCCCGCCGAAAGTCTGGGTGTGGGACAAGGAAAACGGCGGACGCTTCGCCAAGATCAATCGGCCTGTCGCCGGGCCGACACATGACAAGGTTTTGCCGGTTGGCCGCCATCCGCTGCAACTTTACTCGATGGCGACCCCCAATGGCGTCAAGGTGGCGGTGATGCTGGAGGAATTGCTCGCCGCCGGCTGCAAGGGCGCCGAATATGACGCCTGGCCGATCGACATCGGCGCCGGCAATCAGTTCGGCAGCGGTTTTGTCGCGATCAACCCCAATTCCAAAATCCCGGCTTTGCTGGACCGCAGCGGTCCGACCCCGATCCGGATTTTCGAGTCCGGCGCGATTCTGTTGCATCTGGCGGAAAAATTCCGCGCTTTCCTGCCCCGAGATCCGGCCAAACGCGCGGAAACCTTGTCCTGGTTGTTCTGGCAGATGGGCGCCGCGCCCTATCTCGGCGGCGGCTTCGGCCATTTCTACGCCTATGCGCCGTTGAAGATCGAATATGCCATCGACCGCTTCGCCATGGAGGCCAAGCGCCAGTTGGACGTGCTCGACCGGCGGCTTGCCCAGAGCCAGTACCTGGCGGGCGACGACTACACCATCGCCGAGATGGCGGTGTTTCCCTGGTACGGCGGCCTTGCCAAGGGACTGCTTTATGGGGCGAGCGAATTCCTGCAAGTGCAGGACTACAAGCACGTACAGCGCTGGGCCGACCTCTTGCTCGCACGCCCGGCGACGCAACGCGGACGGATGGTCAATCGCTGCTGGGGCGAACCTTCGCAGCAATTGCGCGAGCGTCATGACGCCTCGGATTTCGATCTGAGAACACAGGACAAGCTCGACGCGGAACGCCCGGCGTGAAGGAGGTCTGGATCTTCGGCGCCTTGGGCCGCTTTGGTCGCGAAATCAACAGGAGTTTTTTCATCGTCGCCCCCAAGGCTTACTCAGGCCGGAGCGCCCTAAGCACGCTGATTTTCAAGGACCGGCGTCAGATTCCCGGCGCGGACGAGGTCGGCCAGCCTTTGCTCATCATCTCCATGGCAGAAAAGGGTATCGAAGTTGGCCGCCTCGCCAAACTCCTTGATAGGGCCCGCCCATATGGCTTGGCCTTTTTCGACCGCCACAACTCGGCCAGGCATGCCGTAGTTAGAGGCTTTGATTTGGATCTGCCGCACCATCTGCCTCCTATGGGTCGAGCCAACTCGGCGATGACGGCGAGACCATAGCACTGCGACGCAATCTCATTATGACGGATTTTTTGAGTCGGCGTCGGCGCGTCGCCGCCTATGTCGCCCTCAGGAAAAACTGAGAATACCTATCTTATTGAAATCGCCATATAAAAATTTGATGCAGCAGACCGGAGACGACGCTTCGAAAATTGGAAACGTCTTCGCGCCACCTTCACGTTCGCCAGTCATGAGCGAAAAGGCTTGCAGTGGACATCGGTCTCCAAAAAAATTATGAGGGAGAACCGCCTTGAACACATGAGCGTCATGACACTAACGCCGCATTTGCGTCGGCTTGAAGCCGAGTCCATTTATATCCTGCGTGAGGTCGTCGCCGAATTCAGCAATCCCGTGATGCTTTATTCGATCGGGAAGGATTCGAGCGTGATGCTGCATCTCGCGCTCAAGGCCTTTTATCCGGCAAAACCGGCGTTTCCGCTGCTTCACGTCGACACGGGCTGGAAATTCCGGGAAATGATCGACTTCCGCGACGAAACGGCGGCGCGCGTCGGTATGGATCTGCTCGTTCATGTCAACCAGATCGGTCTTGGGCAGGGCGTTTCGCCGGTCGCGTCGGGCCCATCCATCCATACGCAGGTGATGAAGACCGAAGGGCTGAGGCAGGCGCTCGACAAGTGGAAGTTCGACGCGGCCTTCGGCGGCGCCCGACGCGACGAGGAGAAAAGCCGCGCCAAGGAACGGGTCTTTTCGCATCGTACCGCCGCCCACGGCTGGGACCCGCGCAACCAGCGCCCTGAACTTTGGAAAATCTTCAATACTCGTATCGCTCCAGGTGAATCCATGCGCGTCTTCCCCCTCTCCAATTGGACGGAGCTTGACGTCTGGGAATACATCGCCGCGGAAAAAATTCCGGTCGTGCCGCTCTATTTCGCCAAGGAGAGGCCGGTGGTGCGCCGCAACGGCGCGCTGATCATGCGCGATGACGACAGGCTTTCTCTCGGCGCGGGCGAGAGAGTGGAAATGCGCCGCGTCCGCTTCCGAACGCTCGGCTGTTATCCGCTGACCGGCGCAATCGACTCGGACGCCGCAACGCTCGACGAGATCATCGCAGAAATGCGCGCCTCGACAACGTCGGAGCGACAGGGCCGTCTCATCGATTTCGACGAATCCAGCTCGATGGAAAGGAAGAAGCGCGAGGGCTATTTCTGATGAACGCAGAAAGGGTCACGACTTTTCCAGCCGGCGATGCAGGCGAAGCGGCCCGCCCGAGCTTGCGCTTTCTCACCTGCGGTTCGGTGGACGACGGCAAGTCGACTCTGATCGGCAGGCTCCTTTATGAAGGCGATCTGATCCTTGACGACCACCTGGAGGAATTACAGCGCGATTCCCGTAAATATGGCTCGGTCGGCGAAGAGATCGATCTCGCGCTTCTAGTGGATGGACTCGAAGCCGAGCGTGAGCAGGGCATCACTATCGATGTCGCCTACCGCTATTTCGCCACAAAAAAGCGCTCGTTCATCGTCGCCGACTGCCCCGGCCACGAACAATATACCCGCAATATGGCGAGCGGCGCCTCCAACGCCGATCTGGCGATCCTCCTCGTTGATGCGCGCAAGGGAATTTTGACGCAAACGCGTCGCCACGCCACGATCGTTTCGTTGCTCGGCATCCGTCACATCGTGCTGGCGGTGAACAAGATGGATCTGGTCGAATACGATCACGCGATTTTCCAGCGGATCCTCGAAGATTTTTCCCATTTCGCCACATCGTTGAATTTCAGCACCGTGACGCCGATCCCGATATCGGCGCGGCAGGGCGACACGATTTCCAAGCCGTCCGCGAATATGCCCTGGTATGAAGGGCAGACCCTGATTTCCTATCTCGAAACAGTCGATGTCGAGGACGCTCTCGCCGAGCGCCCGATGCGGTTCCCTGTGCAATGGGTCAATCGACCGCATCAGGATTTTCGCGGCTTTGCCGGCACGATCGCTTCCGGCTGCCTGAAAAAGGACGAGGAAGTGGTCGTCGCCGCATCGGGGCAAAAGACGCGAATCGCGCGAATTGTCACCATGGACGGCGATCTCGACGTCGCGCAGGCGCCCGATTCCGTCACGCTGGTTTTCGCCGACGAAATCGACGCCTCGCGCGGCGATGTCCTGTGTCACCCACGGCAGCGACCCGACGTCGTCGACCAGTTCGCAGCGCATATCATCTGGATGAGCAGCGACAAGCTGCTGCCTGGTCGGTCCTATTTGATGAAAATCGACGGACGCACGATTCCCGCGACTGTCACCGAGATCAAGCACAGGCTCGACTTCGACGCGCAGACGAAACTGGCGGCCAAGACACTCGCGATGAACGAGATCGGCCTCTGCAATCTCGCCGTGGCCCTGCCGGTGGCGATCGATCCCTACGCGCAAAACCGCACCACTGGCGCCTTCATCCTGATCGATCGTTTTAGCAACGCCGTCGCCGCAGCGGGAATGATCGATTTTGCGTTGCGCCGCGCCACCAACGTGCATCTGCAGGAACTCGCCGTCGACAAGACAACGCGGGCGCGGATCAAGCATCAAACGCCGACGATCCTGTGGTTCACAGGGCTGTCGGGTTCGGGCAAATCGACCATCGCCAATATTGTCGAGGCAAAGCTCATTGAGCGTCACGCCCATACGATCCTGCTTGACGGCGACAATATACGTCACGGCCTCAACAAGGATCTCGGCTTTACCGACGTCGACCGTGTCGAAAATATCAGGCGCGTGGGCGAAGTCGCCAAGCTCATGGTCGACGCCGGACTGATCGTCCTGTGCTCGTTCATCTCGCCCTTCGCGGCGGAGCGTCGTCTCGTGCGCGAGTTGGTCGCGGAGGGAGAGTTCATTGAAATCTTCCTCGACACGCCAATCGACGTCTGTATCCAGCGCGATCCGAAGGGCCTTTATAAACGGGCTTTGGCTGGGCAGATCAAGAATTTCACCGGCATCGACCAAGCCTATGAAAAACCGGAAAACCCCGAGATCGTCATAGGACCCGATTGTGGGCCCCCGGAAGATGCGGCGGCGCTTATCCTGCGCCACCTCGAATCAAATGCTGTATTTGGCGCGATTTCTCGCTGACGAATGAAAAGAATGACCCCTGGATTTTCGCCATCGCTTCGGTTCAGCGCGGTCGTCATCTTGGCGTCGAAGACGGACGGCCATTCTCCGAAGGCGATCGAGGTGCGCTCATAGAGCCGGCGGCGGATCAAATGGAACAGCAACTGGCGCGTTCCCCAGCCGGACCGCCGTTGAGCGCCTCAATCTCGTCGATCCTGTTGACTGAATGGATCAAGCGCCCAAGCTGCGCAGAGACCCTTCTCCATCCAGCAAAGGCTCCCAAAGGCCCAAGATTCGACTTATTTTTCCCGCAGGCAGACATTGGTCATCGGTAAGGCAGGAACCAACCGGACGAAATTCGCTTCCGGCTCCGGCGAATCATCCACCATTTCCACTGGACTGCGCGGCGTCGTTCGCTCAACCTTCTCCAAGTTGATTCTCCTCCTAGTTTAACACTATGCATTGAGAAAGCGATGATGTCCGACCTAAACACTGAAAATGGAGTGCGCGTGATTGCCTCCAAGAGCCTGGGGCCAGCGGGCTCGGCTCCTCGGACGTCTGTAACTGACACGCCGAAAAGAGCGCAGAATTACCGACTTCAATATTTGAGGGCGATCGCCGCCAGCAGCGTGGCGCTTTACCATACGTCGATTTATCTGGACATCATTCGTCACGAGCCGGCCGAATACAAGATCTTTTACGGATGGTTTGGCCTGTTCGGCGTGCAATTGTTTTTCGCCATATCGGGACTGCTTATGGCGCGCCTCGCAGGCGGCCTGGGCCCTGGGCGGTTTCTCGCCCATCGCATCGTTCGTATTTATCCGATCTACTGGCTGACCGCTCTTGTCGCGTTTCTGGCTTTCAAGGCGACTGGCCTTCCCCAGGCGCTCTCGATCAATCCATGGACGCTGGCTCTCGCGCCGGGATTTGCAGAAGGTTACACTCTTGGGGTCGAATGGACTCTGCCATTCGAGATCAGCTTCTATATATTGATCACAATCATTATTCTTGTACACTTGCAGCGGTGGATCCCGTTGATTGCCGCGATCTGGCTCGGTCTGATCTTCGGCTCGATTCTATTGAATCTCAGCGCGCCGCCGACCAATTTTCCCATGCTGCCGGGACTGCTCCTGACCTCTAAATGCGCTCCATTCGCTGCCGGCCTTCTGGCGCCCACCGCCATCAAGCATAATTTGATCCCGCGCGGCGCGGGCTGGGTCGGAGTGGGCCTCACCATCGCTGTGAATTTCACGCCTTATCCGGCGTTGCAGACCTTCCTGCTGGCTTTTGGCTGCTTGTTGCTTGTCGCGAGCGCCAGCCGTCCACGAAATCAGTCCGAACCAAAACCCATTGGCTGGCTCGCCTCGCTTGGCGACTGGAGCTATGCGCTCTATTTGTGCCATGTCCCGATTATCGCGATCCTGTTTAATTTGGCGCCGGCTGGCGTCAATGCCCATGTTCTATGGGCGACAACACTCGCTCTGATCTTTCTCTTCACGTCGCTGTGGGGCCGGGTAGACGTCCTGTTGCACAGGAAGCTGAAACGCGCCGTTGATCAGGCGCCGCCCGCGCTCTCAAATGGCCTCTGCGTTGCGCTCCTGCTGACGCTGGTAACCGCCTTGGTTGAGGTAACCAAAACACGGTCGGAAACCATGGTTGCGCAACGCTTCTACGCGGAACGCGCCATGCGCGCGAATGCTCTTGGGCAAAGCATCGGCTCCGGCCTTGCTCAAGCCGGAACTGACGCAAAGGACGTACAGCAGCTGGCCGCCGCATTCGAGGCAAGAAGCTGGAGTTTAAGCCCGCAAATCGCGGGGAGTCTCGATGGGCTTGCGCGCGAAGGCGATTCATGGGTGGCGAACGGGTGGGCATTGGACAAAAACGCCCCGGTCCAGGAAAGCGCCGTATTGTTCTTTCACGGGCAGCGTTTTCTAGGCTCCGTGCTTCCCATTCTTCCTCGCCCGGACGTTCGCGCAGCCTACCATCTAGACGGCAGTTTCGGATATAGCAGCACTATCAGCGCGTCTGGCGAATGCAAGGACAAGATATTGACGCTCGTCGTCGTCGACTACAATAATATGAGTTTTAATATTATTAATCAGTCTTTTGCTGGCATGGCGGCAGGTTCCGTCTGTCGATGATTGATATTTCAGCACTGTTACAGGCATTGGGACAATGCTGCGCAATTCCGACCAGCTTCGCCGGCACACCGGCGGTGCGCCAAGGCCCATCATGCACAAACATTCAATTCGGACCACCCAATGGGGCCGGCCTCGCTCTAGGTCATCGACTCATTAGACTAATCGCAGCACAGGCACGGGCGATGAAAACAAGTGGCCCGGTTCATATTGGAATGCATGGCCGGCTTCATCGGTATCCGAAGTTTACCAATTGGAGTGGGGCGCGCGAAGCGTGGCGAACCCGTAAGCCTCGGCCGTCGTGACAAAAGGAACAATGCGCTCGATCGCATGCAACAGGCTGCCATCGTAGGGCAAGGGCTCTTCAGGGTAATCACCCCAATTTAGCCCCAACTCGAACAGCCGGCGCAGGGCGAATGGGCGGAACCAGAACATCGTCCCGAGCGGAAAGTCGAAGAAATCCGGGAGCTTGAGGGAAAGTCCCATCCGCTCGGCAAGCGTTTCCGCCTTCTTTCGATTGGCGTCCCACCCGACAAGATGCGGATCCTCGGCGAAAACGAGCCCAAGCTTCGGGTCGGAAGCGAAGGCTCTGACTGCAATATCGAGCATGGGATGTTTGTCGCCGATCAAATTGTCCCATAAGAACTTGCGCCAAGCGTCGCCCACCGCGGAATCCGTCGACGCGCATTTCTTACCGTGAACATGTCCCCAGAGGTCATAGGCTCCATGAGTGATTTCTTCGCGGAAACCGGTCAGCATGGGACCGATGTCGCGACCAAGGTTGGGCATGACGCGGACCGTCACAAGGCCGCTGTGTTCGGCCAGGTCTCGCCGTAACATCTCCGCCTTGGCTTCCGTATCCGTCGAAACGAACAAATCGCAAGTCGTTCGATTGACCTTGAGCCTCTCCAGGAGTTCGGGAGCCAGGTCGGGATAGTAGAAATGCGCATGGAGGGCGATACGAAGCGCCTTTTGCGAACCGGTCGGGAGATTATTCGGCGAAAAGACGGGATGCGACCATGGTCCTTCCGGCCGGCCACGGCGCAGCCAATGGGCGGTGGGATTCTCGCCGCCTTGCCCGCATTCCTGACTATGCGCGACAGCATAAGCCTGAGGATGAAAGCCTGGGACCGCGCGGCGGAGATAGATATTCGCCACTTGATCCCGGCTCGTGCCGACAACTGTCGATTGCAAGAGCACAATTTGCTCGAGAGAAGCCGATTTGGGCAGGCTCGATTGCGGCGGCAAGGCCAGTTCGGGTTCAATCGCGCCGGAAAAACGCAATGTCTCCAAATCGACGCTCGACAGCGCCGCCGCGCTTTCGCAACCCCAGGCGTCAATTTGCGCCGCGTAATTTTCCGCATCGTAGGCGCTGCGGCCAACCCGTTCAACGGCGCGCCCGATGGACTTGCGCAGTTCCGTATCCTTCGCCAAACGGCAGATCTCCCGAGCGGCGGCCTCCACGTCAAGGTGCGGCACGACCAGCGACCGCGTTTCCGGATCGGTGACGAGGACTTCACCCGTGCCGCAGGCGCCCGCGAAACAAACGGTCGGCAGCCCAGTCGTCACCGCATCTATGCCGACATTCGGTTGCGGGTCGAGCCGCGACGACATCAGGAACACATCTGCAGCCCGATAGGCGGGTTCAATATCGGCAACGGGCTCCAGGAAAACCACCGCGTCCTGCAGGTCCGACCTGTTGATCTGTTCGCGAAGGTAGGTCGAATAG
>NZ_JBKQOU010000203.1:0-3012 GCF_052145335.1 Rhodoblastus sp.
CTTGCGGCACCGGCCTTTATGCCGACCTCGAATATAGGGTGACCGTCTGGCACCCCGGCGGACGCGTTTCCCGCAGCCGGGGCGCGTTTGCGCCGCTCGAATGCAATCAACCGGCGGGCCAGTTCGATCGCTACAGCTCGAAAACGCTTCCGCAGCTGTTTTTAGCGCGCTGAGGTGCAGCCTGCCGCCAATTCTATCCAATCCATCTTCGCGCGAGGAGAGACTATGTTGTTCCGATCCATCCTGCCCGTTGGCCTGTGTATGGCGCTGCTCACGGCGGCCCATGCCGGAGAAGTGACGTTAACTTTACGCGGGGGCGGCTTAACCGTCATCGGCGAGATCGTGGCGTCGGACGCGAACTCTTTTGTCATTAAGTCGCAGAAATTCGGCGTCATGGCGCTTGAATCTTCCAAATTCGAGTGCTCCGGAGCGGCATGCCCCAAGCGGGCTGCGCTCACAACGTCCAGCAAACTTGGGATTCACGGCTCCAATACGATCGGGGCGCAGTTGATGCCGAACACAATCGAAAGGTTCGCCGAGCAGGAAGGCTACTTGCTTGAGAAAATCACCGGATCCGACCCCGAGGCAGTGCAATACAAGCTTTCATCCGGCGATGGCAAAGACTTGGGCTCCATCGATTTGCAATCTCACGGCAGCAACACCGCGCCTCCGGATTTGCTCGCGGGAAAAGCGCAGATCGGCGAGATGTCGCGGCCGATAAAACCAGAAGAAATAAAGTCGATAACGGACGCGGGAATGACGCTGACAACGAGCGTCTTCGCCTTGGACGGCATCGTTGTATTGGTGTCGCCCCAGAACCCCGTCCCGGCGCTCGATTTGGATCAAATCGCAAAGATTTTCTCTGGCGAGATCAAGGATTGGAGCGAGGTTGGCAGAAGTCCCGGCAAGATTATTCTTTACGGACGCGATGCAAAGTCCGGAACTTACGACACTTTCGATAATCTTGTGCTCAAGCCGAAGAAACTGAAGATTGCAGCGGAGGCGAAGAGGTTCGAATCCAGCCCCGAGCTTTCCGACGAAGTGGCCCGGAACCCCGACGGGATCGGATTTGTGGGGTTTGCCTATGTCCGGAACGCCAAACCGCTCGCGATATCGTCGTCCTGCGGAATTGTGTCCGCGCCGGACGTCTTCTCGGTAAAGACCGAAGAATACCCGCTTTCGCGCCGGCTTTTCCTTTATCGCACCGGCTCGGTACCGGCAATCGGCACGCGGCTCTTGGACTATGCCCTCTCCGATAAGGCGCAAGACACCGTTTCGGAGGCCGGATTTGTAAATCAGCGCGTGGATTTTCAGACATTTGCGCAGCAAACCGCCCGGCTGGCGCCAGCTCTGCTTGTGCCCGATAAGGATTTCAAGCTCGCACAAATGCGCGATTACGTGAGCACGGTTAAGGGGGGGCGGCGCTTGTCGGTGAACTTTCGCTTTCAACGGAACTCGTCTGCGGTGGACGAAAAGGCCAGGCAGGATATTCCGCGGCTTGCGCGTTTCTTGAAGAGCGGCGCCGCTAACTTCAAAGAAATCTTGCTGCTTGGGTTCGCCGATAGCACCGGCTCCTTCGAAGGCAACCGCGCGATATCGTTTAGCCGGGCCGCAAGCTTCAAAGCCGCATTAGCCGCGGAGGGTATCCCCGCGGAGCGGATCGTTGTGAAAGCCTATGGCAGCTTGCTTCCGGCAGGCTGCAATGCAACCGAAGCGGGAAAAGACCGGAACCGGCGGGTCGAAGTGTGGGGCAAAGAGTAGCAATATCCATTTCGCACTTGCGAAATAATTAGGGAAGTGCTGAAATCTCTATAAAATTTGCAACTTTGTTCAGCCTGTTGCCAAAAAGCTAGAACGTAGCCGGGAGAAAGGTGGTATGATTTGATGCATTGTGGGGATAAGGCTGTAGCATCGGTGTTGAAAAACCGCTATAATGGTTATTTCTTCCGCAATCTGTTGCATAAAAACCGCAGATTGATGGGCAGTGACCTGCTAGACTCTACAAGAGTCGCTTACAAATCGAAACCGCGTTGAAGCATTGACGAAAGTCTCATGCTAGCCACATCTGTTATTGCCCTCGAGCACACTCCAATCCTTCGCATGCCCGACGTGGGATGCAACGTGGAGTTGCGACGGTCTTCGCGAGCGAAGCGGTTCTCCCTTAAGGTCAGCCATACCGAGCGCGCGGCAATCTTAACGCTTCCAAACAGGGGGCGGGTCGAAGATGCAACCGCCTTTCTCGCCCGGCACGCCGACTGGCTCAGGAAACAGCTCGAGCGCCTACCCGAGCCCGTCCCGTTCGCCGATGGCGCACTCATTCCTCTGAGAGGTGAGTTTCACTGCCTCAAATTCATGGGCGCCTTGCGAAATAGCGGCGTCGTGTCGGTCCTCGGCAAGAGTTCGCAAGCGCAGGACGCCTCCGCGTTCGCCATGCTGCCAGCCTGGCGCAGCCAGTGCTGCTCGAATACAGAACTTTCCATCCCCCAAATTTGCGTCAGCGGCGAAAAGGACCATGCACCCCGCCGGCTTTCGGATTGGCTTCGCGCCGAGGTGCGCAGAGACATCGCGGTGAGCGTATCCAAACATGCTAAAGCGCTCGAATGCGCCCCCAAGCGGATCGCAGTGCGCGATCAAGCAACGCGATGGGGCTCCTGCTCGACCAGCGGTACACTTTCTTTCTCATGGCGGCTCATCTTTGCGCCGCCATTTGTTTTGGATTACGTCGCAGCGCACGAAGTGGCCCATCTGCGCGAGATGAACCACGGCCCCCGCTTCTGGCGCCTCGTGAGGGAAGCCGTTCCGCCTATGCAAAAGGCGCGGATTTGGCTAAAGGCGCACGGCGCAGAGTTGCATCGCTTCGGTAGCGATCTTTAAGATTGTGCATCGCACATCTGGCTCTCGCCTTATCGCGGATTTTTTGGCACACTACTAATCCCGATGCGCAAAGCCATGGATCGTTGTGGACCAAAAAAGACGCTTCCCTGAGTTCTACGTCACCGCGCCTCAACCTTG
>NZ_JBKQOU010000204.1:0-31145 GCF_052145335.1 Rhodoblastus sp.
ACCAAAGCTTGGCTGACGAACCAGCCCGGCGAGTATTCCTGCACACGCGGCTCGCGGCATCCGACATTGGCGCAGCCCCGGTTTCAGGGGTGGCGGGCTATGGAGGAACACGCGCTTCGTTTGAGGCGTTCTCAATCGGCCGTCGCCAAAAGGGAGGCTGTGATGAGCGAGTCAATCTCAATCGAACGGGCGGAAGACGATCTTGCCAAATCGCTCGACAAGCTGAAGGAAGACTCGAAGGACCTGAAGGCGAAAATCGAACAGGAGAAGCGCCGCCTCGACTTGCCGGTCGATTCCAAACTCGGCAATCCCGAGTGGGAGCGATCAGTCTCCGACGGGCACCTCGACCTTCCTGAGGAGGACGAAAACTAGCCGCGACGCGCCAGAAAATCGCTGGCTGGGGCGGGAGGATTCGAACCTCCGTATGGCGGAATCAAAATCCGCTGCCTTACCGCTTGGCGACGCCCCAATAACCCGACTCGGCGGATCGTTGGGGGCGGACCATAATCACCGCAGGCCTTGCGGGCAAGCGCGCCGCCGCTTTTTTTGTCCAACGGCCGCAAAATCGCGGTTTCACCGGGAAAAGTTGACGAAACGCCCGGAATGGTGAAGTTTTTGCGGGCGGCGTCGCCTCTGCGCCGCGTCGCCGACAAAACGCCCCCCAGGCGAAAGGAATTCGTCATGTACAAGACTTTGCGCGCATTCACCGCTGCCGCCCTGATCGCCCTCGCCGTACCCGCTCTCGCGCAGGCCCCGGCGCCGGCGACGCAAGCTCCCACCAAGACCGCTCCGGCCAAACCGGCCGCCGCGCATGCCCCGGCTGCCGACCTGCTCGACATCAATTCCGCCAGCCTGGAGCAGCTGCAGGCGCTGCCGGGCGTCGGCGACGTACGCGCCAAGGCGATCATCGCCGGTCGCCCGTACAAGGGCAAGGACGAGTTGTGGCAGAAGAAGATCGTCCCCAAGGGCGTCTATAACAAAATCAAGAACCAGATCATCGCCAAGCAGAGTTGATTTCCGCAAAAAAACGCGCCGTCATGAGACGGCGCGCACTTTTCTCGTCGCGGACAAAAACTCAGCGTTCGTAAATGATTCGGGCGCGCAGGGTTCCCTCCAGGGCGCGGATTTCCTCCAGCACCTGCTCGCAATCCTCGCGCGTGCCGTCCGCCTCGATCACGACATAGCCGACCTCGCCGTCGGTCTGCAGGAACTGCGACGCGATGTTCATGCCGCGGCGTGAGAAAATATCGTTCAATTTCATCATCATGCCCGGCACATTGCGATGGACATGCATGTAGCGCGTGCCATTGGGACGCGGCGGCAATTGCACTTGCGGGAAATTCACCGCGCCGAGAGTCGAGCCAATGTCGGAATAATCAACCAGTTTGCGCGCGACTTCCGAGCCGATGCGCTCCTGCGCCTCTTCCGTCGAGCCGCCGACATGCGGCGACAGGATCACATTTTCCAGTCCCTGCAGCGGCGACACGAATTTTTCGGCATTGCCGGCCGGCTCCCTGGGGAAGACGTCGATGGCGGCTCCGCGCAGATGCTTGTCCTTGATCGCCTGCGCCAGAGCGTCGATATCGACTACGGTGCCGCGCGCATTATTGATGAAATAGGCCCCCTTTTTCATCGCCTTGAATTGCGCTTCGCCCATCATGTTCTTCGTCTGCGGCGTTTCCGGCACATGCAGGCTGACCACGTCGGCCTGGCCCAGCAATTCCTCCAGCGTGTCGCAGGGTTCGGTGTTGCCGTGGCGCAGTTTGTCGGTGATGTCGAAAAAGATCACCTTCATGCCCATGCTCTCGGCGAGCATCGACAATTGGCTGCCGATGTTGCCGTAGCCGACGATGCCGAGAATCTTGCCACGCACTTCCAGGCTGTCGTTGGCGCTCTTGTCCCAGCCGCCCTGATGCGCCGAGACCGAACGCGGGAAAATCCGGCGCAGCAGCATGACGATCTCGCCGATGACCAGTTCCGCCACCGAGCGGGTGTTGGAGAAGGGCGCGTTGAACACCGGAATGCCGCGTACGCGGGCCGAATTGAGATTGACCTGATTGGTTCCGACCGAGAAACAGCCGACCGCGATCAGCCGGTCCGCCGCCTCGAAAACCTCTTCCGTCAGTTTGGTGCGCGAGCGGATGCCGACGATGTGCACGCCCTGAAGCGCCTCACGCAAAGCTTCGCCGTCAAGCGCCTTGGTCAGGCGGGTGACATTGGTGTAGCCTGCCGCCTTGAACAGGGCCACGGCGCTTTCGTGGATGCCTTCG
Source organism: Rhodoblastus sp. (assembly GCF_052145335.1). Classification (GTDB taxonomy): domain Bacteria; phylum Pseudomonadota; class Alphaproteobacteria; order Rhizobiales; family Beijerinckiaceae; genus Rhodoblastus. The sequence continues at coordinate 2,271 of NZ_JBKQOU010000204.1, forward strand.
AGCAGCAAGACCCTGATCTTGTCTTTGGGAAACGACAGGCCTGCGTTCATTATTGATGACTCCTCAGAGCATACTCCCGAAAAGTTGCATACTTTTCGAGCAATAATATGCATTTATACTTGACGGCGCCCGGCGCCCTCGCGCGACTTCTTGGTCGGCGAAAGCTCAGACTTTTTTGGCTTTGAGCGGAATCGGCTGTGGCGCGCCCGTCTCATCATGGATGGAAAAGCGGAAGCGCCCGGTCTCGTCGCGATCGACGTGATAGGAAAGCCGGTCGATGATGCGGTTGTCGCGGTCGAAAGCCAGGATTTTCGGCCGCAACGAGGGAATTTCATCCGCCTCGACATAGATCGAGCTGCAGATGATGATCTGGTCGCCCGGCTGACAGGTGCGCGCAGCAGCGCCATTGAGGATGCAGCAGCGCGAGCCGCGCTCGCCGAGGATGACATAGGTGGAAATGCGGGCGCCGGAATTCTTGTTCCAGATTTCGACGAATTCCAGCGGCAGAATCCCCGCTTCCTCACAGTGATCTGGATCGAGCGTGATCGAGCCGTGATAATCGATATTGGCGTCCGTCACGTGGATTCCGTGCAGTTTGGCGCCGACAACCTTGCGCATCGAATTTCCTTGAAGCTGGAGGGCCTCACCCTTTTGCGCGCTGCATAGCGTTTTTTCGTGGAAATCGCCAGCAGCTTCGTTGGCCTTCGTAAAAGCGGCGCGAAATCACTCGGGCTTGAAGTCCAGCGCCACGCCATTGATGCAATAGCGCAAGTGGCTCGGCGGCGGCCCGTCGTCGAAGACATGGCCAAGATGGCCGCCGCACTGGCTGCAATGGACTTCGGTGCGGGTCATACCGTAACTGCTGTCGCGGCTGGTCTCGACAGCGCCTTCGATCGGATCGAAGAAACTTGGCCACCCGGTGCCGCTTTCGAATTTCTTGGCGGCGCGGAATAATTCCTGTCCGCAACCCGCGCAAAAAAAGGCGCCGGGGCGCTTTTCATGGTTGAGAGCGCAGGAGCCGGCCCGCTCCGTGCCGTGGCGGCGCAGCACGTCATATTGCTCCGGCGTGAGCCGGGCGCGCCATTCCTCGTCGCTGCGGCTGATTTTAAATGTTTTGGTGGTCATTCGCGCCTCCGGGCGGGGACGCGCTATAGATAAGCGTTTTTTGCGGCGCGGCAAGGATCGCAAGCCGGCGTCAATCCCCTTCGACCAGAGCGATGGCGAAGCCATCCCAGCCCTTGGAGCCAACGGTTTGAATCGCCGTGGCGCCCAGGCGGGCCTCGGCCGCCAGGTCGTCGAAGAAGCGGCGGATGCCCTGTATATCGTCATCGCCGCTGTTGGCGTCGAGAACGGCGCCGTCGCGCACGACATTGTCGACGATAATGACCGAGCCAACCCGCGCAAGTTTTAACGCCCATCGCAGATATTCGGGATTGCTGCGCTTGTCGGCGTCGATGAAGATCATGTCGAAGGCGCCGCCGCCATCGCCGGCGAGCAATGGCAGGGTTTCCAGCGCAGGTCCGACGCGAATGTCGACTTTGGCGGCAAAACCGGCGCGCTCGATGTTTTTGCGCGCGACGTCGGCGTGTGCGGGCAGCGCCTCCAGGGTGACGACGACGCCGTCAGGCGGTACCGCACGAGCGAACCAGATGGTGGAATAGCCGCCGAGCGTGCCTATTTCCAGCACCCGCCGCGCTCCGACCATCCGGGCGAGCAGATGCAAAAGCTTGCCCTGCGCCGGAGAGACGTCGATCGCCGGCAGTCCCGCGGCTTTGTTCGCTTCAAGTGCGGCGGCGAGCGCGTCGTCGTGGCGAACAAGCCGCTCGACGATGTAGCCGTCGACTTCGTTCCAGCTCGGCTGACCCATGTGATGCTCCTCGGGAGGGGGATTCGCCAGAGTAGGCGATTCTGGCGAGTAGGCAAGGATGGCGGCACGGGCGCGAAGCTGCACCGCAGGCGCCTGCGGGACGCAAAAGGACGGCCGCGCAACCGCGGCCGTTGGCGATAGATGTTCTCGCAGGCAAGTCATCGCGCCTCCGCGCGAAGGGCTCGCGCTATTCGGTAGCCTGGAGCCTTTTGCCGACCGACGGGACCTTCACGGATACGCTGGCGCTTTGCGGGCTGACCAGCACCGTCTTGACCGCTTGCGACGAGAGGTCGGCTGCGAGCTCGCCGACTTTTTTCGACCACGCAATGGACGCTTCGTAGGAGGTCCTGGCATGTTCGGTCTGAACATTGACCAGTTCGTCGACGTTTTTGACGCTGGCGAGTTTCTGGATCAGCGCGAGATTGGATTGGAAAGCGGCCAGCGAATAGCCCTGGGCTTCGGTGACGAAGGCGGCGACTTGCTTGGTCAGAGCTCCGGTCAGCGACGTCGCTGCGGCAAACGGGATTTTGGCCAAAGCCTGGAAATCAAGATTTTGCGACATTGTTTCCTCCATGGGCTGCGCGCAAAGCTCACGAATGGCCGCTCTGGCGCAGCCGGCAGAGGGGAATTACTCGGCAATACGAATCGCCGGAAGAGCGTGATTGCCCTTAAGTACCTATACGTAGCCAATAAAATCAGGCCGCGCGTCCCGGGGGTGCGTCAATCGGCCGCCAAAGTCCCTGGATTGACGCCAGGAGACCAAGTCTGTGGCCCAGTGGCCAAGGGCGATAGCTGCATCCCACAGCCACGCTTCGACCAGGAAGGCGGCAATGGTCAGAATTATATGCTTGATGGGATGTGGCGCTTGCTTCGGAGGCCCCTTTTCGCGCTGACCTACGGGGTCGCACCGACGGGCGCCAAAAATGGGTACGGCCCGCCCGATTTCTCGGGACAGGCCGCTCCCATGACAGCATATCCCTTTCGGGAGCGGCAGCGTTCTCGCGAACGTCGCCATCTGCGCCACGGAATGGAAACGCCCCGTGTCAAAAAAGGTTCATCATCGAGAAAAGATTTTTGCAGTCGCCAAAGGCCGTCGCGCTGCGTTGGCGTGCGCAAGATGATCTCGCCCTGGCGCGCTTTTTCGGCCGGCGATGTTCGCCGTCTTGGTCCTGCGTCCCGTTCATGTTTGCAACCCAACCTTAAGGCGTTCAGCGTCTCCGCCTCGCTTGTCGCCGGGCAGGATCGCGCTCAGCACCTGGCGCACCGTCTCCTTCAGCAGCGACCCTTCGCGCTCGTCGCCTTTCAACAGCATGCCCATGAAATTGCGCGCCTGTTGCATGGCGATATGCGGCGGCAAGGGCGGCACTTCCGGATCGGTCTTAACCTCAAGCAGGACGGGACCGCTCGTGGCCAGCGCCTCGCCGACGGTCATGCTCGTCGTTCATCTCGCTTTGGACTGCCTGTCCTGGAGGCGGCGGGCAGTTAACGGGCAGCAGCGCGCGACGTTCCAATGTCCCGCTTGAAAACGCTTTAGTTCAACTTGTCCAGCGTGATCGGCAGGTCGCGGACCCGCTTGCCGGTGGCGTGGTAGACGGCGTTGGCGATCGCCGCGGCGACGCCGACGATGCCGATTTCGCCCAAACCCTTGACGCCGAACGGGTTGATCAACTCATCGCGTTCGTCGACGAAAATCACCTCGATATCGCCCACGTCGGCATTGGTCGGCATGTGGTATTCTGCGATGTTGGCGTTCATGAAGCGCCCAAAATTGTGATCGATCAGTGTTTCTTCGTGCAGCGCCATCCCGATCCCCCAGACGACGCCGCCCAGTATCTGGCTGCGCGCCGTCTTCGGGTTTAGAATCCTCCCGGCGGCGATAGCAGTGACGACGCGCGTGACGCGAATGACGCCCAGTTGGTCGTCGACCCGCACTTCGGCGAACACCGCCGAATGAGTGTTGCGCGCGTGCTTGTCGTCGCGCTTGATCTCGGTTGCTCGCTCCCGCTCGATCCGCTCCACGCCAGTGCGCGCCATCACGTCGGTGATCCGCGCGGACAGGGAGGCGTCGCGCTTGCTGACGATCCTGCCGTCGGCGAGGCTCACCTCTTCCGGCTTGAGTTCGGCGAAGTTCGAACCGGGCGCTCGCCGGGCCAATTCCACAAGGTCCGACTTTACGGCGTCGGCCGCGTGGGCGATGGCGTCGACGACCGAGGCCGCCGTCCAGGAGCCGCCTTCGACCGGCGCCTGCGGCAAGGTCGAGTCGCCCAGTTTGATCGTGACGTTTTCGAGCGGCAGGCCAAGCATCTCGGCTGCGGCCTGGCTCATGATGGTATAAGTCCCGGTTCCAATGTCGGAGGTGGCGCAGGCCACCTCCGCTTTTCCATCGGCGCTCAACGCAATGCGGACGCTGAATTTCATTTGCAGCGCCTCCCAGATGCCCGTCGCCATGCCCCAGCCGATCAACTCGCCGCCATCGCGCATCGAGCGCGGCTCAGGGTTGCGACGCGCCCAGCCGAAGGCTTCGGCGCCCTGGCGATAGCAGTCGCGCAGCGCCTTGCTGGTGAAGGGTATGCCCTCGTTCTGATCGAGATCCGAATAGGCGCGATAACGCAATTCCAGTGGATCGAGTTTCAGGGCGACGGCGAGTTCATCCATCGCGCATTCGAGCGCATAGACGCCGGTGGCGGCGCCCGGCGCGCGCATGTCGCAGGGCGTCGGCAGATCGAGCCGCGCCAACCGATGCGCATAGCTCGCGTTGTCGCATTTGTAGAGCGCGCCCGACCATGTCGAATCGTTGCGGGCGAAGGACTCATATTGCGACGTCATCGCCAAAGCCCGATGCGTGACCGCCTGGAGCGCGCCGTCGACCGCAGCGCCTAGCGCGACGGTTTCGACCGTCGCCGGTCGGAAGGAAAGGGCAAACATCTGCTGGCGCGTCAGCACCACCCGCACCGAACGTTTGACCGCAAGCGCTGCAAGCACGGCCAGCGCGACCTGATATTGCGGCCGCAGTCCCAAGCCGAACGCTCCGCCGACAAAGGGCGAGACGACGCGCAGTTCCTCGGGCTTCAGACGGAAGACATTGCACAGGTAGCGCTGGACGTTTTGAACGCCCTGGGTCTTGTCGTGGACGACGAGCTTGCCGTCGTCCTCATGGATCACGGTCGAAGCGAAAAGCTCCATTGGATTATGATGTTCGACGGGAATGAAATAATCCCCTTCGCGGCGAACCGGCGAGCGCGCCAGCGCCTGTGCGGCGTCGCCGCGCGGCTTTGCCAGGGACATGGCGAAAGCGTCGCCCGAGAGAGTGAAAGCCTCATTCCGCTGGCGCAAAAGATCGGTGGCGTGCGGCTCTTTCCGATAATCGATCCGGACCTGCGAGGCGGCGAAACGGGCCGTTTCCCAATCCCTGGCGAGGACCAGCGCCACGGGCTGGCCGCTGAAAAGAATCCGGTCGTTATAGAAGGGCCGGAAAGGAGAGCCCGGCGGGGCAATGTCGTCCGCATAGGCCGCGTCCGCGTCGGCCATGGGCGGCCGATTCTGATGCGTCAACACATCGAACACGCCCTCCACGCCCAAGGCGAGGTTGGCGTCGATCCGCTCTATTCGTCCGCGAGCAATTGGGGACGTGACGACGGCGCCATAAAGCCCGCCCGGCGCGTTGAACTCAGCCGCATAAGTGGCTTCGCCGGTGACTTTCGCGCGGCCGTCGACGCGTGATGTTGGGGCGCCGATAAGACTCGCCATGACGGTCAGTTGATCCTTTTGCACGATTGCGATTGCGGCTCGCCGTTTGCCGCCTGGGTCAGGGCGCGGACGATGGCGCGGCGCGCCAGGTCGATCTTGAAAGAATTGTGGGCCAGTCCGCGGGCGCCGCGCAGGACCAGATCCGCCGCTTCTTCGAAAACGGCGCGGCTTGGCGTTCGCCCGCGCAGTACCGCCTCTGCTGCCGTGTCGCGCCACGGCTTGTGGGCGACGCCGCCGAGCGCCAACCGCGCCCCCTTGATGATATCGCCGTCGAGGCTCAAGCCCACTGCGACGGAAACAAGGGCGAAGGCGTAGGACAGCCGGTCACGGATCTTCAGGTAGGTGTAATTGGCGGCAAAGCCTTCCGGCGGCAACTCGATGGCCGTGACGATCTCGTCGGCGCGCAAATTAGTGTCGCGTTCGGGCGCGTCTCCCGGCAGGCGGTGAAAATCCGCGAAGGGGATCGCCCTCTCGCCCGCCGGCCCCGTGACATGAACCAGCGCCTCGAGGGCCGCGAGCGCCACGCACATGTCGGAAGGATGGGTGGCGACGCAGGACTCGCTCGCTCCCAGGATCGCGTGGATGCGATTGAGGCCGTCGATGGCGGGGCAGCCGCTACCGGGCGCGCGCTTGTTGCAGGGCGTCGCCGTGTCGTAGAAATAATAACAGCGCGTGCGTTGCAAAAGATTGCCGCCGACCGAAGCCATATTGCGCAGTTGCGGCGAGGCGCCGGCCAGAAGGGCGCTGGAGAGCAGCGGAAAGTTTTTTTCGATCAAGGGATGGTAGGCGAGGTCTGAATTCAAAACGAGGGCGCCGATGAGCACGCCGCCGGCGGCGGTCTCCTCCACGGTGTTGAGCGGCAGGCGGGAAATGTCGACGAGGCGGCTTGGCCGTTCGACGTCCTGCTTCATCAAATCGACCAGATTGGTGCCGCCGGCGATGATCTTCGCGGTCGGATCGGCGGCGATCCGTCGCACCGCCTCGGCAACGCTGCCGGCGCGAATATAGTCGAAATTGATCATGATCTTCCTGCCGCCTGCTTGGCCATCGCCTGCTCGATCGCCGCCACGATGTTGGGATAGGCGCCGCAACGGCAGATGTTGCCGCTCATCAGCTCGCGGATTTCTTCAACCGAGCGCGCCCTGCCCTCCGCGATCAGGCCCGCGGCGGAGCAGATTTGTCCGGGCGTGCAATAGCCGCACTGGAACGCGTCATGTTCGATGAAGGCCTGCTGCAGCGGATGCAGCTCGCCCGGCTTCGCCAATCCTTCGATGGTGGTGATGCTGAATCCGTCGCACATGACGGCGAGCATCAGGCAGGCGTTGACCCTTCGGCCATTGGCGAGGACCGTGCAGGCGCCGCACTGCCCATGATCGCAGCCCTTCTTTGTCCCGGTCAGGCCGAGACGGTCGCGCAGGGCGTCGAGCAGGGTCGTCCATGGCTGCAAGTCGAGGTTCCGGTCGACGCCATTGACTTTCAACCTCACTGCGAGCCCTTTCGGTGCGCGCGTGGGCCTGAAGGTCGGTTGCGCCATGTGGCCTGGTTGGGTCATGCGCCTGTCCGGATTGGTTATGGATCGCGGAGCCGCGGCAACGACTAATCGTCGATCGCCCTCGTTAGTTCCGCGGGGCCAAATATTTTAGCAAGCTGGAACCGCACGCCAATGGTTAAGCCGTCGCTATTCAAAGGCAAGCCGACGCTGACGTTACATGCGAAACCTTTGCCGCTATTGGCGATTGGCGCTTAACCGGGGAACTCTCTGCCGAAATCAAGGTTTTTTATCGTTATACAGGGAGATAGACAGCCATGCCTCGCGGCGACAAATCGAAATACACCGACAAGCAGGTACGCAAGGCCGAGCATATCGAGGGAAGCTACGAGCAGCGCGGCGTTCCTGAAAAGGAAGCGGAGCGGCGCGCCTGGGCGACGGTCAACAAGGATGACAAGGGCGGCAAGAAGCCCGGCGGCTCCGGGCGTGGCAAATCTACCGGCCATCCCGCCTCTCATCGCGGCGGCGAGATCGGCGGCCGCGCTTCGGCGTCGAGAACGCCGGCGGAACGTTCCGCATCGGCGCGCAAGGCTGCGGCGACGCGTCGGAAAAAGGCATGAAGTGAGGCGGCGATGAGCGCCAATAGGGCAAGGCAAACCCGCTCGATGTGACGTTCAGGGCGCGACGAAAGGCGCCCGGTCGAATCCCTTGGCCTTGTAAACGATCATCGACGCCAGCCAGGCGACGACGAAAAGGCCGATGACGACAAAGCCGAATTCCGCCAGGCTGGCGTTGAGACTGGCGACGACATCCCAGCCGGCGCCCTCAAATCCCCATTTCTCGCCGATCAGGCCAAGCGCCTCGACGCCGCCGATGAAAACCGCCACCACCACCGACACCGCCGTAATCGTCAGGTTGTACCAGAGCTTGCGCAGCGGACGAACGAAGGCCCAGCCATAGGCGCCGACCATCAGGGCGCTGTCGGCTGTGTCGACCAGCGCCATGCCAGCGGTGAAAAGCGCCGGAAATACCAAGGTCTGCCAAGGCGACAGGGAATGCGCCGCCTCAGTTGCGGAAATGCTCAGCAAGCCGATTTCAGTGGCGGTGTCGAAGCCGAGGCCGAACAGGAAGCCAAGCGGATACATCCGCCTGGATGAATTGACCAAGGCGAACAGCGGCCGGAACAGCCGCGCCAGAAAGCCGCGCCCGGAGAGCAGCAGGTCGAGGCTGGCGTGATCCAGCGCTCCCCCCTGCCGCACCGAGCGAAAGGTCGCCCAGACATTGGTCAGGATCACCAGATTAACCGCAGCGATCACCAGCAGGAACAAGGATGACACCGCTGTGCCGACCATGCCGCCGACCGTCCTGAATCCGCCGAACCCCTCCTTCATCGCCGCGGCGGCGAAGGCGATCAGCACCGCCGCCAGCACCACCACGGTCGAATGGCCGAGCGAAAAATAGAGACCGGCGTCGGAGGGCCGCTGGCCCTCCTGCATCAGCTTGCGCACCACATTGTCGATGGCCGCGATATGATCGGCGTCGATCGCATGCCGCAAGCCGAACACCCAGGCGAGCAATGCAGTGCCGAGCAGGGCTGGCCGGTCGGCGAAAAGCGTGAAAGCCCAGACCCAGGCGGCGCAATTGGCAAGGATCAGCCCAGCGAAAAGCAGCGGCAACCGCGCGTCGCGGTCCTGGTCCGGGACGCAGGCACTTGGAGCGGGCGTGCTGACCATGGCGTTTCCCCGTGCGGACGCGGCTTGAGCCGACTAGCGCAAATTCCCCATTGCGCCGGAGACAGCAAAAGTTGCGCCAGCCGTAGCGTCGGCGTCGCGTCGCCGCGATTCTTGGCGCATCCGTTGGGATGCGACCTGCAAAATACGCCCCGGACCGCAAAGAGACTTTGCAACAGGCGCCAAGCGCTTCGCCAGCCAAATGGTCTGGCCCATCTGGCCGTTCCCGCTGCAAAGCGCCCTGCGGCCAACGTCAAGCCGCTTTCCATATTGCCTTTGACCGGTCTGCGGCGGCCCTCCGCGCCCTAGGCTTATCTATTTGATTCCACTAACCATAAAATAACATGCGGCCGATTGCCGCATTTGGCGCCCGATTTGCTGCTGCCTGCCCAAACGTCCGGTCGGCCCGACTGGAAAGATAATGAAATGGAAGGGAGGCGCTCCATGGCCGCAGTCGAGACCTTTTATGATGTAATTCGTCGACAGGGGATCACCCGCCGCAGCTTTACAAAATTCTGCTCGCTCACCGCGGCCAGCATGGGCCTCGGCGCAACCGGCGCCGCCAAGGTGGCGCAGGCGCTCGAAACCAACGCCCGCGTTCCGGTGATCTGGATGCACGGGCTGGAATGCACCTGCTGCTCGGAAAGTTTCATTCGCTCGGCGCATCCGCTGGTCAAGGACGTCGTGCTGTCGATGATCTCGCTCGATTACGACGACACGATCATGGCCGCCGCGGGCCATCAGGCCGAAGCCATCCTCAAAGAGACCAAGGAAAAATACAAAGGCAAATATATTCTCGCGGTTGAAGGCAATCCGCCGCTCAATGAAGGCGGCATGTTCTGCATCGACGGCGGCCGGCCTTTCGTTGAAAAGCTGAAATGGATGGCGGAGGACGCCGCGGCCATCATCGCCTGGGGCGCCTGCGCCTCCTGGGGCTGCGTCCAGGCCGCCAAGCCGAACCCCACCCAGGCCACGCCCATCGACAAGGTCATCACCGACAAGCCGATCATAAAAGTTCCGGGCTGTCCGCCGATCGCCGAAGTCATGACCGGAGTCGTCACTTTCATCACCACTTTCGGCCGCCTGCCCGAACTCGACCGGCAGGGCCGGCCCCAGATGTTCTATTCCCAGCGCATCCACGACAAATGCTATCGCCGGCCGCATTTCGACGCCGGCCAGTTCGTCGAGCATTGGGATGACGAGGCGGCGAGACAGGGCCAGTGCCTCTACAAAATGGGCTGCAAGGGCCCCACCACCTATAACGCCTGCTCTACCGTGCGCTGGAACAATGGCGTCTCCTTCCCGATCCAGTCGGGCCATGGCTGCATCGGCTGTTCGGAAGACGGTTTTTGGGACAAGGGGCCGTTCTACGAGCGCCTCAGCAACATCAACCAGTTCGGCGTCGAGGCCAATGCCGACAGGATCGGCATCACCGCCGCCGCAACAGTGGGCGTGGCGGTCGCGGCCCATGCCGCCGTCACCGCGATCAGTCGCGTCACGGTCAAGCATGACGACAAGGCGGCGCCGAAAGACAAGTAGCGCCAGGTCCCGCGTGCAACGAAACCAAGAATTGAGGAAACGCAGCCATGACCGTCCTGACTCCGAACGGTTTCAATCTCGATAATTCCGGCAAGCGCATCGTCGTCGATCCGGTCACCCGCATCGAAGGCCATATGCGCGTCGAGGTGAATGTCGACGAGAATAATGTCATTCGCAACGCCGTCTCCACCGGCACGATGTGGCGCGGCATCGAAGTGATCCTGCGCGGTCGCGATCCCCGCGACGCCTGGGCCTTCACCGAACGGATCTGCGGCGTCTGCACGGGCACCCACGCCTTGACCTCCGTGCGCGCGGTGGAAGACGCGCTGGCGATCCAGATTCCCGAAAACGCCAATTCCATCCGCAACATCATGCAATTGGCGCTGCAGGTTCACGACCATATCGTGCATTTCTATCACCTCCACGCGCTCGATTGGGTCGACGTGGTTTCGGCGCTCTCGGCCGATCCCAAGGCCACTTCGGCGCTGGCGCAATCGCTCTCGCCGTGGCCCTTGTCCTCGCCCGGCTATTTCCGCGATCTGCAAGGAAGATTGAAGAAATTCGTCGAATCCGGCCAGCTCGGCCCGTTCAAGAATGGCTATTGGGGTTCCAAGGCCTATCGCCTGCCGCCCGAAGCCAATCTGATGGCGGTGGCGCATTATCTCGAAGCGCTCGATTTCCAGAAGGAAATCGTGAAAATCCATACCATTTTCGGCGGCAAGAATCCGCATCCGAACTGGCTCGTCGGCGGCGTGCCTTGCCCGATCAATGTCGACGGCATTGGCGGCGTCGGCGCGATCAACATGGAGCGCCTGAACTACGTCAAGGAGATCATCGACCGGTCGATCGAGTTCAACGACCAGGTCTATCTCCCCGATGTCGCGGCCATCGGCTCGTTTTACAAGGACTGGCTCTACGGCGGCGGCCTGTCGAGCCAATCCGTGCTCGCCTATGGCGATATCCCCGAACACGCCAATGATTACACGCCGCGCAATCTCGCGCTGCCGCAGGGCGCCATCATCAATGGCAATCTCGCCGAGGTTTTCCCGGTCAACCATCGCGATCCCGAGGAGATCCAGGAATTCGTCACCCACAGCTGGTACAAATATCCCGACGAGACCAAGGGCCTGCATCCCTGGGACGGCGTCACCGAGCCGCATTACGAGCTCGGCCCCAACGCCAAGGGGACCAAGACCAATATCGAAAATATCGACGAAGGCGGCAAATATAGCTGGATCAAGTCGCCGCGCTGGAAGGGCCATGCGATGGAAGTCGGGCCGCTCGCCCGCTGGACCGTCGGCTACGCCCAGAACAAGTCCGAATTCAAGGACCCTGTCGACAAGCTGCTGAAAGACCTCGGCCTGCCGACGAGCGCCCTGTTCTCGACGCTGGGCCGCACGGCGGCGCGCGCGCTGGAAAGCCAGTGGGCGGGTTACAAGATGCGGCATTTCTACGAAAAATTGGTCGCCAATATCAAGGCCGGCGACAGTTCCACCGCCAATGTCGACAAATGGGATCCCAAATCCTGGCCTTCCGAGGTCAAGGGCGTGGGCTTCACCGAGGCGCCGCGCGGCGCGCTCGCGCACTGGATCAGGATCAAGGACGGCAAGATCGACAATTACCAAGCGGTCGTGCCGACCACATGGAACGGCAGCCCGCGCGATCCCAAGGGCAATATCGGCGCCTTCGAGGCGTCGCTGATGAACACGCCGATGGCCGATCCGAGCCAGCCGCTGGAGATCCTGCGCACGCTGCACTCCTTCGATCCGTGCCTGGCCTGTTCGACCCATGTGATGAGCCCGGACGGCCAGGAAATGGCCAAGGTGACGGTAAGATAAGCGCGGCGCCGGGCGCTCCTTCTCCCTTGCGGGGGAAAGTAGCGCTGCAGCTCCGGGCATGAGGGGGCTACGCCCCGCCCTGCCCCCTCGTCCGTCCCGGCGTTTGGCCGATCCATCTTCTCCCGCAAGGGAGAAGGGAGAACTAAAAATTTTGGGAGGTCGTCATGACTGAACTGACGCAAACCGCCGGTATTCCTGACACGCTTGTCGACACGACGGTGGCCCGTCGCACGGGGGCTGTCCTCGGCGATCTTTCCGACGCTCGTGGCGAGAAAGAAATTTCCCGGCGCACGGTCTACGTCTATCAGGCTCCGGTGCGCCTCTGGCACTGGGTCAACGCTCTGGCCATGGTGTCGCTTTTCGTCACCGGCTATCTGATCGCTTCGCCGCCGGCGAGCCTGAGCGGCGAGGCCAGCGCGCATTTCCAGATGGGCTATATCCGTTTCGTCCATTTCGCCGCCGGCCAGATCATGGCGGTCGGCTTTCTGTTGCGGATTTACTGGGCCTTCGTCGGCAACGCCCACGCCAAGCAGATTTTCTACATCCCGTTCTGGCGCTCGGAGTTCTGGCTCGGCGTGCTGCATGAAATCCGCTGGTACGCTTTTCTGGAAAAATACCCCAAGCAATATGTCGGGCACAATCCGCTCGCCCAAAGCATGATGTTCCTGATGTTCACGCTCGGAACCCTGTTCATGATCTGCACCGGCTTCGCGCTCTATTCTCAGGGCGAGGGCTCCGGAAGCTTGCTGGCCAAGGCGTTCGGCTGGGTCTTCGTGCTCTTCCCGAACAGCCAGGAGGTGCACACATTGCATCATCTCGGCATGTGGGTTCTGGTGATCTTCACCATCGTCCATATTTACGCGGCGGTCCGCGAAGACATCATGTCGCGCCAGAGCATGATCTCCTCGATGATTTCGGGCGAGCGCCAATTCCGCGACGAGGTCTGACCATGAACGCAAAGCGTGAACCGAAGATACTCGTTCTGGGCATCGGCAATATTCTTTGGGCCGACGAAGGATTTGGCGTCCGGGCGCTGGAGACGTTCCACGCCCTTTATCGGACGCCGCCCGATGTCAGCCTGCTCGACGGCGGCACCCAGGGCCTCTATCTCGTCCAATTCGTGCAGGAGGCCGACTATCTCCTGGTCTTCGATGCGATCGACTATGGCTTGCGGCCCGGCGCGTTGAAAATCGTGCAGGGCGACGAAGTGCCGAAATTCACCGGCGCGAAAAAAATGAGCCTGCATCAGACCGGGTTCCAGGAAGTGCTCTCCGCCGCCGACCTGCTTGGCGACTATCCGGAAAAACTCGCTTTGATCGGTTGCCAACCGCTCGATCTCGAGGATTGGGGCGGCCCCCTGACCGCGCCGGTGCGTGACCAGCTCTTGACGGCGGCCGACATAGCGGCGGTCATATTGGAGCAATGGGGAGCGCCCTGCCGTCGCCGCGCGCGAGGCGAGATGGTGGAGCCGTTGCTCGGCAATGACATGGACATGGCCAGCTACGAGCGGCTTTCGCCGGGTCTGGGCGAATAAGCCCTGACCGACCTTCCAGGAAAACAACAAATGTGCCTTGGCGTGCCGATGCAAATCATGGAAGGCGACGATATGTCGGCGCTTTGCGCGCGGGGCGAAGAGACGCGCCGCGTGTCGCTGCTGCTGCTCGGTCCGCAAGAGCCGGGAACGCAGGTTCTTGTTCACATCGATACTGCGATCCGCGTCCTCGACGCGGAAGAGGCGCGTTTGATCGAAGACGCCTTGTGCGGACTGGAAGCCGCCCTGCGAGGCGAAAATTTCGAGTCTCACTTCGCCGATCTGATCGACCGCGAACCGCAATTGCCCGAACATTTGCGCTGAGCGCGCTGGAAAGCCCAGGTCTTTCACTGTAAGCTGACTTTCTACCTGGCGGCGCAACCACGAGCGCCCGATTCGAAGGCTTGAGCGCCCAAACAGCGGCTGGCGCGCATTTTGCGGAACCAATTAAAAGACTACTACGAGGGAACGCCATGTCGACGCCTTTGCTCAACGCGCTTGCCGAGCGCCACCGCCTGCCTTTGGTCGATGCCGAAAATATCGACGCCTTCCTCGTCCCGGCGCAGGGTGAATCTCTTCATTCACTGCTGTTCTTTCCCGGCGCGGGCGCCAATCGGCCCGAAACGAGCGATGTCGCGGTCATCCTGCCGGAAATACTCCAGGTCTTCGCCGAGCGCTTGCGCGGCGCCGTGATCGCGCCCGCGGCGGAAGAAAAGTTGAAAGCGCGCTTCCAGGTCTATGTCTATCCCGCCCTGGTTGTCGTGCGTGGCGGCGATCCCGTCGGCGTGCTGCCGAAAATTTACGACTGGTCGGAATATCTTCACAAGATCGAGGCGTTTCTCGATCCCGCCGCGCCGGTTCTCAGCGGTCCCAAGGGGCCGAAAGTGGCATTCACCCATTCACAGGGAGCCTGACGCATGAAAGCCGGATTTTGGGTCGCGCCGGAAGGCGCCGAGGAAGCCATGACCATCATGCCGATCGGCTTCGAGCCGCTGACCGAAAGCGGCAAGGGACGCACCGCCTCGGGCGCGTTGTCGCTGCTGGCGACAGGCAAGGCGGAAGACCTGATCGAACATTGCCCGCGCGTGGCGAAAATGTTGCCCGACATCGCCGTGGCGCTCGACGTCCAAAAGGAAAACGAGGGGGGACGCCTGTTCGACCTCACCGATTTTTCGGCCGACGAAATTCTCCTGTTCGAGGGCGTGCTGGGCGAAGGCGAAGTGGCGGGCGTGGTCGCGCTGCCGGACGGCGTGACTGCGCAAATCCAGGAATCGACCATGGCCGGCCTGTGGCGCGTGCGCTTCACCGACAGGCAGGAAAAGCTGTTAGCCGATTATCTCGAAGTCTCGCGCCTGCCGGAAATCGCCAGGCGCGCGGCTCTGGTGAACAATCAGCCCTTGATCTATGGCGCGCCCCCGCTCGGCGCGATGAACGTCATGCCGCTGCTCAAGGAAATCGAGAGCCGCTCCGAGGCGCATCAGCCCGGCCAGCCGACTCACACCATCACTTTCACTTTGCTGCCGATGAGTTCGGAAGACATGGAGTTCCTGCAGCTCTGCCTCGGGTCGGGCGCGGTGCGGCTGGTGTCGACCGGCTATGGCTCCTGTCGCGTCCATTCAACAGCGACGAAAAACGTCTGGTCGGTGCAATTTTTCAATTCCATGGACCAGATCATCCTCGACACTTTGGAAATCGGCGACGCTCCGGCCGCCGCCTGCGCGGCGGATGAGGATTTCCGCGACAGCGCGCAAAGGCTGCGCGAGATTGACGAGGCCTATTTCCGATGAGCGGGTTCGAGAATTTCGGCAAGCCGGAGGGAGACGACCAGGCCAGGATGGAATGCGGCGTGTGCTGGCACGTCTATGATCCGGCGCAGGGGGATGAAGTCTGGCAGATTCCGCCGGGCACGCCGTTCTCGGCCTTGCCCGAAGACTGGCGCTGCCCCAATTGCGATGCAGCGCAGGAGCGATTCATGAGGCTCGGCGATGACGGCTGACACGGAAGTCGCGGAGCTTTCCGCCCGGCTGGAAGCGCATTTCCACAACGTCCATCAGCGCGCCATGGCCGATGTGCCAATCTGCAATCGCGCGCTCGACGTCGCAAGTGTTGGTTTCAGGCCCTGGCGAGACCAGGCTCTCGGCATTGTCGTCACGCCCTGGTTCATGAATATCGTGCTCGCGCCCTTGGACGGGGCGCCGCCCGTCACAGGTGCGTCCGGCGAAGCGCGCAGCGTTTCACTGCCCTGCGGAAAGGTCGATTTTCTCGTCTGCGAACTCGACGGTTTCGGCCGCCTGCTGATGTGTTCGTTGTTTTCGCCGATGGACGATTTCATCGATCAAGCGGCGGCGCTCGCCACCGCCCACGCGGCCATCGACGGACTTTCGGACGCCGGCCTGCTGGCCGAAGCGCCGGGGCCGGAAATCTATCCCTTCGCCCCGGATACGCCGCGCGAAACGCCGGCCGAGCGGGCTGAAAAATTTCGCCCGCGGGAGATGGCGGAGGCTCCGCAAATGGATCGCCGCGCGTTTTTCCTGCGCGGCGGCGACCGGAAGGCGCCCGCGCCATGAACCCCTTCGACGGCGCGTTGAAGATGGCGGTGATCACGCGAGGCGATTGGGTGGACGAGGTCAGGATCGCTTCGCCGCGCCAAGATGTCGCGCCGATTTTTATCGGCCGGTCGTTGCCGGATGCGGCGAAGCTGGCGAAAAATCTTTTTTCGCTTTGCCCGGTTGCGCAATCGCTCGCGGTAGAGGCGGCGGGCGAGGCGGCGCAGGGGCGCACGCCGGACCCGGCGGAGCGGAAGCTGCGCGATTTGCGCCTGCTATGCGAGCGGTACAGCGAAATGTTGCGCGCCAGCGTTCTGGATTGGCCGCAGGAGGGGCCGCCCGAAGCGGAAAGCGTCGCCGCCCTGCGCGATACGTTGCAATCTTTGCGCGTCGCGCCGGACATAGGCGAGGGTCGGTTCGAGCGCGTCGAGGATGCGGCGATCAAGCTTGGCCTGCGCGATTTCGCGCAGGGCGAGACGCTTTTCGCGCGGCAGTGGACGGGGGTCGCCGCCGACGAACCGAACTGGGCCTTGAGCGAGGGAAATGCCGATTTTCTGCGGCCGTCCGATGACTCGGCTGTCGCCCAGGCGATGACAGAGCCGAGATTTTCCCGGGCGCCGCAGCTTTCCGGACGCTGCGTCGAGACAGGCGCCTCCGCGCGGCGAGCCAGCGTCGATTTTACCAACACTCTCGCCGGACGCCTGGCGTCCCGGTTCAAAGACATGGCGGCGACGCTCGATGCGATCGCTGCGCTCATCAAAGGCGCCTCGGCGCACGAGAATCTGGTGGTCGGAAAAAGAGCAGAGGCAGGTCAGGGGTTTGCGGCGGTCGATTCCGCGCGCGGAAGGTTGTATCATCGTTTGCGCCTCGACAGCGCCGGACGGATCGCGGACTATGGAATCCTCGCCCCGACCGAATGGAATTTTCATCCCGAAGGTCCTTTCGCCAGATTTTTGCGCGGCGGACGGATCGGAACGGGCGCAGCGGCGCGACGGCGGGTGGAGCGGCTGGCTTTCGTCTTCGATCCCTGCATCAGCGTCAGCGTGGAAATTCGGGACGTCGCTCATGCATGAAATGTCGCTGACCGAGGGCGTGGTCGAGATTCTCCGCGAGGAAGGGCGCAAACAGGGATTCGCCCGCGTGAAAACGGTGTGGCTGGAAATCGGAACCCTTAGCAGCGTGGAGCCGGAGGCGATGGAATTCTGCTTTGACGCGGCGACCCGCGGCACATTGGCCGAGGGCGCCAGGCTCGAAATCATCCGCACGCCGGGGCAGGGCTGGTGCCTCGACTGCGAAAAAACGGTTCCGTTAGCCGAACGTTTCGGCGCCTGTCCGGACTGCGGCGGTTATCATGTGCAAATGACCGGCGGCGACGAAATGCGCGTCAAGGAATTGGAGGTCGAATAATGTGCACGGTTTGCGGATGCGGGACGGCGACCCAGGAGGGTGATAAAGTTCCGGGCGAAAAGCCTGCCGAGGCCAAGGCGCACAGCCATAGCCACGCGCATGGCGATCACCATCACGATCATGACCGCGCGCACGATCATGATCACGACCATAACCACCACCATGATCATGACCACGTTCATGGCCATCATCATGGCCATGCCCATGGCGAGGGCGGCGAAAAGCTTGACTTTGGCGCCGGATTGGCGGGCGTTCATGTTCCCGGCATGAGCCAGGAGCGGATCGTGCAGATCGAGCGCGACATTTTGTCGAAAAACCGCTTCTATGCCGAGGAAAACCGCGCCTTTTTTGTGCGCAATGGCGTTCTGGCGCTTAATTTCGTCTCCAGCCCCGGCTCGGGAAAAACCTCGCTGCTGGTGCGCGCCATAAATGACCTCAAGGACCGCCACTCCATCGCGGTGATCGAGGGCGACCAGCAGACCTCGAACGACGCTGAGCGCATCCGCGCCACCGGCGTCAAGGCGATCCAGGTCAACACCGGCAAAGGCTGCCATCTCGACGCCCATATGGTCGGCCATGCGCTGGAGACGCTGGCGCCGGCGGAAAACTCGCTGCTGTTCATCGAGAACGTCGGCAATCTCGTCTGCCCCGCTGCTTTCGATCTCGGTGAGGCGCACAAGGTGGTGCTGCTTTCGACCACGGAAGGCGAAGACAAACCGTCCAAATATCCCGACATGTTCGCGGCCGCCGATCTGATGCTGCTCAATAAATCCGACCTGCTGCCGCATCTCGATTTCGACGTCGGCGCCTGTATCGGACATGCCTTGCGGGTCAATCCGAATTTGCAGACGCTTGTCTTGTCCGCCAAGACCGGCGAGGGCTTGGCCGCCTTTTACGCCTGGGTCCAGGCGCGCGCCTCCCGCTTGAGCGCGGCGAAAACCAAGGCGGGCTGATGGCGGTCGCGGCGCTCATGGCGAAACCGGAAGCGACGCGCCTGCGCCTGCGCTTGCGCGGCGCCGTGCAGGGCGTCGGTTTCCGGCCCTTCGTCCATGGTCTCGCCGCGCGTTATGGTCTTGCGGGCTTTGTGCGCAACGATGCCGAGGGCGTGCTGCTGGAGGTCGAGGGCGCGGGCGTCGAGCGTTTTGTCGCCGCCTTGCGTCAGGAATTGCCGCCTTTGGCGCGTCTCGACGCGATGGAAGTGGAAAGGCTGGCGCCGAGCGGCGAAGCCGGGTTTGTCATCGAGACCTCGCGCGGCGGTCTGGCGCGCACACGCATTCCCGCCGACGCCGCGACCTGTGAGCAATGTCTCGACGACCTGTTCGATCCCCAAAGCCGTTTTCATCTCTATCCTTTCGTCAATTGCACCCATTGCGGCCCGCGCTACACGCTGACGCGGCGGCTCCCTTACGACCGCGCGCAAACCTCGATGGCGCGCTTTGCGATGTGCGAGGATTGCGCGCGCGAGTACAAAGATCCGGCCAATCGCCGCTTCCACGCGGAGCCCATCGCCTGCGCAAAATGCGGGCCGCGCCTGTCGCATCAACCGGCGGAAATCGTCGCCGCCCTGCGCAGCGGCAAGATCGTGGCGCTTAAGGGGATCGGCGGTTTTCATCTGCTGTGCGACGCCCATGACGAGGCGGCGGTCGCGGAGTTGCGGCGGCGGAAAAACCGCGAGGTGAAACCTTTCGCCGTCATGCTCGCCAACGAGGCTTCCGTCGCATTGTTCGCGGCGCGTGGCCCTGAGGATTTGTCGCTGCTGCGTCATCCGGCGCACCCCGTCGTGCTGCTGCCGAGCCTTGGGCTTTTGCCGCGGAACATCGCGCCCGAGATGACGCGTCTGGGGGTGATGCTGGCCTATGCGCCGGTTCATCATCTGCTGTTTCAGGCTGCTGGCGGGGCGCGGGGCGAGGCGCAAAATTTTGCGCTGGTCGCCACCAGCGCCAATTCCGGGGGCCAGCCCTTGATTACCGACAACGACGAGGCGCTCGGCAAGCTTGCGAGCATCGCGGACCTCATCGTCACCCATGACCGCGACATCGTCGTGCGCGCCGACGACAGCGTGATGCAGCGCATCGACGGCGCGCCCGCCTTCCTGCGCCGGGCGCGCGGCTTCGTCCCGGAACCCATCGATCTCGTTACGGAAGGCCCGAGTGTTCTCGCCTGCGGCGGCCACCTCAAGGCCACCGTGACGCTGACACGGGGCCGCGAAGCTTTTGTCTGCCAGCATATCGGCGATCTGTCGGACGCGGAGACTTTCCGCTTCTACGAGGAAAGCGCGGCGCATCTGCTGTCGCTGCTCGACGTGGAGCCGGAGGCGGTCGCCTGCGACCTGCATCCCGATTATCTCTCCACCCGTTTCGCCGAGGCGAGCGGTTTTCCGGTGCTGAAATTCCAGCATCACGCCGCCCATGTCGCCGCCATCGCCGCCGAGCATGGCGAAAGCGGCGCGCTCACCGGCGCAGCCCTGGACGGGCACGGATTGGGCGACGACGGCGAGGCCTGGGGCGGCGAATTGCTGCGCCTCGACGGGGCAGGCCGTTTTATACGTATCGGCCATCTTGCCGGCCTGCCGCTGATTGGCGGCGACCGCGCCGCGCGCGACTGTTGGCGCATGGGACTGGCGGCTTTTTCCGCTTTGGGTCGTTTCGAGGAGGCGGGCGCCTTTTTCGCCGCGACGCCGGAAGCGGAGCGACTCGCGCAAATCGGCTTGACAAAAAACGCACCGCTGACGACCAGTCTCGGCCGGCTGTTCGACGCCGCCTCCGCTCTGCTCGGTTTTGCGCAGAGACAGGATTTCGAGGGCCAGGCGGCGATGAGGCTGGAGGCTTTTTCGCACGACACTCGCGTGCTGCCGGGCGGGTTTGTCCTGCGCGAGGGCGTGGTGGATTTTTCCGGCCTGCTGGCGCATCTGATCGACAAGCGGCCGTCGCCCGTCGAGGGCGCTGAATTGCTGCATGGAACCTTGATCGCCGGTCTGGCGGAATGGATTTCCGCCTTTGGGTCTCCGGGCGAAAAAATCGCGCTCGGCGGCGGCTGCATGATGAATCGGGTTCTGGCCGAAGGACTGGCCGGCGCCCTGCGTAAAAAGGGGTTGACGCCTTTGTTGGCGCGGAAAATCCCGCCCAACGACGGTGGTCTCTCGCTGGGCCAGGCGGCGCTGGCGCGTGCTGTGCTGATGGGAACTGGCCCTCTCCCCGCGAGCGGGGAGAGGGGGCGAAGACGAGCTTAATTTGGAGAGACAGAATGTGCCTAGCCATACCGGTCCAGGTGACCGAAATGCTCGACGGCGACATGGCGCGCGTCACGCTCGATGGCGTGCAGAAGATCATTTCGCTGGCCCTTGTCGAGGACGTGCGCGTCGGCGATTACGTCATCCTGCATGTCGGCTATGCGCTCAACAAACTCGATCCTGACGAGGCCGAAGAGACTCTTCGCCTGCTTGCCGAGGCTGGACAGATTGCGGGAGCGGGCGCATGAAATATGTCGACGAATATCGCGACGGAAGCCTCGCGCGCGCCATAGCCGCGACCATAAGCGCCGAGGCGCGGCGCGACCGCGAATATCGCTTCATGGAATTCTGCGGCGGCCACACCCATGCCATCGCCCGCTATGGGCTCGAAGACTTGCTGCCGGAAAATGTGCGGATGATTCACGGGCCCGGCTGCCCGGTCTGCGTGTTGCCGATCGGGCGCATGGACGACGCGATCAAGCTGGCGCAGAACCCGGAAATCACGCTTTGCACCTATGCCGACCTGATGCGCGTGCCCGGCTCCGGAGACTTGAGCTTGATGAAAGCCAAGGCGGCGGGCGCTGATATCCGCATGGTCTATTCGACCCTCGACGCTTTGCGCATCGCGCGCGAGGAGCCGCGCCGAAAAGTCGTGTTCTTCGCCATTGGCTTCGAGACCACGACGCCGCCGACCGCCATGGCGGTTCTGGCGGCGCGAAAGGAGGGGCTGAAGAACTTCTTCGTCTTCTGCAATCATGTCCTCACGCCAGCGGCGATCGAAGCCATTGTCGGCGACGAGACCGACGAAAAGGTGGCGCTCGATGGTTTCGTCGGACCCGCCCATGTCTCGACGGTGATCGGCACACGGCCCTATCACGCCTTCGCCGAAAATTATTGTAAACCGGTCGTGATCGCCGGTTTTGAGCCGCTCGACGTGGTTCAGGCGATCCTGATGCTGGTGCGCCAGGTGAACGAGGGCCGCCATGTCGTCGAGAACGAGTATATCCGCGCGGTGACGGTCGACGGCAATCGCAAGGCGCAAGATTTCGTCGCCCAGGTTTTCGAAACGCGCGAAACTTTCGAGTGGCGCGGGCTGGGGCATATTCCCTCTAGCGCCTTGCGCCTGCGCGAAGAATTTTCCGACTTCGACGCGGAGAAAAACTTCGCCATCGAAACCGTTCCAGCCAAGGACAATCCGGCCTGCGAATGCGGCGCGATTTTGCGCGGGGTGAAGAAGCCGGTCGATTGCAAATTGTTCGGCACGGTCTGCACGCCGGAGACGCCGATGGGCTCCTGCATGGTGTCGTCGGAAGGCTCGTGCGCCGCGCATTGGACCTACGGCCGTTTCCGTGACGCCCAACCCGAAAGGCAAGCCTCGTGACCATGGCGCGTCCTCGACACCGCAAGCTCGACCTGAAAAACGGCCGGGTCGACCTCTCGCATGGCTCCGGCGGCCGGGCGATGGCGCAGCTCATCGCCGATATTTTCCAGGTGGAATTCGCCAATGATTTGCTGGCGCAGGGCAACGACCAGGCAGTCTTTTCCATTCCAGCCGGCCGTATGGCCATGACCACCGACGGTTATGTCGTCTCGCCGCTTTTCTTCCCGGGCGGGGACATCGGCTCGCTCGCCGTGCATGGCACGGTCAACGATCTCGCCATGTCGGGCGCGCGGCCGCTGCATCTCTCGGCGAGCTTCATTCTGGAAGAAGGCTTTCCGCTCGCCGACCTCCGTCGCATCGCGCAAAGCATGGGCGCGGCGGCGTGCGCGGCGGGGGTGAAAATCGTCACCGGCGACACCAAGGTGGTCGAGCGCGGCAAGGCCGATGGCGTGTTCATCTCCACTGCCGGGATTGGCCTGGTTCCAGAGGGAATCGACCTCTCCGGCGACCGCGCGCGGCCGGGCGACGCGATCCTTGTGTCCGGCACGATGGGCGATCATGGCGTCGCCATCATGTCGAGTCGCGAAAACCTGCAGTTCGAGACGCAGATCATTTCGGATTCCGCCGCCCTCAACGGGCTGACAGACGCGATGATCGCGTCCTGCGGCTCGCAGCTGCGGGCGATGCGCGACCCGACGCGCGGCGGCCTCGCGGCGACGCTGAACGAAATCGCAAACCAGTCGCGCGTCGGAATCCGCATCGACGAGGACCGCTTGCCGGTGAAGCCGGAAGTCGCCGCCGCCTGCGAATTGCTCGGCCTCGATCCGCTTTTCGTCGCCAACGAGGGCAAGCTGGTCGCCTTTGTCGCGCCCGAAGCCGCCGACGAATTGCTGGCCGTGATGCGCGCGCACGAACTCGGACGCGACGCCGCGATCATCGGCCAGGTCGTCGCCGACGATCATCAATTCGTGCAGATGACCACGAGTTTCGGCGGCGGCCGGATCGTCGACTGGCTGTCGGGCGAGCAATTGCCGCGCATTTGTTGAATGGGGAATAAGCGGAAAAAAGTCGCAACGCATTGCGATCGAAGTGGGAGGAAAATGTTCATGAATCCGTCCGGCGCCGTTCTCATCGTCGATGACGAATTGCGATCGCGGGAATCCCTCCAGCGGGTGCTTGCGGAGGAATTCGACGTGCTCTGCGCCCAGAATGCGCGCGAGGCGGAATCGATTCTGGCTGGCGATCTGGTTCAGGTGATCCTGTGCGACCAGCGGATGCCGGGCGAAAGCGGCGTCGATTTCCTGCGCCGCGTCCGCGACCAATGGCCGGATCCGGTGCGCATGATTATTTCCGGTTTTTCGGAATCGGAAGACATTATCGCCGGGGTCAACGAGGCAGGCGTCTCTCAATATATCACCAAGCCGTGGCACCCGGAAAAGCTGCTGGAATGCGTCCGTGACGCGGTCAAACTCTACCGAATGCAGAAGGAGCCAGGGGGCGTGGGCGGCGACGCCAAGCCTTCGCATGACACGCTCAACCGCGTGCTCGCTGACCGGCGCCGCGAGCAGCGTCGGATGTTCGAATTCGACCGCATCGTCCACGTCCCCGGCGGCCCGATGGACGAGACGCTCGACCTGGCGCGCAAGGCGACGAAATACGATATTTCCGTCCTTGTCACCGGCGCGTCCGGAGCTGGCAAGGAATTGCTGGCGCGCGCCATTCATTTCGGCTCGGCGCGTGGCGACAAGCCTTTTGTGGTCGAGAACTGCGGCGCGCTGCCCGACGAATTGCTGGAGAGCGAATTGTTCGGCTGCAAGAAGGGCGCGTACACCGGGGCCTATCAGGACCGCATCGGCCTGTTCGAACTTGCCGACGGCGGCTCGATCTTTCTCGACGAAATCGGCGAGACATCGCCGGCCTTTCAGGTGAAACTGTTGCGGGTCCTGCAGGAGCGCGAGATCCGTCCGCTCGGCGCGACGCGCTCGCGCAAGATCGATGTGCGCGTCATCTCCGCCACCAATCGCGATCTGGAAGCCGAGGTCGAACAGGGCCGCTTCCGCCGCGATTTGTTTTACCGCCTCAACGCCTTTCCGATCCATCTGCCCGCTTTGGCCGACAGGCCGCGTGACGTCCCGAAAATCGCCGAAAGCATTTTAGGTGACGTCAATCGCAGCTTCCACCGCAAAATTCCGGGTTTTGCGCCGGAGGCCATGGCGCGGCTCGTCGCCTATGGCTGGCGCGGCAATGTTCGTGAATTGCACAACGAAATACAGCGCATGGTCGCCATGTCGGATGAGGATACACCGCTCGGGGCGCATCTCCTGTCGCCGCGCATCGCCGCCCTGCCGCAACCGGCGAAGCTCAATGGCGCGATTGCGTTGAAGGACAAAGTCGAGGCTTTGGAGCGCATCGAAATCGTCAAGACCCTGCGCGATTGCAGCGGCAATATCAGCCATGCCGCTGAAAGCCTTGGCCTGTCGCGCGTCGGGCTGCGCGCCAAGATCGAGCGCTATGATCTGCGCCGGGACGTGAGCCAGGATTTGGCCAATGACGGTTGATCGCAGATCGCGGCCAGAAAACATTCTCGCTCTGGCCGCCGCCAGCGGCGAAGCGGAACTGACGGATAATCAGGAATCCGTCTGGCGCGAAGTCGTCAAGCGCGTTGATGAAGTCTACTCCGACCTGTTGCGCTACGAGGCCGACCTTGAAAGCAAGAACGCCGAGCTGGAAGAAGCGCAGAGCTTCATTTCCAGCGTCATCGCCTCGGTCTCCGACATTCTGGCGGTGAGCGACGCCAAGGGCGGCGTCATCCAGACCAATCCGGCCTTTCTCGCCTTGCTCGGCTGTGACGAGCCGCAATTGCTTGGGCGGAACCTGCCCGAGCTGATCGTCGAGGACGATCGCGCCCAGGCGGTGCAATTCCTTCACGGCTGCGCCGCCGGCTCGTGCGAACTGCGTTTCATGACGGCGCACGGCCTCTCGGACATGATGGCGATTAATTTTTCGCCGCGCGTCGACCATGCTGGCCGCTTCGTCGGCGCCGTGCTCACCGGCCGCCCGATTGGCGAATTGCGCCGCGCCTATCAGGCCCTGCACAGCGCCCATCTTGACCTGCAGCAGGCGCAGCGCAAGTTGATCGA
This sequence comes from Rhodoblastus sp., assembly GCF_052145335.1. Taxonomy (GTDB): domain Bacteria; phylum Pseudomonadota; class Alphaproteobacteria; order Rhizobiales; family Beijerinckiaceae; genus Rhodoblastus. The sequence goes on from NZ_JBKQOU010000204.1 coordinate 27,715, forward strand.
ACAGGAGAAAATGGCCAGCCTCGGCCGTCTCGTGGCCGGCGTCGCGCATGAGCTGAACAATCCGATCAGCTTCGTCTATGGCAATGTCCATGTGCTGGACCGCTATCGCAAATATCTCGCCGAATTTTTTCGCGAGGACGAAAAGCGCGAGGATTTCGAGACCGCCGACCTGCGTCGCCGCTACCGCATCGACGCCATTCTCGCCGATCTCGAGCCGCTGATCGAAGGCACGCTGGAAGGCGCGCGGCGGGTGTCCGAAATCGTCAAGAACCTTCGGCGGCTGTCGTTCAACAGGGCGCACGAGGCGCAGGCCATCGACCTCGAACGCACGATCGGCATGGCGGCGCAATGGGCGGCGCGTTCAAAACGCCATCAGGTCCGGATCGACATCGAGGTCGCTCCGGGCCTGAGCCTGCGCGGCAATGAGGGGCAGATCCACCAGATTTTCGTCAATCTGATCGACAACGCGCTCGACGCCGTGCGCAAGACGGCCGACCCGCACATCAATATCCGCGCCGCGACGGCGGATGGCGAAATCGAGATCGCCGTTGCCGACAATGGGATCGGCATCGCCGACGATTCTTTCGACAAATTGTTCGAGCCCTTCTTCACCACCAAGACGGTGGGCGAAGGCACGGGGCTCGGCCTGTGGATTTCCTATTCCATCGCCAGGGAACACGGCGGCGCGATCTCCGCCGCCAACCGCCCAGGCGGCGGGGCCATCTTCACCCTGCGCCTGCCCTCGGGCGCTCAATGATTTTCCCGGAGGGAGCGGTGATGCAGCACGACTCGCCCAAGAACCTCATCTGGCTGCAGGCCGGCTCCTGCGGCGGATGCACCATGGCGGCGCTTGAGCATGGCGCCTCCGGCTTTCCGCGCGAACTGGAAAAATTTGGCGTCAAGCTGCTGTGGCACCCGAGCGTCAGCGAGGAGACGGGCGAAGAAGTGCTGGAGATTTTCCGCCGCGTCGAGAACGGCGATGAAAAGCTCGACATTCTCTGCGTCGAGGGCTCGATCCTGCGCGGGCCGCACGGCACCGGCAAATTCAACCGGCTGTCGGGAACCGACCGCACTTTATTCGACCTGACGCGCAGCCTGGCTGCGCAGGCGGATGTCTGCGTCGCGGTCGGCAGTTGCGCCGCTTTCGGTGGCATTCCCGCCGGCGATCCCGACCCGACCGACGCCTGCGGATTGCAATATGAAGGCGCCGTGGCGGCCGGCGCCTTGGGCCTCGCCTATCGATCGCGCAACGGCTTGCCCGTCGTGAACGTGTCGGGCTGCGCGCCGCATCCCGGCTGGATCCTGGAGACGCTGCAAGCGCTGGCTGCCGGCGAGTTCGCGGCAGGCGATCTCGACGCGCTCGGGCGACCGAAATTCTTTGCCGGCCATCTCGCCCACCATGGTTGTTCCCGCAATGAATTCTACGAATTCAAGGCCAGCGCCCGCGTGCTGTCGGAGCGCGGCTGCATGATGGAGCATCTCGGCTGCAAAGCGACGCAGGCCATTGGCGATTGCAACCAGCGCGCCTGGAATGGCGGCGGCTCGTGCACCCATGCCGGCTTTGCCTGCATCTCCTGCACGTCGCCGGGGTTCGAGAGCATCCGCAACCATCATGTCACGCCCAAAGTCGCCGGCATCCCCGTCGGGCTGCCGCTGGACATGCCGAAAGCCTGGTTCATGACGCTCGCCGCTCTATCGAAATCCGCGACGCCGGAGCGGGTGCGTAAGAACGCTGAAGCCGATCGGATCGTCGAACACCCGAAAAGGCACAAATGACACGCCTCATCGTCGGACCGTTCAATCGCGTCGAAGGCGATCTTGAGCTGACGCTCGACCTTTCCGAGGGCAGGGTCGAGGCGGCGCGCGTCGCCACAACGCTCTATCGCGGTTTCGAGCAGATTCTGGTCGGCCGCCCCGCCGCCGACGCACTGACCATCGCGCCGCGCATTTGCGGCATCTGCTCCCTGTCGCAGAGCATCGCGGCGGCGGCGGCTTTGCGCGTCCTGACCGACGTGCGCCCGCCACGCAACGGCGAACTAGCCGCCAATATCGCCCATGCTGCGGAAAATATCGCCGACCATCTGACCCATTTCTATCTATTCTTCATGCCGGATTTCGCCCGGGATTTTTACGCCGGCGCGTCCTGGTTCCCCGAGGTCGCGGCTCGGTTCAAGGCGGTTTCGGGCGCCGCGGCGCTGGAGGTCCTGCCGGCGCGGGCGCGGCTGCTGCATGTGATGGGACTGATCGCCGGCAAATGGCCGCACAGCATGGCGATCCAGCCCGGCGGCGTGACGCGGTCTCTCGACCTCGGCGAAAAGATGCGACTGATCGCCGTGCTGGGCGAGTTTCGCGCGTTTGCCGAGCGCGTGCTATTCGCGGCGCCGCTCGAAAAGATCGCGGCGCTGGAGACGCCGGACGATCTGGCGGAACGCGCACAGTGTCGGGGCGATTTCGCCGCCTTCCTCCGCATCGCCGCCAACCTGCGGCTGGAAACGCTCGGCCGCCTGGCTTTGCCGCTGATCAGTTTCGGCGCCTATGCGCAGGGCGGCAGCCATCTTTTCGCGCGCGGCCTGTTCGACCCGCGCGTTGGCGCCGGCGCAAGCGCCCTGGCTACCGGCTCCATAGCCGAGCATGTCGCCTTTTCCTTTTTGCGCGACTCCAGCCTCGATCCGGCGCAAGCCGTCACCGCGCCAGACATGAACAAACCCGGCGCCTATTCCTGGGCCAAGGCGCCGCGCCTCTCCGGCGCGCCGGCGGAAACCGGCGCCGTCGCACGTCAGGCGGTGCGGGAAGACGCCTTGGTGCGCGCCTTGCTGGCGCAGGCGGGCGGCACGAATGTGCTCGTCCGCATCGTGGCGCGCATGGTGGAAATCGCCCGCCTGACGCTGGCGGCGGAAGGTTGGGCGCGCGAATTGAAGCTGGACGAGGCTTTTTACGAAACGCCGCCGGCGCTTGTCGAGGGTTGCGGCGCCGGCATGACGGAAGCGGCGCGCGGCGCGCTGGGTCATTGGATGAGCGTCGAAAAGGGTGTGATCCAACGCTATCAGATCGTCGCGCCGACCACCTGGAATTTCTCGCCGCGCGACGCCCAGGGCGTTCCCGGTCCGCTCGAACAGGCGCTGGTTGGCGTCGAGGTCGGCTCGTCTGGCGCCAAAGCGCCAGCAATCCAGCATGTGGTGCGGAGTTTTGATCCCTGCATGGTCTGCACGGCGCATTGAAGCGCACGAATATGCCTACGGGTCAGAGCCAGCCACGAAATAGCAGATAACCACCGCTTTAAGCCGCCCCCGAACCCTCTGTTCGCGACCCCATAATGAAACCCCGAGCGGATATCTCGAGTATTCGACATCCCACCCAATCGAAATCGAGGAACTGGCTGGACCGCCCCATACTCCAGACGCCGAGCACAACCTAAATTTAAGCTAACGACT
>NZ_JBKQOU010000205.1:0-7286 GCF_052145335.1 Rhodoblastus sp.
TCCCTGGGCGCGAGGTAAGGCGCTGCGATCGAGATCACGTAAAAGGCGCCGTTCGCCAAGATCCTGCCGTCGATCAGCGCACGTGGATTGCGCGCATAGGCGAAGGATAGCCAATAGCTGGCGACCAGGTTGCTCACACCAATATCGGCTTCGGTAACCCACCTGATCAAACTGCGCAGGTTCGATGACGTGCGGTCGGCTTTTTTCGCGACCATAGCTGTTCCCCGATCCATTTGGTCCCGAAGGAGGCGCCAACGCGACATAGGTCAACCTTTTCCCCGTCAAAGCCCCAACACTTCTTCAACCGGTGTAATCGGAAGGCCGTGGGCTTTGCCGACTGGCAAAGACGTGATCTTCCCATCTGAAATATTCAGTCCCGCGCGCAAATGTGCGTCGCTTCGCAAGGCCTCACGCCAGCCTTTGTCCGCGATTGCCAGAACAAATGGGAGAGTGGCGTTATTAAGAGCGAATGTCGATGTCCGCGGGACTGCGCCGGGCATGTTGGTTACGCAGTAATGCACAATTCCGTCGACGATATAAGTCGGGTCGGAATGTTTGGTCGGTTTCGAACTCTCGCAGCAACCACCCTGGTCGATCGCCACATCGACGATAACGCTTCCTGGCTTCATAACTCCGAGCATCTCACGACTTATGATCTTTGGAGCCTTCGCCCCAGGCAGGAGAACCGCCCCGATCAGGAGGTCGGCCCGTTTCACCAGCTCGGCGATGGCGGCGCGGGTGGAAAAAATGGTGCGCACTGCATTGCCAAACCGAAGATCGATCTTGCGCAACGCGTCCGGACTGCGGTCCACTACGATGACATTCGCGCCCATGCCGAGCCCGATCGTCGCCGCATGAGTTCCGACGACGCCTCCGCCCAAAATGACGACCTCCGCCGCAGGAACACCCGGCACGCCAGCAAGCAAAACTCCCCGTCCACCGGCCGGCTTCTCTAGCCAGTGAGCGCCGACTTGCGGAGCAAGTCGGCCCGCGACCTCCGACATCGGCGTCAGCAATGGAAGACCGCCTGTTAGCGAGGTTACGGTTTCATAGGCGATGCAATTCGCTCCGGATTGCATAAGATCCCGCGTCTGTTGCGCATCCGGCGCTAAGTGAAAATAGCCGAAAAGGGTCTGGTCCCGCCGAAGCTTTGTCCGCTCCAAAGGCTGCGGCTCCTTAACTTTGACGATAAGTTCCGCAGTTTCAAAAATAAGATCTGGTCCCTCGCAAAGCTCCGCGCCCGCGTCGCGATATGCGACGTCATCAATCCCTGCGCCGTTCCCTGCACCAGCTTCGACTATGACTTCATGGCCATGTTGAACCAGTTCGGTTACCGAGGAAGGTATGAGACCCACTCGATATTCATTGTCCTTGATTTCCTTTGGCACGCCGATTCGCATGAATCCTCCTGAAGTCGCCGAACAATTTATTTGCGGCCAAGATTAAAAAAACTTGAGGGGCCGATCCTATCTTGCAACCTCCCGTTTTCGGCGGAAAGGATTCATCGGCCAATTTCGTTAGAGATCCGGGTGCGCCGTTGATCGGTCCGCCACAAATCGACCCCGGATTCTCGACTTCTGCCGTGTTTTGCAATCCCGTGGCGCCGGCAGACATGGCGCCGGACCCGGCGCAAGCGTGGGGACGCGTTCGCCGTACCGATTGACGTGCGTCATGGCCGGCTCCGCAAAGCGCGCGCATTCTGTGGCGTGGAAGCTGTGGAAGGCCAATATGGACTGGCAGCGAATCCGGAAACGCCCCGAAGACCGCCTCGGCGCCAATCTGGCCGATTACGACGCGTGCGCCCGCACATTCTCGTGGGCGCAGGCGCGTGCGCTGCTTGACGGTTTGCCGAATGGCGGTCTCAACATCGCGCACGAAGCGGTGGACAGGCAGGTGGCGGCCGGGAATGGCGTGAGGCTCGCCTTGCGATGTATCGGGCGTGACGATCGCGTCCGGGATTTCACTTATGAGGCGCTCGGGGCGGCCATCAACAAATTCGGCAATGTTCTGGCGCGACGCGGCGTGTCCAAGGGAGATCGCGTCTTCACGTTGCTCGGCCGGGTTCCCGAGCTTTATATCGCCGCGCTCGGCACGCTCAAGAACGGCAGCGTCTTCTCGCCGCTGTTCTCGGCGTTTGGGCCGGAGCCGATCAAGGCGCGCATGACCATCGGGGACGCCAAGGTCCTGATCACTTCCGAAGCGTTCTACCGGCGCAAGATTGAACCCTGGCGCAAGGAACTCGCCACGCTCCAGCATATTTTTTTGACCGACTGCTCGAACAATCCGCCGGAAGGCGCGACAGATCTGGCCGCCGCCATGGCGGATTGCCCGGACTCTTTCGAAACCATCTGGACGGCGCCCGAAGACATGGCCCTGCTGCACTTCACCAGCGGCACGACCGGCCGGCCAAAGGGGGCCGTGCATGTGCATGAGGCCGCGGTCGGCCACCATATCACCGGGCGGTTCGCGCTCGACCTGCGGCCGGACGACGTTTTCTGGTGTACGGCCGATCCCGGATGGGTGACCGGCGTCTCCTACGGAATCATCTCGCCGCTGACCAATGGCGCGACATTAATCGTCGACCAGGCGGACTTCGACGCCGAACGCTGGTATCGCATCCTCGAACGGGAGAAAGTATCGGTCTGGTACACGGCGCCAACCGCCATCCGCATGCTGATGAAGGCCGGGGCCGGGATCGCCGGACGGTTCGATCTTTCCCATCTTCGGTTGATGGCGAGCGTCGGCGAGCCGCTCAATCCGGAAGCGGTGGTCTGGGGCGTCGAGGCTCTTGGCAAGCCCTTCCACGATAATTGGTGGCAGACCGAGACCGGCGGAATCATGATCTCCAATTTTCGCTCGATGGACGTCAAGCCTGGATCCATGGGCCGCCCGCTTCCCGGCGTCGGCGCCGGCATCGTCGAGCGCTGCGAAGACGGAACGGTGCGGGAGATCGTCGCGCCGATGACGAGCGGCGAACTCGCGCTGCGCCCGGGCTGGCCTTCGATGATGCGGGCCTATCTCCATGAAGACCAGCGCTATCGCAAGTGCTTCGCGGACGGCTGGTATCTGACCGGCGATCTCGCCATGCGCGACGATGAGGGCTATTATTGGTTTGTCGGACGGGCGGACGACGTCATCAAGAGCGCGGGTCACCTGATTGGTCCTTTCGAAGTGGAGAGCGCGCTCATGGAGCATCCAGCCGTCGCCGAAGCGGCCGTCATCGGCATGCCTGATCCGACGGCAGGCGAGTTCGTAAAGGCCTTCGTCGCGCTGAAAGGCGGTTTCGAGCCGAGCGACGCGCTCAGGAAGGAACTGCTCGGCCATGCCCGCCAGCGTCTTGGACCGGCCGTCGCGCCGAAGGACATCGCCTTTCGCCAGAACCTGCCGAAGACGCGCAGCGGCAAGATCATGCGGCGTCTTCTGAAGGCGCGCGAACTCGGCCTCCCCGAAGGGGACCTTTCAACGCTCGAGAGCGAGGAGCGATGAGCGATGAGCCAAGAGACCGACAAGCCCCATCTCACGCGGACGCACGACCTGGATCTCCTCTCGCAGATGATCCGCATCCGGCGCTTTGAGGACAAATGCGCCGAGCTTTACACGCAAGGAAAGATTCGTGGATTTTTGCATCTTTACGATGGCGAGGAGGCGATCGCCGTCGGAATCATCCCGGTGCTGGAGCGGCGCGACCGGATTGTATCGACTTACCGCGAACACGGGCATGCGCTGGCGCGCGGAATGCCGATGGGCGTTGCGCTTGCCGAAATGTATGGAAAGCGCGAGGGCTGCAGCCGGGGACGCGGCGGCTCCATGCATTTATTCGATCGAGCCACGAATTTCTTTGGCGGCAACGCCATCGTGGGCGGAGGCTTGCCGCTCGCGATCGGCCTAGCCCTCGCCGATCGCATGCGGGGCGACAAGGCGGTGACCGCCTGTTTCTTTGGCGATGGGGCGGTTGCTGAAGGCGAGTTTCACGAGAGCGCCAACCTTGCCGCGCTATGGCGGTTGCCCGTCCTGTTTGTGTGCGAAAACAATCTTTACGCGATGGGCACGGCGTTGGCGCTTTCGGAATCGGAGACCGACCTCCAGCACAAGGCTGCCTGTTACCGCATCGAGTCCGAGGCTGTCGACGGCATGGACGTCGTCGCGGTCGAAGCTGCCGCCCGCCGCGCCGTGCATGCGGTGCGCGAGACCGGCAAGCCCTATTTCCTCGAATGCCATACATACCGGCTGCGCGCGCACTCGATGTTCGACGCCCAGCTTTATCGTGACAAGGCCGAGGTCGAAGCCTGGCGGCACAGGGACCCCATCGTGCGTTTTCAGGGATGGCTTGAGGCGAACCACATGATTCATCCCGAGGAATTGGCGCGCATCGAGACTGCGGTTGTTGCGGAGATCGATGAAGCCGTCACCTTCGCCGAGTCAGGGTCATGGGAAGCGGTCGAGGACCTGACGCGCTTCGTCTATGCGGAGCCGGCGACATGAACGGATCGCGGGGCGCCATGACGCAGGAAAGACGTCAATCCGAAATGACGGAGCTAACCTATCGCGATGCGATTCGGGAGGCCATTCGCGATGCGCTGAGTCGTGACGAGCGGGTTTTCTTGATGGGAGAGGACGTCGGCCGCTACGGCGGCTGCTACGCGGTGAGCAAAGGGCTGCTGGCCGAATTCGGCCCCGAGAGAATCCGTGATGCGCCGCTCTCTGAGTCCGGCTTCACCGGAGCCGGCATCGGCGCCGCGATCGCCGGCATGCGCCCGATCGTGGAGCTGATGACCGTCAATTTCAGCCTGCTCGCTCTCGACCAGATCCTCAATACGGCGGCCACGATGCGCCACATGTCGGGGAACCAGTTCGGCGTTCCGCTGGTGATCCGCATGGCCACCGGCGCCGGCCGCCAGCTCGCGGCCCAGCATTCGCACAGCCTCGAGGGCTGGTACGCCCATATCCCCGGCATCAAGGTGCTCGCGCCGGCGACGATCGAAGATGCGCGGGGCATGCTGTGGACAGCGCTGCAGGATCCGGATCCGGTGCTCATTTTCGAGAACGTGATGCTTTACAACATGACGGGCAACCTCGCCTCCGACGCGGGCGCCGTCGATATCGACAAGGCCGCGGTTCGCCGGGCCGGGAATGACGTGTCGCTCATCACCTATGGCGGCTCCCTGTGGAAGACGCTAGAGGCGGCCGCAGCGCTCGCCGGCGAGAATATCGACGCCGAAGTGATCGATCTGCGCAGCTTGCGGCCGCTTGACGAAGCCACCATCCTTGCGTCGGTCGTCAAGACCCGCCGTGCGGTCATCATTGACGAGGGTTGGCGCAGTGTCGGCCTGGCTGCGGAAGTCTGCGCCCGAATTGTCGAGCAGGCGTTTTATGAACTTGACGCGCCGGTCGGGCGCGTGTGCAGCGTAGAAACGCCCATTCCCTATGCCCGGCACCTTGAAGAGGCCGCGATCCCGCAAACGTCGAAGATCGTCGCAGCGGCCAAAGCCGCGCTCGGCAGGGCGTGATGAGCGGCGCCGTCACCGAATTTCGCATGCCTTCGCTGGGAGCCGACATGGAGGCTGGCACAATGGTCGAATGGCTGGTCAAACCCGGCGACAAGGTCGACCGCGGGGACATCGTCGCGATAGTCGAAACACAAAAGGGGGCGATTGAAATAGAAGTCTTCGAGGCCGGCCGGATCGAGGAAATTCTTGTCGATTCGGGCGGAAAGGTTCCCGTCGGCGCGCCGCTCGCACGCATTCGAACGGAGGCGGAACCCACCGCCCAGCCGCGAACGCAGCCGCCCATGGCGGGAGCCGCGCCGCCGCCCACAAGCGCCACTTCGACCGCAAGCACGCCTTCGGCCGCGATCCAGCCGTCCCCGACCCTGGCCTCGCCGATCGCCGGAGCGCCCCGCAGGACTGGCCGCATCCTGGCTTCCCCGGCCGCGCGCCAGTTGGCGCGGCTGCAGGGCGTTGACCTTTCGACCATTGCGGGCAGCGGTCCATCGGGCGCGATCGTCCGCTCGGACGTCGAACGGATGCGCGCCGCGACGGAAACGAAAAGGGCGATTGGGTTCGACTTCGACGCCATGCGCGTGGCGATCGCCGCCGCCATGACCAGATCCAAACGGGAGATCCCGCATTATTATCTTCAGCATCAGTTCGACGTCACCGCCTGCCAGCAATGGCTGTCCCGAAGGAACGCGACATTGGCGCCCCCCGATCGCCTGCTGTTCGCCGCGCTCGCGATCAAGTCCGTCGCTCTCGCCGTCCATCGCTATCCCCAATTCAACGGTTTTTACCGGGACGGGAAGTTTGAACCGTCGTCCGCCGCCCATATTGGCGTGGCGATCGCCATTCGCGGCGGGGGGCTGGCCGCGCCGGCTTTGCATAATGTCGACAGGCTCTCGCTCGACGAACTGATGGCGCGGTTGCGCGACCTCGTTCAGCGGATGCGAAGCGGACGAATTCGCGGCTCGGAGATTGCCGACCCGACCATTACGGTATCAAGTCTTGGCGAACGGGGCGTCGAGGCGATGTTCGGCATTGTCTATCCGCCGCAGGTTGCGCTTGTCGGATGTGGCAAGGTGGTCGAGCGGCCATGGCTGGTCGGGAACCGTGTTGAAGCGCGCTCCGTCGTGACCGCGACCCTTTCCGGGGACCATCGCGTCAGCGATGGTCACGCGGGCGCCTTGTTTCTTGCCGAAATTGACAGACTGCTTCAGGAGCCGGAAAAGCTATGAACGAGGCCGAAATACGGGAGGCGCTCTGGCAGGAGCTCGGCAACATTGCGCCTGAAATGGACCTGCGGCAGCTCGATCCAAGTGCGAACCTGCGCGAGGCCCTCGATATCGATTCGATGGACTTCCTCAACTTCGTCACGGCGATCCACCGTCGCCTCGGCGTCGACATCCCGGAACTCGATTACCCAAAACTCGGCACGCTCGATGGCGCGGTGAACTATCTCAAGGTCAAGCTCAGACGATGATCCCCTGGCGAGATCTGCCCGCGCCACTCGGCGCGCTTCGTGATCTGGCGCTCGATCTGCGCTGGACATGGAGCCATGAGGCCGACGCGCTATGGGCCCGGGTGGACGATGGACTGTGGCGGGGGACGCGCAATCCATGGACCGTGATCGAAGACGTCTCCGCCGCCCGTTGGATGAACTTGCCGCGGACGCCAGCTTCGTCGCGCATCTCGATCAACTCGACGCGGCGCGGCGCGCCTATTTGACTGGCCGCAGCTGGTTGGCCGAAGCGCGGGGCGGCGCGTCGCTGGGCGGCGTCGCCTGGTTCAGCATGG
>NZ_JBKQOU010000206.1:0-36312 GCF_052145335.1 Rhodoblastus sp.
GTTCCCGGGACGCCCGGCCTGAATTTCACGACCTTCAACTATAACGACTTCGCCAGCGTCGATAAAAACGCCTATGTCGTCCGCATGGGCGCCATTCAAGCGGGGCTCGCCTCCCGCACCAACGAACAATTCATCAGTCCCAGTTATGTCTTCGGGACACCCGTCCTTGGTGGGACGGCGGCGCTGGGCGTGACCACTGCGGTGGGTAAAAATTTAACCTCTGTCGGGGCGACCCTGGCCGAAGCCAACGGCAGGATGCTTTCCGGAAACGAAAGCGATTCCGTCATCGGGATGGGCGACATGAGTCCAACAGCTACGCTAAGCTGGGCTCAGGGCGCGAATAATTTTATGACCTATCTGACCGGCAACATTCCCGTCGGCATTTATAATTCATGGCAACTGGCCGCTATCGGCCTCGGCCATGCGGCGATAGACGCCGGCGGCGGTTATACGTTTTACGATCCGGCGACCGGACACGAATTTTCCGCCGTCGTCGGCGCTACCTATAATTTTTTCAATCCGGCCACCCAGTATAAGAACGGCATCGATGGCCATCTTGACTGGGGCGCGTCGCAATTCCTGACGAAGAATTTTCAAATAGGCGCCGTCGGCTACCTTTATCGGCAGCTGAGCGGCGACACCGGCTCGGGCGCCAAGTTGGGGGCCTTCGAATCTCGCGTAGCCGGAATCGGACCGCAGGTCGGCGTCAATTTTCCCGTCGCCGGTCTGCAAGGCTACGCCAATTTGAAAGGATACACGGAGTTCGACGCCCGCGACCGGCCGTCCGGCTGGAATGTCTGGTTCACGATCACGCTTTCGCCGACGGGCCTGCCCACGGCGCCAAGCGCGAAAAACTAAGCCAAAAGCGTTTTCAAGCGAAGTAGACCCCGGTTCGCGTGAACAAAACGACTGCAAATAAGAAACTAGAGCCCCGATCCGATCCAACCGGATCGGAAATGGCTCTAGTCTATCTTCTTCAACCCCGCGGCGTAGCGGCGGCCGTTTTCAGCGTAATGCCTGGCGCTGGCCAGCATTCGCAGCGCCGCGTCCTCGTCGAGCTGGCGCGCGACCTTGGCCGGAGAGCCGATGATCAACGAATAATCCGGAAATTCCTTGTTTTCCGTCACCAGGGCATTGGCCCCGACAATGCAGAAGCGGCCGATCTTCGCGCCATTGAGCAAGGTCGCGCCCATGCCGATCAGGCTTCCCTCACCGATCGTGCAGCCATGCAGGATGACGGCGTGGCCGACGGTGACGTCGGCGCCGATGGTCAGCGGCGAGCCCATGTCGGTATGAAGCACCGAGCCGTCCTGGATATTGCTGCGGGCGCCGATCTCGATCCATTCATTGTCGCCGCGCAAAGTCGCGCCGAACCAGACATTGGCGTCCTCGCCGAGACGGACGCGGCCGATGACATTGGCGTCCGGCGCGATGAAATAGCGTCCTTCCGGGGGGAGCTCCGGCGCGACGCCGTCGAGCGAATAAAGACTCATTGATCGGACCTCCCTTGAGAACGCTCGTCTGACAGGCATCGTGAATGTTGCACCGGCTCTATTTCGCCGCGGCGGCAGCCGATTTGCGCGCGAAATCCCGCGAAGCCTTCGCCAGGCAGACCGCCGCGAAAGATTGATAGATCGTCCCGGAATCGGTTTTTGCGATCTTGTCGCAGGCCTCCTGCGCCTTGCGGTAGGCCTTTTTCGTGGCGGCGCTGGCCTTGTCGAGAAAAGGCGGCTCGCATTTCGCCCGCACAAGATCGGAAAGCGGATTGTCGGCGGAGGAGCCGAGCTGGCAGGCTTCGAGCATGGAGAAAGCCTGTTCGCAGTCCGGCGCGCCGCGCACCGCCGCCTCGACCGCATGGGAATAGCCGCCCGCCGCCTCGGCCTCGGCGTCGCCCACCGGACAGACCGGCTCGGCGAGTGCGGCGCCGCAAAGCAGAGCCGTCGCCAGAAACGTCAGTGCATAAGCGATTTTCGTCAAGCGACGCCCTTTCGAGAAGCGAGATGCCAATTCGATCCTAAAGCGTTTTCAAGCGCAGTGGATACGGGTCGCGCAAAGAAAACGCGTGAAAACTGGAAAGCTAGAGGCCCGATCCGATTGGATCGGATTGGGCTCTAGCCGATATGGCGCGTCGCAGCAGCGAAATTCACAATTCGTCGAGATCGTAATCGAGAATCGCCATCTGCAAGGTGAAGGACTTGCCCTTGGGATCGTCGGCGGAAACGACGCCGAGGAAATCGTCGCCGCGATTGAGCTCGACCGAATCGGTCTTCTTCAACCGCGCGACGATCTTCAAATCGTCATTGTCGAACAGGCGGCGCAGGTAATCTTGCAAAACAGCGCGCTCGACCGGGATTTTCATGGCGAAGGAAAAGGAGCGGTCGCCGTCCTCGTCGTCCACGGAGATGATACCGATGGCCCGCTCGCCAAAGCTGACGACCGCCTGTTCCTCGTCCTTCGGATCGAGACCGACCTTGATGCCGGGCGCGCCGAAGGCGTTACGCAGGAATTCCTGCAACTTGCGCAATTCGCTCTTGTCCAAGTCCCGACTCCGTCCACTGTTTCGGTGAGGTGGCTTGCCAAAAACCGACGCTACGCGCAAGGGGCGTTATATTTATCTGCGATGCGTCACTCCTCGCCGGACTTGGCGGCAAGAATCTGGTCCATTTCCCGCGCCGGTTCGGCGCAGCCGGAAGCGCCGACGATGCGCGCCGGCACGCCCGCCACCGTGACATTGGCTGGCACCGGCTTCAGCACCACAGAGCCCGCGGCGATGCGCGAGCAATGGCCGATCTCAATATTGCCTATGATTTTCGCGCCGGCTCCGATCAGCACGCCGTGGCGTATTTTTGGATGGCGGTCGCCGGACTCATGGCCGGTCCCCCCCAGCGTCACGCTGTGCAAGATGGAGACGTCGTCCTCGATCACTGCCGTCGCGCCGACCACGAGGCCGGTGGCGTGATCGAGAAAAACGCCCTTGCCGATCCGCGCCGCAGGATTGATGTCGGTCTGGAACACCGAGGAGGAACGGCTTTGCAGATAAAGCGCGAAATCCTTCCGGCCGGCGTTCCATAGGCAATGCGCCAGGCGATGAGTCTGCAGGGCATGGAAACCCTTGAAATAAAGCAAAGGCTCGATCAGCCGCATGCAGGCGGGATCGCGGTCGGCGACGGCGAGAATATCGGCGCGAATCGCCACGCCGATCGAAGGATCGCGGTCCGCCAGTTCGAGGAAATTCTGCCTGATGATATCGCCGGGAAAATCCGGGTGCGACAGGCGGGACGCCAGCCGATGCCCGACCGCCTGTTCCAGCGTCGCGTGATTCAGAATCGAGGAGGCGAGGAAACAGCCCAGCTCCGGCTCGCGGCGCAAAGCCTCCTCTGCCTCGAAACGGATTTGCGAGAAAACCGTATCGGGGTCGCTCTTGAGCAGCGGCAGCACATTGCCGATCGTCGCCATTTGAAACTCCTCTGGCGGGCGCTATCATAGCACAAAGCAAATCGCCGCTATCGCGGCAAACTTTCAAGAAAGGCCAGCACGCCTTCCTTGTACTCCTTGTCGCCGACGGCGCGGTTATGGTCCCGGCCGGCGATGACCAGGGCGCGGGCGTTTTTCATCAGGCTCGCCAAAGCTAGGGGATCGCCCGCCACATCGTCCTCCGAGCCTACGCAGATCAGCGTCGACGCGGTGATCGCCGCAACTTCCGCCACGCTCATGGCGTGACGCGAACCGCGCATGCAAGCGGCTAGCGCGCGCAGATCGCTTTTCGTGGCCTCGGCGAAGGCGCGGAACATAATCTGCATCGGATCGGTCAATTCCTTCAAGGAATCCGCCTCCATGGCGTCGGCTATGCCGATTGGCAGGCCCGCGCCGTCCACCAGATGGACGCCCAGTCCTCCGAGCACAAGACCCCCGAGGCGTTGCGGCGCGGCGAAAGCCATATGAGCGGCGATCCGCGCCCCCATCGAATAGCCCATGACGTCGGCGCGCTCGATGCCGAGATGATCGAGGAGATTGATCGCATCCCGGGCCATGATCCAGGGCGTGTAGAGGGCGGGTTCATAGAGCTTCTCGCTGCGTCCGTGGCCGCGATTGTCAAACACGATGGTCCGCCGCCCCGCCCTGGTCAGGGTGTTGACCCATTGCGGGAACATCCAGTTGACGCCGTGATTCGACGCGAAGCCGTGGATGAGCAGGATCGGCTCGCCCCGATCCACGGTTTTCGGCGCGAAATCGAGATAAGCGAGGCGCACCCCGTCCGACGAGAATTCCTGCATGAATTGCTTCCGAAGGGCCGTTCAAATCACCAGCGCAGCAGGCGCCCGCCGGCGAACCAGCCCAGCGCGACGACGATGGCCGTCCCCAGCGTATACCAGACCGCCAGGAAAAAAGGCGAATCGTCGGGGCAATTCATGGCGTAGAGCGTCGCCGACAGACCCGAGGCGGCGAAAGCCGCTGCGGCTCCGGCGCGCTGCGGATCGGTCGGCGCGCCATTTTTCAGCGCCAGGAACAGGCCCGCCAGCGGCGCCAAAGCCATGAGCGGCACCAGGGTCAGGCAGTGAACAGCATTATGACCGATCATCCGAGAAAACCATTGATCGCCCGGAACCGTCGCCATTTCGACCCCGCAGGCGGCGACGATCATCGCCGGCGCCAGCCAAACCGCCCAGCGCGACGCGCCTAAAACGGCGCCTGGCCGCGCCAGCCGGAAAGCCAGGACCAGGCCGCTGAAAGCCATGGTCGAGGTGAAGACGAATTTGAACAGGAAGCGCGGATCGTCGAGCGAAGCGAAGAAGGTTTTGCGCAGGCCGAGAAAGGCGAAGAAAAACGCCGCCGAAGCAAAGACGCCGAGCATGACGTCGACCGCAAACGAACGCTGCAGGGGCGTCGGTCTGGTATCGAGGTCGGCCGTCAGGGCGGCGATGAGGTCATCGGTGTTCATGGCTGTTTCTTCTTCACAAATTGGTTTTCCTGTAAAGCGCGGCCAGGGTTTTCAGGCCGCGATGCACCGAGACGCGCAACGCTCCTTCCGTGACCCCCAGATTCATCGCCGCGACGCGAAGCGACTCGCCGCGGATCGACACCGCCTCAATGGCCTGGCGCTGCTTGCCGCCCAATTGGTCAAGCAGGCGCAGGGCGTCATGTTTCTCGCGCTCACGCTCAAAACTTTCGGTCTCAGGCGGCGCGGCCAGAGCATGTTCGAAATCTTCGATATTGGCCTCGGCCCGACGGCCGCGCCGACGGGCCGCATCGATGATCTTGTTGCGGGCGATCGCCGAGATCCATGGCGTGAGATTCTGACTCGCGTCCCAAGTGTGACGCTTGAGATGGATGGCCAAAAGGGTTTCCTGCACCGCATCCTCCGCCTCGCTCGCCGCGAGACCGGCGCGCGCGCAGGCCTTGCGGCACAGATTGCGCAGATAGGGCGTGAGGGAAATCAGAAGCCGGCTATAGGCGGCGCCGTCGCCCGCCAGCGCGGCGCGCATGGCCGCGCTCCATTCCCGATCCTGCGCCTGTAAATCCGGCATTCATCACTCTATGTTCGGGCGAGGGCAGCGAATTGTTACATCGGAAACAGAAAAAATGCACCCGCCGCGCTTTCGGTTGCCGCGACGCGAAAATTCCCGGCTTCCACGTAACTACCGTGCATTCGTCGCGTAATGCTGGTTGGGCGCGAAAGCCCAAGCCAATCTGGAGCATCTAACATGAGCAAGGCCAATCTTTCCCGCGATCTCGTGCTCGCCGCCTCTTTGCTGTCGGCGCTGGCCGCTACGCCGGCGCTGGCCGACAGCAAGAGCGAAAAATGTTTCGGCGTCGCTCTGAAGGGAGCCAATGACTGCAAGGCCGGGGCTGGAACCACCTGCGCCGGAACCTCGACCATCGATTATCAGGGCAATAGCTGGAAATTCGTTCCCAAGGGAACCTGCACGACCATGAAATTGCCCGATGGCAAAATGGGCTCAATGAGCGCGCTTGAGCGCGACGTTCCCAAAAACTGATCTTCCCCGAAAAGAGCGTCGCCATGACCATCCAGCCCCGGCCCGCTCTGGTGTCGGAACATTTGGCTTGGTCGGATTTTCCGGCCGCGCTTTTCCTTGTACCCCTGCCCAGGACGAGGCCGCGCTTCGCCGCGTCCGGCAATGATTGACGCGAACCAGATGGCGCTGGCGCGACGCACTCCGCCAGGCGTTGTCGAACTGGCGCAGACGGGCGCGATCGTCGATTTCGCCGACTGAAAAAAGGAAACGGTCATGACTACGCAAACGCAAAACTTGCCGCTGGAATTGCCGTTCTGGCGCGTTCTTCAACCCAAAATCGCCACTCTGGCGCAAACCGCCTTGCGGCTCGCCCTGGCCGTGCCCTTTTTCAAATCCGGCCTGACCAAATGGGACGGTTTTCTGCAATTGAGCGATGGCGCCGAGACCTTGTTCAGCGACGAATTCAAACTGCATTTGTTCGGCATGGAATATCCCTATCCCGCCCCGCACGTCATGGCTTTCGCCTCCGGTTGCATGGAAATCCTGCTCCCCATTCTGCTGGTTCTCGGGCTGGGGACGCGGCTCGCGGCTTTCGGCCTGCTCGGCATGACCGCGATCATCCAGCTGACCGTGCCCGACGGCTGGGCCAATTTCCACCTGATCTGGGCCGCCAGCGCTCTGGCGCTGATCGCCTATGGCCCCGGCCCGATCTCGCTCGACGCCCTGCTCGGGCGGCTAAGGAGCAAAAAGCGGGATTGAACAACGACGAAACGCCCCTACCCAAACCGACGCGCATTGATTAAGGTGCGCGCCTTCCCTCCGGGTCATGGCGGAAGCTTCTTTCGTCCCCGGAACGGACCGCGCCTCGCATCAGGATCGAGAGACATGTCGGATCACGCCATTCCGCATTTCCACAACCAGCCCGGCTTGCCGAAAATTCGCGTCGGAGCCAAGGAATTCATGTGCATCGGCGCGCTGCCGCCGTTTGACCACCCGCATGTCTATATCGACATGGGCTCGGATAACGAAGCGATCTGCCCCTATTGCTCGACTCATTACGTCTATGACCAATCGCTGCACGGCCATGCCGACCCGGCGGAATGCGAAGTCGTGTCGCAAGCCGCCTGAATTTCCTGCCGCGAAGTTTTTTCGCGGCGCCGGAGCAAATCCTTGACTTCGCATGATCCCATCGTGATCGCCGGCGGCGGCGTCGGCGGTCTCTCGGCCGCGCTGGCGCTGGCCGGGATCGGCCGCGCCTCGCTGGTGATCGAGCGCGCGCCGGCTTTCCGTGAGGTGGGCGCCGGCCTCCAGCTGGCGCCCAACGCGTGCCGCATCCTGCGCAACTGGGGCGCACTGGAGCTGTTGACCGGCGCCGCCGTGGCGCCGGAAATGGTGCGCATCAGGCGCGGTGTGGACGGCGCAGATCTGGCCAAGCTGCAGCTCAAGAACGCCGAACAACGGTGGGGCGCGCCGTATGTCAATGTCCATCGCGCCGACCTGCTCTCAGCTTTGCTGGAGCAAGCGCGAAAAAGCGAACTTATCGAAATCCGCAGCGGCTCCGCCCTGACCGGCTTCATCGAGGATGAGCGCGGCGTCGCCGTCACCTATCGCTGCGACGGCGAGATTCGACGCGCCGCCGGCAGCGCGCTGATCGGCGCCGACGGCCTGCGCTCTCTGGTGCGTTCGCGACTCCATGGCGACGCCAACGACAAGCCCGTTTATACTGGCCATACCGCTTGGAGAACCGTGATTCCCGCAGACGACCTGCCGGAGCCGATGCGCCGTCCTGCCTCCAATCTCTGGCTCGGCGAGAGGGCGCATCTGGTCCATTATCCGCTACGCGCCGGCAAGGTGATCAATGTCGTCGCTCTGGTCGAGGATTCCTGGCGCGGGGAAGGTGAAGGCGCGGATTTCTGGGATAATCACGGCGACAGCAAATTCCTGCTCAACCGGTTCAAAAACTGGACTCGCGAGGCGCTCGACTTGATCGGCGCCAGCGAAAGCTGGCTGCGCTGGCCGATGTTCGACCGCCCGCCGCTCGAATCCTTTTCGCGCGGTCGCGCCGCTTTGCTCGGCGACGCCGCTCATCCTATGCTGCCCTATCTCGCCCAGGGCGCTGCGCAGGCGATCGAGGACGCGCAGGCTCTGGCGACGGCCTTGGCCGCCAGGCCTGACGATGCCGCCGCCGCTCTCGCAGATTACTCCGCCGCGCGAAAAACACGGGCCAGCCGCATCCAGCAAGCTTCGCGCAAACAGGGCGAGATTTACCATCTATCGGGGTTCAAGGCCTTCGCCCGAGATATGGTCCTGCGCGCCTCCGGCTCCAATCGGCTTCTGGCGCGGCAAGACTGGATCTATTCGATCTGAGGGACGTTGCCGCATGGCGCGCTTTCTGGTTAAGTAGCTGTTATATTTTGCTTTTTGGAGCGCGAATTAGAGCATGAACTTCGACGCTGACGAAGCGCCCGAATTGCGCACCGCGCATGTCATCGTCGTCGCCAATGAAAAGGGCGGCTCCGGCAAGTCCACCATGTCGATTCACCTTGCCGTGGCGTTGCTGAAAGCCGGCTATCGCGTCGCCACCATCGATCTAGACATCCGCCAGCGCACCCTGACGCGGTTTTTCGAAAATCGCGCCTCCTGGGCGAAAACAGCGCCGTGGCGCGTGGAGCTTCCCAAACATTTCGCCCCAGACCGCGGCGAATCAGCCAGCCGCCTCGACAACGAGACCGCCGAATTCGCCATTTTCGCCGAGGCGATCGGCGAGGTCGAGCATTCGTTCGAATTCATCGTCATCGACACCCCCGCGAGCGATTCCTATCTGATGCGCCTCGCCCATTCGCTGGCCGACACGCTGATTTCGCCGATGAACGACAGTTTCATCGACATGGACGTGCTGACGCGGGTGCATCATGACCGCGGCCAGCGCGGCATGGTGGCGCAATATGCCGAGATCGTCATCGAGGCGCGCCGCAAGCGCCGATTGGTCGACAATGGCCTGATCGACTGGGTCCTGGTGCGCAACCGCGTGGCGACGTTGCAAACCAACAACGCGAAACAGGTCGAACACGCCCTGCGCAGACTAGCGGTGGAACTGCAGTTCCGGGTCGCCGAAGGCCTGCATGACCGGGTTATTTTCCGCGAACTTTTCCCGCTCGGCTTGACCGCGCTGGACGCTTTGGAAGAGAGCCATCACACTTTGACCGCGTCGCAGAAATCGGCGCGGCGCGAGATCGACGATCTGGTCAACGACCTGCGCCTGCCCGAACGCGCCGCCGGCGTCGGCCATCTCGAATCGCGCCATATCTGGTTCAACGCCATTTCCGACTTTTATCGGAAACTTGGCGAGCTAAAGGGCGAGCGACCGCGTTAGCCGAGCGCCTTTTCAATGTCGCCGGCGATATCCTCCGGCTTGTCGGTCGGGGCGTAGCGTTTCAACACCTTGCCGTCGCGTCCTACCAGGAATTTGCTGAAATTCCATTTGATCCCCTCGGTGCCGAGCAGTCCGGGCGCCTGTTTCTTCAAGTAACGATAGAGCGGATGCGCTCCCGCGCCGTTGACCTCGATCTTGGCGAACATCGGGAAGGTGACGTCGTATTTGAGCGTACAGAAGGATTTGATTGCTTCCTCGTCGCCCGGCTCCTGATGCCCGAACTGATCGCAAGGAAAACCAAGGACTTCAAAGCCGCGCTCGGCGAAACGGCGTTGCAGCGCCTCCAGCCCGGCATATTGCGGGGTAAAGCCGCATTTGCTGGCGACATTGACGATCAGCAGGACTTTTCCTGCGTAATCGCCCATTCTCTGTGGGGCGCCGTCTATAGTGGCGACCTGGATTTCGGCGAATTCGCTCATGGCGCCCTCCGGGAATCAAGGCGGCCATTAAAAGCCGGGCGGGCGCGTGAGTCAAAGGACCGCACAGCGTTTCACGCCGCCAGTTCGACCGCCTCGCCGCGGGGGTCCAAAGCGGCGAGTACGATTTCCTGTGCTCCCGCCTCCGCGAAATCGTCGTGGAGAAATTCCCGCATCCTCGCGTCGTCTGCGAAGATCACGGTCATCTCCGCCTCGACGGCGAGCGAGGTCGCCGCCATCCGGCCATCGCCGGCGATCAGCACAAAATCATAGGTCGCCTGAAGGGCGTCGAGAATGAGGTCCAGAGCGCCGTCTTCCGTCTCGACCGCGCCGCCCGCCTGCACGATATGCAGGCGCGAGGCGGCGTCGCGAAAAATAGCCTCGGCGAAGGACGCCTGGCCATCCAGCAATTGCGCCAGCCCCGGCCGCCACTCGCCGGCATTGCGGGGGCCAATCGCCTGTTCGAGAGCGGCGCGCAGAAATGCGTCTTCGTCATCGAGCTGCACCAGCATGGCGCGGCCTTCTCTTGCCAGCGCGCGGGCGAGTCTCAGGCTGGGGCGGGCCAGCGCGCAATCCTCGGCGCTGACGATCAGCACTTTCACGCCGCCCTGTCCCGCAGCCAGCGCGATCCGCTCGATCAGGCCGAGCGAGCTAGCCTGCGCCTCATCTTCCGGGACTTCCCGCAAGTCGGGCCTGGCAGCGACGGGCGCAACGACCGGAACGGTTTCGGTGACCGCCCGATTTGACGGCTGCGATGGAAGCGTCTCTTCTGGCGGCGCGGGCTCCGCGGCCGGGACGAAAACCTCCGGCGCGGCCTCGTGGGCTTTGATTTCGCCTAACTCTAGCGGCAGCGGCGGCTTCCAAGGTGCGTCGGCCTTGCGCTGACGGGTCATTTCATTCGCCGCCAACCCGCCGACCGCAAAGAAAAGCCCAGCCAAAGCGGCGAAAATCGTGATCGGCGCTTTTTTCGGGAACACCGGCTGGCTAGGAGCCAAAGCGCGCGAAATGATGCGAGCGTCTGGCGGCGCCGAATCGGCCTCGGCGCGCGCCAGGGCCGCCTGATATTTCGCCGCCTCGCTGGCGAGTTGGTCCTTCAAAACCTTCTCGTCGCGCTGCAATTCGCGCAAACGCGTCTCGTCGGCGCTGGATTCGCTGACCGCGTGCTTCTGCTCTTCCAGAAGTCCGGAGAGATTGGCGACACGGGCGGCGGCGACCCGCGCGTCATTCTCGAGACCGCCCGCCGCCTTCTCGACCGCCGAGTTCAAAAGGCTGTCCAGTTCGGCGATCTGCGCCGTCAACTCTTTTATGCGCGGATGGGCGGGAAGAAGCGTTCGCGATTCGGACGCGAGCTGTGCGCGAACCAGCATCCTTTGCTCGGCGGCGCGGCGGACCAGATCGTTGCTCCATATTTCGGCGGCGTCACCGAGACGCCCCTGCTGCAGCAATTCACGCAAGCCTTGCGCCTTGGCCTGCGCCTCCGACTGCGCCGCTCGCGCCTCCGCGAGTTTTGCGGCGATTTCGCCCAGTTGCTGGGTCGGAACAGTGGCGCTCTGGCCGTTTTCGAACAGGCCGTTTTTGGCGCGAAAATCTTCGACCCGCGCATCTGTCTCGGCGACGCGCGCCTCCAGCGCGGCGATCATCGGCTTGAGCGTGCGCGCCGCACGGAAAGCATTGTCGCGCTTGGCCTGCGTTTTCAGCTCGATATAAAGATCGGCGACGACATTGGCGCCTTTCGCTGCGAGATCGGGATCGCGGGAAGCGAATTCGACCTGCAGCACCCGCGTTTTCGCTGGCGACATCACTGAGAGATGGTCGTCAAAACCGATGAGCAGCGGGTCTTCCTGCGCCTGGTCGGAGGAGCCATAGCCCAGAATCGAAAGCGTTTGTTCCAGAAGATTGCCGCCGGAGGCTGCGGGATCGAATTCCGGATCGCCCTTGAGCCCCAGAGCCTGAATGGCCTTGCGGGCCAGATCGCGCGACTTGAGCAATTGGATCTGGCTGTTGACCTCCTCGGCGTCGAGCAAAGCCGGCGCGTCAGCCATGCGGGAGCCGTCGGTGTCCGCGCGGGTGAAATAATTCTCCTGATTTTCAATGAGAATGCGCGATTCCGCCAGATAACGCGGCTTGACCAAGAAACAGAACAACAGGGCCGCCGCCGCCGCGCCGAGCGTCGCCCAGGCGATCAGGCGCTTGTTGCGGCCAAGAGCGGCCACGAGCCCATCGAGATCGACTTCGTCCCGGACATCGGCCCTGAATTGCATCTGTTCCGCGCCCATCGACCGCTCCGTCCACCGGCGCCCAGTCTAGTTCGGTTATGGTTGAAAGGCGGTTAATCGACGCGCGCTCACCGGCAAGGTTCGGATAACCATAGATCGCTAGCCTGGCGGAAATTTCGCGGCGCCAGCCGGAGAACGCTGCGCTCGCCTATGGTCAGGTCAAACGATGCGCCGAGTCTTTCTGTTCACCTGCCTGGCGTCGGCGGCGGCGCTTCAGGGCTGTGCCGACCCGCGAAATCGCGTCGTCAAGATCGACGCCCAAAGGGCGTCGGTAGACGCCTCTCTTCCGGGCTTTGATCCGCAGACAGTCTACGCCCTGGCGCCCGGCGACCGGGTTCGCGTCATCACATTTGGACAGGATTCGCTGAGCAATTCCTTCGCGGTGGATAGTTCCGGCCAGATCGCCATGCCGCTGATCGGCCTCGTTGCCGCCAAAGGCCGCTCGACGGCGCAATTGGCGCGCGAAATCGAGCAGAAGCTGCGTAATGGCTTTGTGCGCGAGCCGCGCGTTTCCGTCGAGGTCGAAGCCTACCGACCGTTTTTCGTGCTCGGCGAAGTCGCCACCTCGGGCCAATATCCTTACGTCAACGGCATGACGGTCGAGACGGCGGTGGCGATCGCCGGCGGCTTTACGCCGCGCGCGCGCAAGGACAGAGCCCAACTGACCCACACCGAGGACGGCGGCGCCCTCGTTGCCGATGTGCCCATCACTCAGCCGGTCAGGCCCGGCGACACCATCTTCATCCACGAACGGTTCTTTTGAGGACCGGAAACGCGACAATGCATCGCCAGCGCAGCCTGCGCATTCTGCATGTGCTGAGGGCGCCGGTCGGCGGCCTGTTCCGGCACGTGAGCGACCTCGCGCGCGAGCAAGCGGCGCGCGGCCATGCGGTCGGCGTCATCGCCGACAGCGCGACCGGCGGCGAAACCGCCCACCGTCAACTGGAAGCGCTGGCGCCCTGGCTGCAACTCGGGGTCCGGCGTTTCCCGATGCGGCGAGAACCCCACATCGGCGACCTGTCCGCCATGGCCAGCGTCTTTCGCGAGACGCTGCGACTGCGGCCTGACATTGTCCATGGCCACGGCTCGAAAGGCGGCCTTTACACCAGGGCGCTCAGCTTCCTGCCCGGGGTTCGCGCGGCGCGGGTCTATACACCGCACGGCGGCAGTTTTCACCGCCAGCACGGCCACGATTTCTATGTCGCGGTGGAGCGGTTGGTCGTCAGCCGAACCGATCTCTTGCTGTTTGAAAGCGACTTCATCGCCCGCGCCGTCGCCGAGAGCCTCGGGCCTACGGGCGCCTTGCAGCGCGTCGCCAAGAATGGCCTGCGGCCGGAGGAGTTCTCAGCCGTCGAAGCTGAGCCAAACGCCGCCGATTTCCTCTACGTTGGCGAATTATCGGCCTATAAGGGCGTCGATATCCTGATCGAGGCCATGGCCGCCATCCATGCCGCCGGGAATTTTGCGCCGCGTCTGGCAATCGTTGGATCGGGCGCCGAGCAGGACAAGCTGGCCGCCCTGATCGCCCGCCATCGACTCGAAAGCCATATCGCCGTCCTTGGCCCGCTCGAAGCGCGAAAGGCTTTCTGCTTGGGCCGCGTTGTCGTGGCGCCGAGCCGCGCCGAATCCCTGCCCTATATCGTCATGGAGGCGATCGCCGCCCACAAGACGATCATCGCGACCGATGTCGGCGGCGTGGGCGAAATTTTTGGCCCCCGCCGCGACCTCCTGATCCCGAGCAACGATCCGGCGGCGCTCACCCAAGCCATGATCGCGGCGATGTGCGCGGATAAGTCCGTCACGGCGAAGGAACAGGCGTTTCTGGCGCGCCATGTCGCGGAAAATTTTTCCCTCCGCGCCATGGCCGATTCCGTCCTTTCCGCCTATGCGGAGGCTCTTTCGCGCGATGAACCTGCCGCGGCGCGATTGCCGGAGAGCGCGTTTTGACCGATCTCGCCCTCCCGGCGCCGCTGCCACGCGAGCGCAAAAAGTTCGATTACTCGAAACTGGTCGACGGATTTTTCTTCCTGACCATCTGCTCCGGTTCGATCGTCTTCATCGAACCCTCCCCCTATGACTTGCTGATCCTGATCACCCTCGGACTGTGGATTGTTGGCGGCTTCGTCATCCAACGCGCGGTCTTTCCCTTCATCCTGTTCCTGGAGTTGTGGACCTTCGGCGGATTTCTCGCCCTGATCCCCTATTGGCACGAGGCCGACCCGGTCGACTTCATGTTCCACACGTTGTTCATCACCTCGACCGGCGTGTTCTTCGCCCTGTTCCTGTCGCAGCACACCGGCAGGCGGCTCGAGCTCCTGCTCACCGGCTACACGATTTCCTGCGTCGCCGCCGCCGCCATCGCCGTCATGACATGGTTCGGGGCGTTTGGCGCGGGCGAAGACTGGATCAAGGACGGCCGCGCCATGGCGCCCTTCAAGGACCCCAATGTCCTCGGCTCTTATCTCATCACCGGCCTGCTCTATCTGACGCAACGCCTGCTACTAGGACGCCGGCGACTGGTGTGGCTGACCCTGCCAAGCCTGGCGCTGGTCCTGACCGCTCTGTTCCTGTCTTTTTCGCGCGGCTCCTGGGGCGCGGCGATGGTTTCGCTGGTCATGACCGTCGGCTTCCTGCTCGGGACGGCGGATTCGGGCCGGATGCGGCTGCGCATCGCGTCGGGCGCCGCCGGCGTGCTACTGCTGCTCGCGGTCGGCCTGTCGGCGGCCCTTTCGGTGGAAAGCGTGCGCGAGTTTTTCTTCCAGCGCGCCGCCGTCACCCAGGATTACGACGAAGGACCCAACGGACGTTTCGGCAACCAGATCCGCTCGCTGCCCATGCTGCTGGAGCGCCCACTCGGCTTCGGCCCCCTGCGCTTTCGACTGGTCTTCGGCCTGGAGCCGCATAATTCCTACATCAACGCCTTCGCCTCCAACGGCTGGCTCGGCGGCTTCAGCTTCATCATGCTGACCCTGACTACTATTTTCGTCGGCTTTCGCCAGTCGCTGACCCGACATCCCTGGACAAGGCCCGCGCAGGTGCTTTTCGCCGCCACTTTCGCGTTCTTTCTGCAGGGCTTGCAGATCGATCTCGATCATTGGCGCATGTTCTACGTCTCGCTCGGCGCCGTCTGGGGCATAGAGGGAGCGCGCCGGCGCTGGCTTTCGCAGGGTCAAACCGCCTGATTGGCCGTCGCCGCCATTGCAATATTCCTCGCGGCCTGCAACGCTGGAGCTCGCCAAGCGTTTCGGACATTCTGGAGGCGCCCCATGTTCGAATGCACCGCGACGGATTTCTCTCCCGGCCTGAATACATCGCCCTTGGCGCCTTCGTTCGGCTGCCGCTGCCACAGCCCGGAAATGACGCGTTTTTTCTCGCGCATGGCGGCTGGACGCAAGCCAACAAAAACCGCCTTCGCGACGCCTTCGGCTCCGGCTTCGCTCTACGGCGCGGGCGCATTGACAGCAACGGCCCCGGCCGGCCCCATCGCCTTCGAGAACCTGCGGCTGTTCGACGGCAAATCCAATATCTTGCGCGACGGATTTCGGGTGGTCGTCGAGGGCCAGAAAATCTCTTCGGTCGAGCCGATGGAAAAGCCGCTCGCCGAGTATATCGTCGCTGTGGATTGCGGCCGCCGCGTGCTGATGCCCGGAATGATCGACGCGCATTACCATGTCATGCTGGCGTCGTTGCCGCTGAATGAGCTGCTGACAGCCGATATCGGTTATATCAATCTGGCGGCGGCGGCGGAAGCGTCGCGCGTTCTCATGCGCGGCTTCACCAGCATCCGTGACATGGCCGGCCCCTGTTTCGGCCTCAAAAGGGCGATTGATTCCGGACTCGTTCCCGGCCCGCGCATCTGGCCTTCCGGCGCGATGATTTCGCAGACCGCCGGCCACGGTGATTTCCGCCAGCCTTATGAAATTCCCGCCGCGCGCGGCGCCCCGCTCAGCCATGCCGAGGTTTTCGGAGTCGGCGCCGTCGCCGACGGTGTCGCGGAAGTATTGCGTCGCGCCCGCGAACAATTGATGCTTGGCGCCAGCCAGCTAAAACTCGCGGCCGGCGGCGGCGTCGTGTCCAGTTACGATCCCATAGACGTCAGCCAATTCACGGAAGCGGAGTTCCGCGCCGCCGTCGAGGCCGCCGAAAACTGGGGAACCTATGCCACCGTCCACGCCTACACGCCGCGCGCCATCATGGTTGCGATCCGCGCCGGCGTGCGTTGCGTCGAACACGGCCATCTGATGGACGAGGAAGTCGCGCAAACCCTGAGCGAACAGGGCGTCTGGCTCAGCATCCAACCTTTCCTCGACGACGAGGACGCGGTTCCCTTTCCCGAGGGATCGGCCCAGCGCGAAAAGCTGTTGATGGTGACCCGCGGCACGGACGCGACTTACGAACTGGCGAAAAAACACCGGATCAAGACCGCCTGGGGCACGGACATATTGTTCGATCGCAGGCTTTCCGACCGGCAGGGCGCGCAATTGGCGAAAATGACCCGCTGGCATGAACCCGTCGATGTTTTGCGGATGGCGACGAGCGTCAACGCCGAACTGCTCCGGATGTCCGGGCCGCGAACGCCCTATTCCGCGCCCTTGGGCGTGATTGAAGCCGGCGCTTATGCCGACCTGCTGCTGGTCGACGGCGACCCGCTGACGCAAATCCACCTTCTCGCCGCGCCGGAAAAAAATCTGCTCGTCATCATGAAGGACGGGCGCTTTTACAAAAACATCCAGCCGGGCTGAATTGGCGCGCAACTCATGCTGTAACGTCGCCCATTCGCCCCGACCGGATCAAGGTTTTCCAAAATGGACGATATTCTTGCCCATACTGTCGGCTATCTTTGCGTGGGCATCATCGTTGCGATCCTGGCGCGGCGCATTCGCCTCCCCTATACGGTCGGACTGGTTTTCACCGGCGTCATCCTGGCCCTGACCGGCGTCGAAACCGGCGCCATGCTGACGCATGACTTTATTTTCGATATTATTCTGCCGCCGCTGCTGTTTGAGGCCGCACTCAACATTCAGTGGAGCGAACTCAAGCGGGACATGCTGCCGGTGCTCGTGCTCGCCTCGCTCGGCGTGCTCATCTCGGCGGCTGTCGTGGCTTTCGGAATGATCAAGTTCCTGGGCTGGCCGGCGGGCCCGGCGGCGGTGTTCGGCGCACTGATCGCCGCGACCGATCCCATAGCGGTCCTTGCCATGTTCAAGGATACCGGCATCGAGGGCCGCCTGAAACTGCTTGTCGAGAGCGAAAGCCTGTTCAATGACGCCGCCGCGGCGGTGTTGTTCGCGCTGGCGTTGACCTGGGTGACGGCGACCGACGGTTCGCAATTTTCTCCGGCGAAGACGGCGGAAATCGTCAGCTCGATGGTCGGCGGCGGCATCGTGGTGGGGCTTGCCTGCGGCGGCCTCGCCATCCTGATCGCCGGACGGACCGAAGATCATCTGGTGGAAACCGCCTTGACCGCCGTAGCGGCCTATGGCTCGTTCCTGCTCGCGGAAAGCTTCCATTCGTCGGGCGTTCTCGCCACCGTCACGGCCGGCCTGCTGATGGGGAATCTCGGCGTGCTTCGCCACGAAGTGGACAACAGCCTATCCTCGGAAGGTCGCACTTATGCGATCGCTTTATGGGATTTCGCCGCCTTCATCGCCAATTCGCTGATTTTTCTGCTGATCGGCCTGAGGGTCGCCGCCATTCCATTCGAGGGCATCGGCGCCGAAGCCGTTCTCGTCGCCATCGCCCTGGTGCTCGCCGGTCGCGCGCTCGCGGTCTATCCTCTCTGCCTAATATTCCGTTCGTCGGACGTGGCGATTCCGATGCCCGAGCAGCACGTGCTATGGTGGGGCGGATTGCGAGGCGCGCTGGCCCTGGCTCTGGCGCTTTCGCTGCCTCTGACCTTCCCATATCACGACGAAATCCTGGTCGCCGCCTTCGCCGTCGTGGTGTTCTCGGTGGTGGCGCAGGGGCTGACCATGCCCCTGCTGCTGCGAAGGCTGGGCTTTCTGACACCGCGGTGACGCTGATTTCTGGCGGAACGAACAGCCCTTGGCGCCGTTGAGGATCAGCCGACCCGTCGATGCGAGACGGCCGAACATTGAACTGGAGCCAGCGCGATGCGCAAGTTTTTCCTTCTCGCCGCCGCGCTGGCTCTACTAGTCGATTTGGCCTCCGCGACCGACGTCCTGGCGAAAAAACGGCATCGGCGGCAGCCGTCTCAGGCGGCGGTTTCGCGCGAGGCTCCGCCCCGCAGCCAGATGAGCCATCCCGGCGGCGGCAGCAATTCCAAATAAGCTCAGGCAGCCGGGCGGCGCCGCGCCAATAACTCATGATAGATCGGGCCCAGCCGCTCGACATGGCGCGCAAGCGTCGGCGGATCGCTCCAGAATTCATCATAGGCGGCATGGGACATTCGCGTAACCAGCGCGTCGTCCCTGGCCTTTTCCAGCGCCCGCGCCAGCGAATTCGCATCGGCGCTTTGGAACCACAGGCCGGAAACGCCGTCCTGCATCTCCTCGCGTCCGGCGCAGCCGTCGGAGACAATGACAGGTGTTCCCATCGCCTTGGCCTCCAATACCGTCAGGGGCTGGCCCTCGAACCACAGTGAGGGAAAAACCAGGGCGCGCGCGGCGCGCAGGAGGGCCTTGACCTCGGCGGGCGATTTCCAGCCCAGCAGCCGCGCTTCGGGATAGAGCGCTGCAATCTCCTCGGCCGCCGGCCCGTCGCCAGCGAAAACCGGCACGATCCCGGTTTTTCGCGCGGCCTGCGCGAATAGGAACAGGCCTTTTTCCGGCGACATCCGGCCGACGAACAGGAAATCGCCCGAAGCCGGATTGGTTTTCCGCCCTAGATTTTCGCAGTCTATGGGGTTGGAAACGGCGTGGATTCGGGCCCCCGGCGGCAGGCGTCCAGCGACGACGCCGGCCTGAAATCGCGAGATCAGGATGAAATCGCCGAAGATCTGCGGCAGACGGGCGACGCGCTCCATCACCGTCTGGCGGAGGCCGCGCCAGATCTTGCGCTGATAATTGCGCGAATCGCAGTTGGTCGCCCAACAGGCCGGCGACAGGGGCGTCAGCCGGCAGACATGGTTTCTCGGATAGTTGTAAAACCCGCCATTGGGGCAAAACAGGAAATATTCGTGCATCGTGTAGACCGCGGGCAGGCCCGAGCGGCGGATCGGCGAAGCGATGGAGGCGGAAAGGGCCTTGGCCCAACCGTGGACATGGACGATGGTGTTTTCGCGCGGCAGTCGCGCCAGCAGAATCCGCATTTGTTCGGCGGCGTAAAAATTCCATGTTCCCTGCAACGCGGCTGCGGCTTTCGAACTATTGCCGAGCAGGTCCGGTTGATCGAGACAGACCACTTCGATCCCCGCCCGCGCCAGACGCGGATCGACCGGCGCGGCCGCGGCGAAGACGATCGGCGAGAAACCGGCGCGTTGCAGCCCGAGCGCGCTTTCCAGCGCCACTTTCGCCTGGCCGCCGGTGACCGAAGCGTGATCGACCGCAAGGACGATATTGATCTTGTTGCCCGCTTCGCTCATGAATGTCCGCCGCGCCAGAAGCTTTGACTGGACATTATTGCGCGGAAAAACTTTGCGGATCGATAAGGCCCCCATCATGCAGAAAACCATCGACGCTTTGGCCGCACTCGCCGGCCTGATGGGCGCCAGCGGCGTCGCGGCTGCGGCGGCCGCGGCTCATATGCCTGGGGGCGCGCGTCTGGCCAGTGTAGCCATGATCCTGCTGGTCCACGCCGCCGCGGTGCTCGCCCTTACGGCGCGGGCGAAGGATTCCACCCCTGTCAACCGCCTTTGGCTGGCTTCGGCGCTGGCGATCGCATTGGGCGCGGGGCTTTTTTCCGCCGATGTCGCGCTGTTCACCCTCCGCGCGACACGGCTGTTTCCGATGGCCGCGCCGACCGGCGGCATAACCATGATCGCGGGCTGGCTGCTGGCCGCTATAGCTGGTTTCGCTGGGCTTTTTCAGCGCTACCGTTAATTAACGCGGAAAAACTATTCTGGCCGCCGCCTTTCAAAGCGTTTTCAAGCGAAGTGAACATCGGTTCGCGTGAAGAAAACGCTGGAGCGAAGCTCTAGCGCGGTTGGGGAATGAAGGTCGCAATCGTCCACGAATGGCTGGTGACGCGCGCGGGCTCCGAAAAAGTCGCCGAGGAGATTCTCCGCCTTTTTCCGCAAGCCGACCTTTTCACCCTGATCTGCGCCCTGCCGCCCGGCCAGGACGAAATTTTGCATGGGCGAAAACTAACCACGAGCTTTCTGCAAAACCTGTGGGGCGCCAAGACGCATCACCGCTTGTTCATGCCGCTGATGCCCTTCGCCATCGAACAGTTCGACCTGTCAGGCTACGACCTTATCATTTCCTCGTCACATGCGGTCGCCAAGGGAGTCATCACCGGCCCCGACCAGGTGCACATTTCCTATATCCATTCGCCAATGCGCTACGCCTGGGACCTGCAGCACACTTATCTCGTGGAATCAGGTCTTTCCCGCGGCTTCCGCTCGGTGCTGGCGCGCTTTCTCCTGCATTATCTTCGGATCTGGGACATGCGCACGGCCAATGGCCCTGAGCGGCTAATCGCCAATTCGGCCTATATCGCGCGGCGCATCGCCAAGGTTTACCGCCGCGAGGCCGATGTGGTTCATCCGCCAGTCGACCTGGCCAACCTCCCCTTCAGCGCAGCGAGAGAGGATTTCTATCTCGCCGCCTCGCGCATGACGCCCTACAAGCGCATGGCGCTGATCGTCGCCGCCTTCGCCCGCATGCCCCACCGCAAACTGGTGGTGATCGGGGACGGTCCGGAAATGGCGCTGGTGCGACGGCTGGCGACCTCCAATATCGAAATTCTGGGCTATCAGGACGACTCGGTCTTGCGCGAAAAGATGCGCCGGGCGCGGGCCTTCGTCTTCGCGGCGGAAGAGGATTTCGGCATCATGCCGGTCGAGGCGCAGGCTTGCGGCGCGCCAGTGATCGCCTTCGGCCGCGGCGGTTCGCTGGAGACCGTGATGGGGCCGGAAAACGAGAAGCCTACCGGCCTGTTTTTTGTCCGGCAGAGCGAGGAGGCGATTGTCGAGGCGGTGGAGAATTTCGAACGCGATGCGTCCCGCTTCAGCCCGGAAAACTGCCGCGCTAACGCGCAGCGATTTTCGCGCGAGATTTTCCAGAAAAAATTCATGGCGATTGTCGAGGCAGAAACCGTGCGGCACGCCAGTGTCTCGTAAGCGCAATCCGTCAAGACCAAGATTCGGCGATCGAGTCGGATCTTGCCTCCAATTCCTTGTTGTTACGCGCTTTCTTGACACAGCCCGGCGTCCGCTTCGCTCGAAAACACTTAAAAAATCGCTTTTGCTGTTTGCGGCGACGGTCCATGAGTTTATCCTGCCGGGATGAAATTCAACATAAAATGGGCTTTGGCCGCTATCGTCGCGCTCGTGGTGGCCTTGGCGGCCGCGCCTTGGACCGTGTCGCAGAGCGCACAGATCCTCGCCATCGAAACCCAGATCAAGGCCGCCTCCGGCATGCGGCTGGTGTCGCACGGGCGCTCGGTTTTCGCGGTGCTGCCGCGTCCCCATATCCGCATCTACGACGCCGAACTCGAACAGAGCGGCGGGGCGCTCCAGCTTTCGACTTCGAGCCTGCGCGTAGATCTTGGCCTGGCCGGCCTGTTGACCGGCCGGCTGGAACTGGCGCGCGCCATCCTCGCCGACGCTGTTTTCACCATCGACCCAACCCATGCCTTCCTGCCCGATGGCGGCTTGACAAGGCCCGATGGCGGCGCGCCGGAAAGAGACCTGGGCGAGGTGCAGGTCACCGACGGCAAAATGTTCCTCCGTCGGCCCGGTACGGAAAAGCCGGAACTCGTCGCGCAAAGCCTCGAGGCGAGCCTCGACTGGAGCCGCGCCAGCGCACCCCTTTCCCTGATTGGACATTGCCAGCTTGCGCCCTTCGGCGAGGATCGTCCTCCGACGCGTTTCGCGCTGTGGGCGGCCCAACCCGACGGTCTGCCGCATGGCGAGGAAAGCCAGATCACACTGCGCATCGACGCCGACGCTTTCCAGATCGACCTCAACGGCGATATGGCCTTGTCGCCGCGCCCGCATTTCAAGGGCCGGATCTCCGCCTCGGCGCCATCGCTGCGACAGGCTTCGCAATGGCTTGGCCTGACCATGCCGCTGCCGGGGCGCTTCGGCGCCGCATCGATCAAGGGCGATGCCGCGCTCGACCCTGACCATCTCTCCTTTCCGGCCATCAGCGTCCTGATCGACGGCAATGCGCTGGACGGGGCCGCCTCGATCCGGCTCGATGGGCAGCGTCCGCTGATCGCCGCCACCCTCGCCGGCTCTTCACTCAATCTGGAGCCGCTGATCGAGGAACTGCCGGGAACCAACGCCGGCGGCCAGTGGAGCCATGAAATCTTCCAGCCCTCGCATCTCGGCGCCGCCGATCTCGATCTGCGCCTTTCGGCCAGCCACGCCCGCCTCGGGGATTTTCAGCTGGACGACGCCGCTCTGTCGGCCATATTGAAAAATGGCCGCCTCGACCTTTCGCTGGCGCAAGCCACCGCCTATTCCGGTCAGGTCCGCGCGCGCGCCATCATCGCCGAAAACGCCGATGGCCTCGATATTCGCGGTTCCGCTTTCGCGGAAAAAATCGACGTCGCCGCCCTGCTGTGGGACGGCTTCAAGCGCCAGTCTCTGACCGGTGTAGGGCGCGGAAGCATCAGTTTCGAAACCGGCGGCGAATCCTACTACGAATGGGCGAGCCGTCTCGACGCGCGCGGCGATTTCTCTGTGGAGAACGGCGAAATCTTTGGGCTGGACCTCGGCCTCGCCTTCCGCCGAATGGAGCGCCGGCCGCTGACCGCTGGGGTCGAATTGCGCTCTGGGCGCACGGGTTTCGATCTGCTCGCCGCGAAATTCAGCATTTTGCAGGGTCAGGCCGACATCGAGGAAGGAGTCGCGCGCGACGAACGCATGACCGCCTATTTTTCCGGCCGGGCGAATATCGCCGAACGCACGGTGGACCTGCACGCCACCGCCAGCCGGCAAGCGGGCGATCCGGACGCCAAGCCGCAGCAACTGGGCTTCAGCCTTTCCGGCGGCTGGGACGACGCGACGCTGGCCCCCGACGCGCTTGGATTGATCCACCGTTCGGATGCGGCGGCGCCGCTGCTGCCGAAAACGACTTCGCCGAACTGAGAGTATTTTCCGACTCTTGCTCCACCGCCGGCCATGGCGCGAATATGGCGCGCCATCAGAGCAACGCAGAAAAGTCTAGGCCGTTTGTTCGATAAAACAAAGCGCGGGGAGCTCCAGGAGGCCGGAAATGTCGCCATTCGATGTCGCGATCGGCCCGCATCGTTTGCCGGGCCAGCTCTGCTTGCCGCCTGATCCGCGCGGCCTGATCCTGTTCGCCCACGGATCGGGGTCGAGCCGGTTCAGCCCACGCAACCAATTCGTCGCCGAGGCTTTCCAGCGCGGCGCTTTTGCGACTTTGCTTTTCGATCTGCTGCATGAAAACGAGGCCGAGGACCGCCACAACGTCTTCGACATCGGGCTCCTGGGCTCGCGCGTGGTCGAGGCCATCGACTGGACGCAAAAAGACGACCGGACTTTCGCCTTGCCGCTCGGCCTGTTCGGCGCCAGCACTGGAGCGGCGGCCGCCCTAAGCGCCGCCGCCACCCGGAAAAACATCGTCGGCGCAGTGGTTTCGCGCGGAGGAAGGCCGGACCTCGCCGAACCCTGGCTGGACGCCGTGCGCGCGCCCACGCTTCTCATCGTCGGCGGAGACGATGGGCAGGTTCTTGCCCTCAACCGCGCCGCGCGAAGGCAGTTGCGGTGCCCCTCCAAATTGACCGTCATTCCCGGCGCGAGCCATCTATTCGAGGAAGCGGGCGCGCTGGAGGCGGCGCTCACTGACGCCATGGGTTGGTTCGAAGCCCATTTGCAGGCGCGCAACATCGTCTTCGACAGCCGCGAAGCGGCAGGGCGCCTGCTCGCCTCCGCGCTACTGCGTCGCGCCCCGTCCAGACCGCTGGTCTTTGCTTTGCCGCGCGGCGGCGCGGCCGTCGCCGCGGAAATCGCTCGCGCGCTCGACGCGCCGCTCGATCTAATTCTGTCGCGTAAAATCGGCGCGCCGCGCCAGCCCGAACTGGCTCTGGGCGCCGCGGTCGACGGCGACCAGCCAGAGATCGTGCTCAACCATGACATTGTCGCCGCCTATGGCGTCGGGCGCGCCGAAATTGAACGGCTGGCCAGCAGGCAGTTCGCCGAGATCGAGCGGCGCCGGGACCTTTATCTCGGCGCCGCCCCGCCGATTTCAGCGCAGGGACGCAGCGCGATCCTGGTCGATGACGGCATAGCCACCGGAGCCAGCATGGAGGCGGCGATCCATGCGCTGAAACGGCGTGGACCGCAAAAAATTATCCTCGCCGTTCCCGTCGCCGCGCGCGAAGCCGCCGTTCGGCTCGGCGGTCTGGTCGATGAAACCATCGCCCTGCTGACGCCCGAAACGTTTTTCGGCATCGGGGAATTCTATCGCGATTTCCACCAACTCGAGGACGAGGAGGTCATCACCCTGATGAAGAGCTTCGCCGCAAAGCGTTCGGCAGCGGGAGATTGAAGCCAAAGCTCGCAGGGATTTGGCCAGGAGTGAATGCGACGCCTGAGCTTATGAGAGGGATTCATCGCCGTGGAAAACCGGCAAGGTGAATTCGAAAATCGAACCGTACGGCTCATTGGCGCGATAAGAAATGACGCCCCCGTGGCTTTCCACGATCGATTTGCTGATCGAAAGCCCGACGCCCATGCCATATTTCTTGGTGCTGAAGAACGGCGAAAAAATCTGTCCCAACGCTTCCTCATCGACGCCGCCGCCATTGTCGGCGATGGCGATGTGCACCATGCCCGACGCGTCGCAGTATGTCTCGACCCGGATTTCCGGTTCGGCCGTGTCGGCCAAGGCGTCGTCGGCGTTGCGCAACAGATTCACCAGCACCTGGCCGATCTGGACGCGGTCGGCGCAGACGCGAATTTCGCCGTCATTGGCGGCCGGCAGATAAACGATATGAGCGCGCGAGCGCAGCACGGTAAGGCTGATCGCATCTTCGATCAATTCGCGGATCCCCGCCAATCGGCGTTCGGGCGGACGCTTTTCGATGAAGCCACGAAGGCGTTTCAATATTTCGGCGGCGCGGCGAGCCTGCGCCTCGATCTTGGCGATCAGGTCCGGCTCCGGCGCTTCGCCGCTCAAAGCCTTGGCGCGGCGATGCGCCGCGGCGAAATTGAGGATCGCGGAGACCGGTTGCCCAACTTCATGAGCCAGGCTGGCGACCACCTCGCCCATGTCGTTCAGGCGGCTGACATGAACCAGATCGTCGCGCAACGCGGTGACGCGCCGCTTTTCCTCCTCGATAGGACTGAGATCGCGCAGGAAGCCAACGAACATGATCTCCTGTTTGAACGTCGTTTCGCAAACCGTCAGTTCCAACGGCAATATTGAGCCGTCCTTGCGTCTTCCCTCAAGCTTGCGCCGCTGGCCGATAACCTTCTTTTTGCCGCCATCGAGATAATCGGCGATATAGCGGTCGTGTTCGGCGCGATAGTGGTTCGGCATCAGCATTCTGACGTTGCGGTCCAGCAATTCGGATTTTTCGTAACCGAACATTTCCCGCGTTGCCGGATTGGCCGACTGGATAATGCCCTTGCTGTCGATCGCGACGATCGCCTCCATCGCCGCGTCGACGATGGCGTCGCGGCGATGTTCATTTTCGCGCATCTGCTCTTCGATGAGCAGACGCTCAGTAATATCCTCCGAGAAAATAACAACGCCGCCGATCCGGTCATGCGGCAGGCGCCAGGGAGAAATTTCCCAGCGCAGCCATCGCTCCGAGCCGTCGCCGCCCACGTAGCGGTCGGCCTGGCAACTCAAGGATTCGCCTGCCAGGGCGCGACGGAACTTTTTCCGCAATTCCTCGCCAAGGTCCGGAAAGACATCGTAATGCGACTTGCCGACTATGTCGCGCGATAAGCCGAAGTCGGCGCGCCAGCGGGCGCTGGCCGCGAGATAGAACATGTCGCGGTCGAACATGGCCATGGCCGCCGGCGCCTGTTCGATGAAATGTCCGAGTTGTTCGGCGTTGAGCCGTGCCAGTTCCTCGCTTTCGCGCCGCGCCCCCGAAAGACGTTGCATCAGCCTCGCCAGGAAAATCAGGGCGGCGCAGTTGAGGAGAAAAACGTCGACGACCAGATAATTTTCGGTCGTTTCGAGAGAAGCGACGGCCGCCGCGCCTAACGGCGCATTGACGAGGACGACCGCGACAGCCGCCGCCGCGAAGCCTGTACGGGTTCCAAACAACCAGGCGGCGACCATAACAGCCGGATAAAAGGTGAAATAGGTGGGGTGATCGCCAAAAACATTGATAAACGCATAGCGAACAATGAAACCTGCCGCCATCGTCAAGACGGCCGCGCCGATCCGCCAGCGCAAGGACACTACCGCCATGGCGGCAAAAAGGCGCCAGGCGAGGTCGCGCGACAGCGCCTTCAGCCGTAGTGCTGGATTTTCGCCGCTCAAAGGATCCCTCCTTCTCGTGTCCGGACGCGCCTCGCCCGGCGGTCGGGCGAAAAAACTCGTTGGCGTATCAGGCGGTGTCATCTCGCGCCGCGCCTATGCTGCTAATACCACGACGCTCTGGAAAAAATGTTGTAAAGTGTCTTTTTCCAGCTCGGGAATCGCCAAAAGCCTGCTTTTCCCTTCCGTGATTTTTGTGTGGAAATGTTAAAATCGGCATCAAAAAAACCGCGCCGAAAAGTATTGAGTCTTTCGTGTTTCAATCGATTTGCGACGGGTGCAAGCCGGGGGGCGGCGCGTTTTTTGGCGCCCATTGCAATGAATGAGAATTTCCATGCCTACGCGTCAGATAGTTCATATCATTGAAGATCATCCCGCCGTGCGGGAATCCTTGGCGCTGTTGCTGCGTAGCGCTGGCTTCAGCACGGAAAGCTATGCCTCGGCCCAGGATTTCCTCGACCAAAATTCCGCACCCGCCGGCTGCGTCATCAGCGACATCCGCATGCCGGGAATGAGCGGACTCGAATTGCTCGCGGAATTGAAAAACCGGCGAATCTTGCTGCCGACCATCATCATGACCGCCTTCGCCGACGTGCCGCAGGCAGTCAAGGCCATGAAGCTCGGCGCGGTCGATTTCATCGAAAAGCCGTTCGACGACGAATTGATGGTCTCCACCGTGCGCGGGGCTTTGGCGCGACGGGGCGAATGGCGCGCCGGAGACGCGGAAGCCTTGGCGGCGCAAGACAAGCTCAGCAGCCTGACAGCGCGCGAAAAGGACGTTCTGACCGGCCTGCTGAATGGCAAGCTCAACAAGACCATCGCCTTTGAATTGGGCATCAGCGTGCGCACCGTCGAAACACACCGCGCCAATCTGATGGCCAAGGTTCAGGCGCAAAGCCTGTCGGAACTGATCCGGCTGTCCCTCCAGGCGGAATCGGTTTCGACTGAGCGCTAAGCCTGCTGTTTCAAAGCGTTTTGGCCGGGGTCTTTGCCGGCGCAGCGGGTTTTTTTGCGGCTGACGCCATCGGGTCGGGCGGAAGGGCCGCCGCCGGAATGGCGTCGTCCGGCAGCCTTGTCCAGGTCTGCGTCTGTCCGAGAATGGGCGTGCCGATATAGCCGCGCAAGAATAATTTCTGTCCGTCGGGGCTGACTTCCAGTTGCGCATTATATACAGAGCCGTCGCGCGGATCGAGAACGTGGCCGTCCTCGTATTTGGCGCCGTGGCGCGTCATTCCGGTGACGATGGCGAGGCCGAGCATTGGCGCGCCTTTCATCGCCCCGGGACAATGGACGCAGGTTTCGACCGTCTGGGTTTCGCCAGCTTTCTTGAACATCTTGACCAATCGGCCTTCCGCGACGCCGTTGATCTCGGTGAAATAGAACCAGCCGCTGGGATTGCCGTCGTCGAAAGTCGATTGCCAGAAGCCGACGACGCTGGGTCCGGCCAGCGATTGCGCGAAGGCCAAGCCGCCGCAAACAAAAAAGCCGCCTGCCGACAGCGCCGAAGCCGCGGCGAGCAGGCCGATGCGCGAAAATTTCGATGCTGGCGCGAAACTGGAAAACAAGCCCATCGTCACCCTCCTCGTCGATCTTTCGATCGGCCAGTGCTCATTCCGATCGGATTGGACAGGAACGACGCTTTGAAAAACAAACATTTCGCATTTTTCCGCTGCGCCGTGCGAAAATCCAAACACCCGCCTTGCAAGGAGAGCTCGGCGCGAAAACGCCAATAAAACTACACGCCGTTACTTTCCAGCACATTGCGGCATCTTGCCGACAATCGGGCGCGATTAGCCTGAAGACAAGTGAGAAAGGCGCCGTCGCCGGCGTCGGGACGGACCTGATGGCAGAAATGACGGACATCCGGCCGGCAGGCTTCCTGCTGTTCCGACGTGCCCGACGCCGCGGAAGCCGGCGAGGCGACGCTCAACAGCAGCAGCAGAAATAGACCGATTTTCATCCCAGTCTCCCCACTCTTCTTGCGGTTAATTGTCCTCTTCAGGGACAATCTCGCGCGGTTTCCCCATCAGGATCGGCTGGAACAGCACGGCGGCGGCCAGAGTGCAGACCAGCGACAGAGCCAGCAGCTTGCCCATGCTCGACGTCCCGGGATGGCTTGAAAACCAGAGGCTGCCAAAAGCCGTGGCCGTCGTCGCAGCGGAAAACATCACCGCACGGGTCAGGCTGGTTTGCAAAAGGTCGGTCTGCCCTGAGCGCCAGGCCATGATATAATAGATCTTGAAGGCGACGCCGACGCCAAGCAACAGCGGCAAGGCGATGATATTGGCGAAATTCAACGGCATGCCGATCAATACCGTGATTTCCAGGGTCACCACTCCCGCCAGGAGCAGCGGGACCAGCGTCAGGGCGACGTCGCTGATCCGCCGCAGCACCAGCCAGAGCAAAAGCGCGATCGACGCCAGAGCCCAAGCCCCGGCTTCGAAGAAAGCCCGCACAATCGTGTTTCCCGCCTCCAGAATCGACACCGGCCCTTCGGTCGCGTCGGGTTCGACCTTCAGCACGGCCTTGGCGAATCGCCGCAAAGTCTCGTTATCGCCGGAAGGATCGCTGGGGGCGATGGACACGCGCGCGCCGCCGTCGGCTGCGATCCAGTCGCGCTTCAGTTCTGGAGGCAATGAGGCCAAAGTCACCCTTTCGGCCTGCATTGCGGCGCGAAGGCCGTCGAGGTCGAAAGCCAACGGCTGGAGCATGACCCGGCCGGCGCTCTCCCGTTGAGCGGGATCGGCGCGCGAAAGCGCGTCGAGCGCCGACGCGAGGCGTTTTGCCGCCGCGACGCCCGCCTTCTGGTCCTGGTTATGCGGATCGGCGGCGACCTCGTTCAGCCGCTCCGCCGCCTCCCTGAGCGCCTCTACGCTTTCGGCGTCGGTCGGCGGCGTATCGGTCTCGACCGGGGTAAGCGCCTTGTCCAAAACCTTTGCGGCCTTGGCGATCAGCTTCAGTTTTTCTTCCTGATCGTCGGGAATGAAACTCGACAAGGTGCGCGCCCGCGCCACTTCCGGCAGTTTCGCGACGACGGCGGCTTTCCGGTCCGCCTCCGCCAGCGACGGCGCCAGAATCTCGATGGAATTGACGTCATTCTGCGGATCGCGCGCCAGTTCGAGATAGGTCGCCACCGCCTCGGTGTGCTGGTCGCGCAGGTTGATCGGATTGAAATCGAATTTCAGCTTCCAGAACAAGGGCAGGCCGGCGACCACGGCAATCGCGGTGGTCAGCAGGATCGCCTTGCGATGACGCGCCATCCAGGCGTCGACTGGCGCCAGCGCCGCATAGCCGAGCGGCTCCGGTTCGCCGGGGGCGCCGAACAGCACGATCAGCGCCGGCAGGAAGGTGACGGTGACCGCGAAGGCGATGAGCATGCCGACGCCGGCGATCAGGCCCAGTTCCGACACACCCTTGTAATCGGTCGGCAGGAAGGAAAGAAAGCCGGCGGCGGTGGCGAGGCCCGCCAGTGTCAGCGGCGCGCCGACATGCAGGCCGGCGCGCCTCACCGCCTCGGCGACATTATCGATTTCATGCCTTTCGGCGCGGGTTCGCACCGCATACTGAATGCCGAAATCAATGCCTATGCCGACGAACAGCACAGCGAAATAAACGGAAATGAGGTTGAAGGCGCCGACCATCGCCAGGCCGACAGCCGCCGTGATCGCCAGTCCGACGATGATATTGAGCGTGACGGCGCCGATGAGGCGCCAGGAACGCAGGGCGCGCCAGAGGATCAGCAAGACAATGGCGGCGGTGATAATTCCGTTGCGTGCGGCGTTTTCCTTGATGGTGCCGAATTCTTCGTCGGCCATCGCCACCGGCCCGGTGAGGCGCACACGCGCCTGGTAGGGCGGCGCGATCTCGGCGGCGACGGCGCGCAAGGCCTCGGTGGCGGCAAGGCCCGGCTGCACCTGACGGAAATCGAGCGCCGGTCTGACCTGGATCAGCCCGCGCAATTCACTGGGCGTCGCCGGCTTTCCCTGGGCGAGCACGCGCCAGGAGAAGGCGGCGGGCCTACCGGCCAAAGCCCCTTCGACCGTCGTCGCAGTCTGGTCAAACAGACCGGTCATGCCGTCGAGTTTGAGCCGCCCCGCATTGAGCCCGATGAGCCCGTCCTCGAGACCCGCGACCAGACCGCGCAGGCTCATGTCGGAGGCGAGGTCCTGGATCAGGGGCGCCCCCTCCTGCAGTCCATCGAGGCTGGCGCGCAGCGATTCCAGCGGCAGGTATAAAAAACCATTGCGCGCGAAAAAGGCCGAGCCGGCGAGATTGACCGCTTCGTGAAAGTGAGTCTTGTCCTCGGCCAACCGGCTGGTGAGTTCGGCCGTCGCCCGCGCGGTCAGTTCCGGCGTTGGCGCCTCGACCACAACATAGATCTGGTCGAAGCGGTGAAAAGCGCCTTCGAAGGCCTTTTCACGCTGGCGCCAGGCGAGTTTGTCGGACAACAGGCCATTGACGTCCGATGATATCTTGAAGTGGGCAGTCGCAAAGGCCCCCGCCAGCAAACCCGCGAGCACGAACGCCGCCGCCACGACTCTGGCGTGGCGGACGCAGAATGCGATGATTCGAACGATGGTCGCGGTCAACATGAGCTGCCAGACTTGCCTAATAACGGCCCGAAAGCAAGGCGCCCAAGCCCAAACTGCGGCGGCGCCGCGAGAAAGACGCCCGCAGCGCCGATGAGCCAGGGGCGTTTTGCGCCAATCCTGCGCCCGTCAACCGCCGCCCGCCCAAAATTGGGAGAAGACAAACCGACCCTTCAGGCGGAAATTTTTTTGCGGGGGGACCGCGCCGGAAAACGCCGCCGCCTCCCTTGGGTTAAGCCCGCTTTTTCGCTAATCCGGCGCCGACGCGCCCACCGGGTTTCGTGAAACAGTAAATAAAATTAACGATTTGGAAGGCCGTGGACGGTTAAACAAATGTATCAATTCGGGCGCGCCAAACGGTGGATCCCAGTGAAAGATCTCAGCCACCACATGAATTCAAATGCCTTGTCTCAGCAGGCGGACGCCTCGCGGACGATTCAACCATCGACTTCGCCGCCCGGGGCAGGGCTTGCGCTTTTCGCGACGCTGCTGGCAAGCGGCGGCGACGAAAGGCTTGCGATCGATCCCCGCAGCGGACGAAACCACTTCGGCGTTCCCGCCGGTTCGCCCAGCGGAGAAATCTGGTCCTCTTCCGCGACCGCTTCCGCCATCTCGGCCCGTGGCCACGCGGCCGGCCTCCGGGCGCTGGAAGCGGCGACGCGCGGTCAAGGAGCGCGCCCCCTGCCCGTCTGGTTCGACGAAATCCGCCAGCGCTTGCTCGCTCTTTTCGCCCCGGCGGCCGGCGGAGAAATCGTGCTTTCCGCTTCGATCGCCGAGGCTGAACTTATCCTGCTCGCCATTGCGCAAAGCGTATTCTCCCGTCCATCGACGACCCTCGTCGCCGCGCCGCCAGAAAGTGACGAAACCCTGCTGCTGGCTGCGGATGGCCGCCATTTCTCCAAATCGGCGCCGTTCGCCGCCGACGTTTTGCGCGGCGCCAAGCTAGCGGGATTCGACTCCGACCGCCGCGTCGAACTTATCGAAACGCGGGATCGTTACGGCGCGCCGCTCGAATCCCGAACGATTGACCGAATGGTCACCGAACGGGTCAACGCCCTGGTCGCCAGCGGCCGCGACATCCTGCTGCATGTTCTTGACTGCTCAGAAACCGGCCAGTCGGGTCCTTCACGCCGCGCCGCGGCGGCGATGGCCGCAGCTTTTCCCGAAAACGTGGTGGTGGTTGTTGACGCAGGGCAATTGCGCTGCTCGCGTGAACGGCTCTGCGCCGATCTCGACGCCGGCTTCGCCGTCATGCTGACCGGATCGAAATTCGCCGGCGGACCGCCCTCCTCCGGCGCCCTGCTGTTGCCGCCGGCCCTGGCGGCGCGACTGGATTCCATGGTTCTGCCGGAAGGGCTTTCGGACTATTCGGCGGCTTTGGACTGGTCTCCCGCCTTGCGTGGAAACTTGCGCGGCGAATTTTCAACCTTGGCCAATATCGGCCTCGGACTGCGCTGGGAATGCGCCCTGGCGGAACTCGAGGCCTATTTCACCATCGATGGCGCCCTGCGCGAGCAGATCGCCGCCCGCTTCGCGCAGGAAATCTACGCCCACCTTGCCGCCTCGCCGCAACTGAAGCTCGCCGACCGCGACTGGCGGCCGACCGCCCATGCGCGGACGATTTTTCCGATCCTGACTTTTGACGATCACGGCCGCGCCATTTCTGCGGAAAAACTGCACCGCGCGCTGCGCGATCCGGCGACGCAACCTGTACGGCGCCGCAAGACGACTCGCCTCGATTGCGAGCGCAGCAATGGCCAGCGGCCCATCCATCTCGGCCAGCCAGTGGCGATAGGAGAAATGCAGGCGCTGCGCCTCTGTCTCGGCGCCGCGCAGGTCAATGAAGCGGCGCAACGCGTCGCCGAAGGGGAAAAATTCGATTACGCCTTCCGGCCACTTGCCGACGACCTAGCCGAAGTCTTCGGCCGCTGGAACGATCTCGCCGCGCGCGAAATTGGTTAAACCGGAGCCTATTGAGCCGGCGCATGCGGGCGCCATTTCCTCAACGCGCCTTTTGCCAGGGCGGCCATGCCGATCAATACGACGTCGAGCAGGAAAAACAGTCCTAGCGCGACGGCGAACAGCAGAAAACCGGTAAGGTCGTGGAATACGCCGTCGACCGCATCGACCCCGAAGTAATAGGCGATCAGGATCAAGGCCAGCACCCGGACGAAATTCGCCGCCACGGTGATCGGAATGATCGCGGCGAGCATGACGGCAACGCGGAACGGCGAATTGCGTATGAATTCGTGGACGTAGAAAAAGCCGATCGCCGAAAGCGCAAAAATCGAGTTCATGCCCGAACAGGCGTCCTTCACCATCAGCTGATAGGGCCCGACCATGATCATCACGCCGTTTTGCGCGATGGGGAAATCGAGCTGATAGAGCAGTTCGGTGGCCCAATCGGAAACCATCAATTTCATCGGAACGG
The DNA here is from genome assembly GCF_052145335.1 of Rhodoblastus sp. GTDB lineage: Bacteria > Pseudomonadota > Alphaproteobacteria > Rhizobiales > Beijerinckiaceae > Rhodoblastus. Next base: position 33,712 of record NZ_JBKQOU010000206.1, read on the forward strand.
TGAAAATATCCATCATCCAGCCGGGCGGCGGAATCGCGAAAAACAGGAAGGCGATTGGAAAGGCATACGCCTTCAGGCCCTGCCAGCCGGCAGCGATCAGAACCGCGCCGCAAATGATCGGGATTTGCGCCGCCACTTCCAGCATCAGCACGTCCTGCGAGCGCATGACGATCAGAAGCGCCAGCCCCGCCAGCAAGACCAGCCATCCCGCGATATAGGCCGGCTTGAGCTTTTCCGGCCGAAAATTCTGCCGCGCCTGCCATGCGAGCCAGGCGGCGGCGGCGATGACGATAGGACCGTGGCCCTCCTGCTCGGTGCGCCATGGACCATCGATGAGACGGAGCAAGGTTGGAATGAAAGCCGCGACAATGGCGCCTGCCAGGGCCAGATCAAGCCAGGCGTCCGAAATCCGAGCGGCGATACCGACGGAAGATCGCGTGTGTTTTTGATCTGTAAGCGCCATCATTCCTCGCCCGAGCGGCGCTGACAGCGCCGGGTTTCACATCTGCGATCTTTCGACGACAAAGCTTGGTCCGATCGCCGGTTTTGCTTCTGTCGCGGTCACCGAGGTTTTCAGCAAGAGAAGATCTATTCATCTTTGCTAATAGCTAAACAGCGCGGCCGCGTCCATCGGGTTGCCCAGCCCAGGTCACACTAAATGCCGCCGGCCAGACTCGCAAGGCAAACGGATCCGGGGGCCCGGGGGCGCCGGGTCAAACCAAAAAGCCCGCGCGACTCCTCTGCATTTATCAATTTAAGGCAGATCAAGCGTTTTTATGCTTCTTATTAAACCATTTTCAGCACGAATACGCTATTCAATACGCACCGACAATTGAAATGCGTAGGTATTATTTCTTGGTCTTCCAAGGCCGTCAGGAGTTCAGACGTTGTGCCCTGCAATGAGATTCATTCATCTGAAATCGCGCCCTTTACTCTCCGGGGACATGAATTTGGAGGCGCGTCAAAGCCTCGACCGCGCTGCTGCCGCCGCCCTCCTCTCCATTCGCCAGGCGCGTCCGGCGAAAATTCAGTTCGTCCCCCATCGGCAGGTCGGGAACTACGCCGAATATCGCAAGCTGAACGCCGGAGGCGGCCGCAGCTTCACGTAAAGACAAAAAACACTTGCGCCCCGCTCCGATTCGGATCAGGGCTCTGGAAGCGACGCAACCGGAGTGGAAGCCAGCTTTTCCGGCTGTTATTTCGCCGGCGCGCTCGCCGGCGTGTCTTTTGGCGCTTCTTTCATGATCCGGGCGTAATCCCCTTCGTAAGTCGCTGAACCTAGCGCGTCGGCGGTGACCTGCTGCGACAGCGCCTCGGCTTTCTCCTTGCCGATCATCTGCCGCGCCAAAGCATTGGCGTCGGCGCCGGCGAGCGGCTTGCTCTGTGTTTCTGTGATCTTGAAGAAAACGCCGCCGCCGTTTGTACGGACGAAGAAAACGTCGCCGGCGTGTTCGGACTGCAGCTGCTGCAACACCTGAGGCGGAAGGCTGGCGCTGTCGAGCGCGCCGGAATTGCGCCGGAAGGCGACTTTCAAACCGGTTAACGCCTGCTCAACCTGGGCTAGGCTCTTCGCGTCCTTGGTCGCCGCTCCGACCTCCGCCGTCAGGGCTTGGGCGGGAAGTTCAATCTGATCGGTGATGAAAACGACGCGCTTGGCGAATTGCGTTGGATGGGTGGTGATATATTGATCCAGATCGGACTGTCCCACGCCGGCGACCTGGCTTTGCAGCTTGCGCTGCATCAAGCTGCGCGTGAGCATCGCTTCCTTGTCGCGCAGCAAATCGAGCTGCATAGTGGGCTCGCGATCGATCTTGGCGACAATGGCCTGGCGCGCGACGGCCTTGCGGGTCACGATTTCGCGAAGGGCCCGTTTGGTGACCGCGTCGTCGCGTTTGTCCGCGGGGACGTTGGCCAACCGGAATTCATTCTCGAGTTCCTGCTGGGTAACTTCGTCTTGCCCCACATGGGCGATCACCTGACCGACGGGATGATCGCCATTTTTCTTGCCACACCCGGAAAGGAGCAGAACAGCGACCGACGCCCCGACCAAGGTTCCCTTGGCCAACAGTCCGGACTTTTCGAATATGAACGCCATTTTTGGAACCCCCGGATTAACGATGGCCGCTGCAGCGAAAAAACTGCGCGCGCTCCTGGTTACGTCCAAGCCAATAAAGACCGGCAGCCTGATCGTCTATGGGCGAATAGCCGATTCCAAAACAAAATCGACGCTCTCGCCGAGGTCAAGCTTCCATCTCGCGGAGCGACCGGGGCTCGGCTTCACGCCGCCAATGGCGGCTGCGACCCGCCATCGCCCTCGCCAACTGAGGACCGGGTGAGGTTCAGGCGAATGGGAGGGCCAGATCATGAACGATATCGGCAGCACTGCCTAAACAGATTCTATATTTTAAGGTTAACCTAACAGGCTGCTGAAAAAGGCTCGCGCTTGGCTTTAAGGACGGCTTCGTCGCCGTTTTGATAGGCAAATTCGATCTCGATCGAGCCATCATCGAGCAATTCAGCGTAGCCTTCGCCCGAAACTTCATCGCCTTCGTCGGAACCGATCCAGGAGAAGGCGACCGACAGGCGGCTGTATTCAACGTC
>NZ_JBKQOU010000207.1:0-4910 GCF_052145335.1 Rhodoblastus sp.
TTCCGCTTGGTGGAATGTATGGGAGACGCGGCATAAGGCGCTGCCGCGAAGCGGACGCGCCAACCCATCGTGCACTCGTCATCCTTGCCGCAATGCCGCTTGAATCCCCGGCCGCTGCCTGCGAAAATCGATCGGACCGGCTCCCGGGGGACTTTCAGACGTGACCAGCAAGCAACCTCTTGATCTGCATGATGTCCTGGAAGGACGGGTCGGTGGGGCGGTGATTGGCCAGCAGCAGATCGGAATAGCCGATGATCGCGGTCAGCACATTGTTGAAGTCATGGGCGACGCCGCCGGCCAGTTGGCCGACCGCCTGCATTTTCTGCGACTGGTGCAATTGTTCTTCGCGGTTGCGCTCTTCGGTGGTGTCGAGTGCGAAAATCACCGCGCCGCGCTGGTCGGCCTCCTCGTTGGGGGTGACGAAAAGCCGCGCCGAGCGCTGCGAACCGGCCAGCGCCGCATCGATTGGCGCATTGTCTTCACCGCCGCTGGCGGCGACGGCGATGGCGCCCTGCAAGGCGGCGCGATGGGTTTCCTCGACGCCATTGGCGATCAGGCGGCGCCCGCCGATATCCTTCAGCGCGCCGGGCAGGAGCCTGGCGAAGGCGGCGTTGGAGCGCAGGATGGCGCCGTCGGGCTCGACGGTGGCGATCGCCATCGGCGTCGAATTGAAGAAGCGGGCGAAGCGCACTTCCGCGGCGCGCGCCTCTTCCGCCGGTTCGCCGCCGGGGGCGCGGTTGAGCGCCAGGGTGCGCGAGGCGCCGGGCGCGCCGTCATGGCCATAGGCGATGCGATGCAGCAGGCGCACCGGCAGGCGCAAGCCGTCGCGGCGGCGCAGGTCGAGATCGATCTGCTCGGTGCGCACCGTGCTCGGCGGCCCCATGCCGGACGACAGCAGCGCCACGGCGTCGCCGACGACGATGTCGTGCAGGGCGAGTCCGCCCGAGCCAACCTGGGCGAGATCGAAATCCAGCCAGTCGGCCAAAGTGGCGTTCATGTAAGAGATGTTGCCGTTGGGATCGGTGGAGAAAAAGCCGGCCGGCGCGTGATCGAGAAAATCGATGGCGTGCTGCAATTCCTGGAAGACGTTTTCATGCCGCTCGCGCTCGCGGGTGACGTCGGAAATGGTCCATAACGTGGCGGCGGCGCCGGCGGCTCGATCGATCGGACGGACGCGGATACGATACCAGCCGACCGCGCCCTCGCCGAGCAGCGGCGGGGTCAGGCGCAATTCCTCGGCGCCGCGCTTGTGGTCGCGCGCCGCCTGCGCCAGGCGATAAAGCGGCTCGGAGACTTCCGGCGCGCCGGAAAACAGCCGGTCCACCGTGCGCAGGCCCGAGGCGTCGGCGGCGCCGGACAGGGCCATATAGGTTTCGTTGGCGTAGACGATGCGCGACTCGCCCTCGGTGACGATCATGCCGTCGGGGCTGGTGTCGGCGACGATCTTGGTGACGTCGTTGCGCGCCTGGGCGCCGGACAGTTGCAAGAAGCCGACGGCATAGGCGAGAAGCGCGGAAATGCCGATGAAAGCGAGAAAGGCGAGAAGGCCGAGGATGAACTTCGTCGCCTGTTCCTGCGGCAGGAAGGAAAAGGCGGCCATCGCAGCCACCAGACAGACGGCGAGCAGCAGCACCAATCCCGGATTGCCGGCGCGCTCCGACCGGTCGACACTGGAATGGGAGGGTATCTGGCTCAATCGACTGCCTTTGCAAAATGTCGGCGACGCGTGCCGTTCTAACGTAACGATTTTAAGGATTCGCCGCCTGGTTGGAAGGATAATGTCATCACTGCGCCATTTTTGCGTGTTCGCGCGTTAACCAAACATTAACCTTTCTTGCGCAAGGCCCCCCACCTTGCGTTATAGATAGGGTTGAACGGTTACAAGAAACTGGAGGCGGGCTGCGCCCATGCCGACTTTTTTACAAGATAACAAAATGCTCGCCTGGATTCTGGCCGCCATCGCCTTTGGCGTCGCCATTGTCCTCATTCTCAAAATCATCGAGATCGCCGTCGATCTCCGCCGGCGCATACCGAGCGGCTCTCGTTCGCGGCAATTGCGGCTCGGCTTCGTCGAAACCTTCGATCTGGACGGCGAGCGGCAACTGCTGCTGGTGCGACGCGACAATGTCGAGCATCTGCTGATGATCGGCGGTCCCAACGACGTGCTGGTCGAATCGGGCATAGTTCGCGTCGAGCCGCGGGAAGCGCGCGCGCCTCGCTCCACCGAACTCGCCGCCCAGGCGGGCGGGCAGGGCGCCACGCCGGTCCAAGCCCCGTCGCCCGGCTGGATACCCGCGCCGCCGCCGGCCCCCTTGCCCGCGCCCGCGCCGGAAGTGGCCGCCGCCATCGAGATGGCGATCGCCGAGGCTCGCCCGGAGCTTGCCCACAGGCCGGCGCCGACGCCTGCGCCGCGCAGCGCCGAGCCGGCGCCCGAAACCGCCCCGCCGCCGGCCCCCGAAACGGCGCCGCCGGTGGCTTCGAAGCCGGAGGGGGCGCCGACTGCCGCGCCGGAACGCCCGGCGCCGCGTTTCCCCTTGCCGCCAAGAGTCGGTCCTGCTGTCGGTCCTGCTGTTGGTCCTGCTGTCGGTCCCGGCGCCGGAGCGGGCAGGCCGCTTGGCCCGATGCCGCCGCCGCGCTTCACGCCGCCCCAGGGCTTCACCCCGGCAGGCTCGGGACAGAAAGGCGAGGCCCAGCCGCCGCGGCCCCGTTTCGTGATGCCGCCGATCGCCCGTCGCGCCACTCCCGTCGCGCCGCCCACGCCGCCGCAGACCACGCCGCCGCCACCCGCAGTTGAAACGCCTCCGCCTCCGCCAGCCGTCGACCCGGCCGAGCAGCCCCATCCGGCCGAGCCGCCGCATCCGGTCGCGCCGAAGCCCGATCTCGTATTGCCGCCCGAACCTGTTCCGGCGACGCCGCAAGAGCCCGCGCCTGAACCGTCATTCGACGCCGATTTCGAGCCGCTGGAGTCCTTGGAAGAGGAAATGGCTAAACTGCTCGGCCGTCCTTTAAACAAATAAAACCGCGGCGAGGCCGCGGTCTGAAAGACTCAAAATACAATGCGCCGCGCCGGTTAGCCGGGGCGGCGTTTTTGGATGTTTTAATTTTACGTGGCGTAATCAATCGTCGCGATAGACTCTTTCGCGGCGCTCGTGGCGTTCCTGCGCCTCGATCGACAGGGTGGCGATGGGGCGGGCGTCGAGCCGTTTCAGCGCAATCGGATCGCCGGTCTCCTCGCAATAGCCGTAGGTTCCGTCGTCGAGCCTGCCGATGGCGGCGTCGATCTTGGAAATCAGCTTGCGCTGGCGGTCGCGGGCCCGCAGTTCGATGGCGCGGTCGGTTTCCGAAGAGGCGCGATCGGCGATATCGGCGTGATTCTCGCTCTCGGTCTGCAGCGCGGCGAGGGTCTCGCGCGCCTCCTGCAGGATTTCCTCTTTCCAGCTCAACAGCTTACGCCTGAAATAATCCCTTTGACGCTCATTCATGAACGGTTCGTCTTCGGACGGGCGGTAGGTTTCCGTTTGAGTGGCCGAGGCCATGATTCCAATTCTCCCCTGCGAGAAGCGCGGCCCTTATATATCGCGACGTTGACGGCGACAATGGCTGTCGTCGAGGTTCCTGTGCGTGGAAACACGCAGATGGCCGTCAAGTTCGAGTATTGAGCGAATATTCCGCCGCATTGGCGCGAGGAATGCGCCGACCGCGACCTGTGCGGCCGACGAAAATTGATTTAGATCAACGGTTTTCTGACTTGTGCGTTTCTTACCTGGCGGGGCGCGGGCGGCTTTGTGGGCGACCGCGATCAGCGGAGGCGCGGCCCGACGTCGGTCGGGCGGGAAAAAGGCTCGAAGCGCATGGCGAAGCGTTGGCCAGCCGCCAGGTCGATGCAAACAAGGAAGGGGATAAGGCCATCGCCGCGTTGCAGCGATGCTGTCCAGCAGGCGTCGGCGCCTGGATCGGCGCAGCGGGACGAGGAGGGGCGGGGCCCCAGGACTTTCGGCGCCAGGACTTCCGGCGCCAAAACCGTCGCGGGCCGGAACAAGGGCGCGAACAGCGACTGGATGAAACTGACTCCTGCTTCCGCCGGCGATCTGGCGTCAAAACGTGGCCTGTTGATCATTCGTCCGTCCTCCTTCTGCTTGGTGATCAGGATAGGGGTGTAAATTTTTCAATCAAGATGGTTAATTTACAATTCATATTGTTATGCACAGGTTTTGAAATGTAAAGATTTCGTTCGTAAATTTCTCGTGATTGCGCTAAAATTTCCGCACTAACCCGTCCGTTTACTTTATGTTCTAATTTAGCCGATTGGCCGGACTGGCGTAGAAGGAAAAGCGATGAGCGCGACTTTCGAGCAGAACGCGGAATTCATGGCATTGGCGGCGCGCGAGGCGCGCGAGGAAGCCCGGCGGCTGCTGGCCAGAATCGAAATCATCATTGCCGGCCTCACCGCCAAGGATCCCGCCGCGGGGCTCGATTTGCGGCGCATGGCGGTGGAGTTCCTGGTCGCCGCCGGCGACGCCCAGGGATCGGGCCTGGCGCGGCGCGGCGACAGCCATCTTTCCGTCGTCGGGCGGGCGTCCAACGATCGCACGGGCGAAATCGAGGCGATGATCGTCGAATTGCTGGAAGGCGAGACCGGCGGCATGCATGTCGACGCCGTTTTCGAACTTCTTTGTGAAATGGGCTTTGAAATTACGAAAGGTAATCTTTCTGTAAAATTACACCGAATGATCAAGGGCGGCCGGCTGATCTCCACCGCGCGCGGTTTCTACGCGCTCTCGACCATGGAGCGGGCGCGGCGGCCGGCAAGCTGAACCGGGGAGGGCTAGGGCGTGTGGACACTTGTCGCATCGTCCGGGATTTGGGCGAAATGAGGCGGATGGCAGGAGCAAGGCGAAGCCAATATCGAG
>NZ_JBKQOU010000208.1:0-2884 GCF_052145335.1 Rhodoblastus sp.
AATCCTGCGCGGCGCCGCATTTCTGGCGCTGGCCAACAACCGTAATTTTCTCGATCGCGACGGCGAATTGAGCCTCGATCTCGGCGCCTTTGTCTCCGCTGTGGAATACGCCTCCAGCCGCAAAGCCCTGGTGCTGGGCAAGCCGTCGCCGTTGTTTTTCGCTTTGGCCGTCGACAGTCTCGGCTGCGCGGCGGAGGACGTCGCGATGATTGGCGACGACGTCGAAGCTGATGTCGGCGGCGCGATGGCGGCGGGGTTGATGGGCGTTCTGGTTCAGACCGGAAAATATCGATCCGGCCAGGAGAAACAACTCGATCCGCCGCCGACATTCGTCGCCCGAAACCTGACCGACGCGATTGATTTCCTGCTGTCCTGATGCGCCCAATTTACAACGGCGCCCAGAGCCGCGGATCGAAGGCGAAGGGATTGGTGCTGACGATTTTGGCGTCCGCCGCTTGGGGATGGGTTGGGTTGAGCAGCAGATTACGGGCGTCGGGGACGATCAACGACGGAACGCGTAAGATCGGGCTGCGCCTTTGTTCGAGCCATTGATCGCCGAAGGCGCGCGGATCGGCGGGCAAGACGGCGAGATCTTCCGCCGTCAGGCCGGACAGATCGAGTTTGATCAGGACGTAATCGTCGGGGATGAGATCGGGCGGCAGATCGAGATGCACGCGCACTTCCAAGACGGCGAGGGCGGGCTCATCCGCGGCGTAAACCATGGCGCTTCCCGGCGAATTCCAGCGACCGCCATAAAGCCGGGCGCCCTCGCCCGACAGATCGGCGAAAGGCGCGCGGCAGAGCCGCCACGCCTGCATCAGGCGGCGATCCCGTGACCGATGCGGCCAAGCAAGACTTCCACCTCGCGGGCGCCTTCCTCGGTGTCGAGCAGATCGAGCGGCCGTTCGCCGGCCAAAGCTTGCGTCGGGCGGCGCAGCCAAAGGCCGGCCTTTTCCGACGAGCCGAAGGTTTCCTCGGCGCCGGCGAGCAACCGGGCGGCGCGGATCAGGCGATTCGACTGTTCGGCGGTCAGGGCGCCGATCTTGCGGCGATTGGCCAGAGTCTTGCGCGGCAGAACGACTTTGTCCATTTCGGCGGCGGTCAGCCTGCCGCTGTCCAGCACGTATTGGGCGGCGCCGACCGGCAGGCCGCGTCGCACCGCGCGCGCGAGATCGAAGCCGCTGCGGACCTCAACGCCGACCATTTTGGGGCCGCCAACAATTGCGGCGGTTTTTTCGGGCGCAATCATCTCGATCTCCAGTGCCATTTGCCGCTACTATATAGGCATTTGGCCAGCATTGTCCAAGGATGCCTAGTCGAAGGATGCTTGGTCCAAGGATGCTTGCGTCACACCAGCAGCCGCGCCGCGGCGCCAAGCCGCGCCTCGGAATCGTTGTAATAGCGCGCCGCCTGTTGCACCGAGCGGTGCTGCGACTGGCGCATGGCTTCGGGCAGCGGCACGCCGCGGCGCGCCGCTTCGGTCAGAAAGCCCGAACGCAGGCCATGGGCGCTGAAGGCGAACGGATCGAGCCCAGCCCGGGCGCAGCGCTTTTTGACGATCAGATTGACGGCCTGCGGGGTCAACGCTCTGTCCTGAAGGTTTCCCCAACGGTCGATGGCGCGAAACACCGCGCCTTTCGAAATCTCCGCTTTGGCGATCCACGCCTCGAGCGCCGTAACCGGGGGCCCGATCAGCAGCACGCGGGAGTCCTCGTCGGCTTGTCCTGTCTTGGTGCGGCCGAGCACGATCGACAGGCAGGGCAGGGGCTCCGAGCGCGGATCAGCGGGATCGAGCGGCACCGGCGGCTCGCGAACAATCTGCTCGAGGCGCAGGCGGGCGATTTCGCTGCGGCGGCGCCCGCCCGAGGCGAAGGCGGTCAGCAGCAGGGCCTTGTCGCGCAGGTCCGTGAGGCGGTTCCAGTCGGAGACGGCGATGAGCCGGTCGAGCACGTCGCGCGTCACCGCCTTTGGGCTTTTGCGCCCGCGCGGCCGCGCCGACGCCCGCACGGCGAGGCGCAGCGCCGCGCGCACGGTAGGGGCGGCGAACGGCCCGTCAAAGCCGCGCCAGCGATGCAAAGTGCCCCAATGGGCGAGGCGCCGCTTGACCGTCGCCGGCGCGTGCGGACCGACCGCTCGCAAATGGCCCTTTTCGCGCAAAGCGGTCTCTACAGCCGCCGGCATGCCGTGCAGGGCGTCGGCCTCGCGCTGTGCCGGGTCCCACAGATGATGGGCGACGAATTTCAGCGCCAGCGATTCCGGCGCCGGCCAGGGCAGGGCGGATCCGGTGGAAGCCAGCGACCAGGCTTCGAGATAGGCCAGATCCGAGCTGAGCGCGCGCAAACTGTTGTCGCCGATGCCCTCGCCCGCCAGATGCTTCAAGGTCGCGACGTCGTCGTCGGTCAAAAGCCCAGCCAGCGCGTCGCGCCGGTCGATCGGCATTATGGCGGCGAGCGCGTCGAGCTCGAGCGCGCGTCGGTCCTCGGCGGCCTGTTTTGCGCGCGCGATCGGGCGGCGGGTCGGATCCATGGCGAAAGCTCTTCTTTTGGCGCGCCCGCGGCCTGGGGCGGTTTCGACGGTCATTTTGCCGTTTCAAACGCTATGCGTCAACACTATCGATAAGCTATCCTTATCGATAGTGAAATGGCGCGCCAAACGGTTGCGCCTATGACAGAAGCCAAGATCGTGTTAGCTTCGCTATGACGAAATATTTGCAGGAATCACAGGCGCTTGAAAGCCGACCAAAAAATCGTCGAAATGCTCGATTGGGGCCGAATCTATGCTCCCCTGGCTGTCGCTTTTGACTACCGATTTAAAATTGAATCACTTAACTGAAACGACAACGCTTGATTTTCATTAAGCGTTGCAATTCGCATGGTTCTCGGAA
>NZ_JBKQOU010000209.1:0-3234 GCF_052145335.1 Rhodoblastus sp.
AGTCATGGCGCGGGGAACCGAACACTATGCTTTGATTCGCGCGTGAGATGCCATCTGGCCTCGAAACCATTATCGCCAGACCATCGCCGCCGCCGTTCAAACCCGAGCTTACGCAGCGCCGCGCCCAATTCGCCGGGGTGAGCATGGCCGCGCCGCCGTCCGCGCAGTGACTCTTGCAGTGCGGCGAGCGACAATCCTTCGCGTTGGTTTTCGATCGGAATCGTAGCCAAGAGATTCGCCAGGCGCTCAACCAACGGCGTCAGCCTTTCGGCCGCAACCTTTAAGTCTGCTTCCTTCTGTTGGGCGCGTCGCACTTTGTCCCGTTCAACGGTGGCATTCAATTTCGCGATATATCCGCCCTTCAATTCTTCCTCCCGTGGTGATCAGCGCCACCGCCAAGTTGCTCGCGCTCGATTTTTGATATACGTGGCGTCGCGAGTCAGCGGCGTTTGGACGTTCATCAGTCGGCCGTCCAGGTCGCGGGGTTGCGCTGCATGCCGAAAGCAAATCCCACGAGATGAACGGCCTCCTCGAAATCGGGCAATTCCAGCCAAAGCGGCGTGATGTGAACGGTGCCGAGCCAGTCAGCGAACTTGAGCCGCGTGCCGGCCTCGACGGCTTCACTCCATCGCGCCTTCAAATAGCTGATGACCGAACGAACGTGATTCATCAGCGACGAATCGTCGTCCGGTTGCGCGACGTATTTCATTTTCAAGCGCTTCCATCGGTCGGCCTGATAACCAGGGAACAGCGCCACGAGAGCACGGGCTTCCCGCCGACGAGCAGCCCGCTCATTCGCCGACACATCAGGGTCGAAATCGATGTCAGCGAGCGGTTCGTCTGGCACCAAGGAGAGCAGGAGGGCGGGGCGCGGTGCACGGCCAGCGCGAAACATCGCCTCCAGAAAATCGATGACTTGAGCGCTCTCGCGCGGCAGCGTTTCTTCATTCTGCATCTTGTTGCCTCTCTAAAAATTCGGCCAGTCCGCGACGCTCAAAACAATGCTCGCCAGCCGTCATCGTGATTGCCAATGTGGATTCCAAGGATGATGCGCCGTCCTTTTCGCAGACTGGGCAAAGCCAGATTTCAACCCCAGCGATGCGCCACGCGCGCGCGGCGTAGTCACCGCACTTGCACCAGCGGTCGGTATGGCGCCGTCGCGCCGCATCGGCGTTCTTGCGGTCGGCGATGCGTTGGGCGCGGCCAAGATGTTCAGCAATGTCGATGACGACGGCGGGGACTGTCCCAAGCGTCCCATACGTCCCAAATGTCCCCAGTGTCTTGCCGCTCTCCGCTGTCCCATGTTGGGCCAGGCGTGGGACACCTTCTCTCCTTAGAGTTTCTGCGGACACAGCCTGCTTGTCCCGTTGGGACGCGCCTATAGTGTCCCGTTGGGACACTTGCGGCACGGCGGCCTTTTCGAGATAGGCGCGTGCAAGCTCGCGGAGGCTCATGTGCCAACCTCCTTGATCTTTCGGCCCACAGCAGACTTCGATAAGCCAAGTCGATTAGCGATTTCTCGAACGCTGAGCCCTTGCGCCTTCAAGGTGGTCACCGCGTCGTCGCTGTCGTCGGTCGTGATTTCGCTCGTCGTCCATCGGGCACCGTCAAAGTGCGCCTCGAATGGCTCGGCGTCAGGACCAAAAAAGCCGCGCGACTTCGTGAAATGTACCTCGAACCGCGCGCCCTGTGACGCGTCGTAATCAACGGGCCGCCGCAGAGAAATGACGGAGTCAAGCACGTCTTCCTTGCGGCTCGTCCCGCGTTGCGAACCGCCCTTGCCAGCATGGTGAATTAGCAGGACGGATTTTCCGGCGGCGCGCTGGCGGAGACACCATGCTTGAACAGGGCCCCACGAATCCGCCTCGTTCTCCCGCAGGCCTCGGCAGATAGTCGAAAGATTATCGACGATGATCAGATCGGCGTCCTTAATGACGGCGTCATAAAACCGTTGGGCTTCCGGGCTTGCCAGATCGGGAAGGCCGTCCGGCTGCATGTCGGCGGCAACAAAGGTCAGGTAGTCGTCTGGCGCCTCATGGCTGGCATGAGCGACAATCGTGGCAAGCCGTTCTTTCAACGTCAGGCCCGGCATTTCCCCGTCGATATAAACGACGCGCCTTGGGCGCGGCGCCTGCCATCGCAAGAAAGGGCCGCCGCTGGCGACGGCGTAGGCAACATTCAAGGCGATCCAAGTCTTGCCAATGCCGCGCTCGGCAAAGACCATCATCAGGCCCTTTTCGGGGCCCCAGGGGTCGAGGATCATTTCACGCGGAGGAAATTCGCGCATGAGAAGATCGGTCGCCGTGAGAGTGACAAGGCCGCTCGTGTAAGCCGGGGCAAAAGCCGCCGGAGGCGCATCGGGCCGACCATTGGCGTGTACGCCGGGTTTCGAGAACGTCCCTAGCGACGGAATAGTGGTCAGCCCATCCGCAGGGCTGATTTTCTTGGCTCGACTGGCCGCCAAATACTCAGCGTCAGAGACGTAATCAGGCCGTTCCGACATTGCCGGCCTCCATCGACTGACGGTCGCACAGTCCGCGATTGAAACCCGCGAACCAGGCGTTGCGGCGATCTTGCGGCCAGCCGTGAAACCCTTTTGGATAGCCGTCCAGCTCGCGCTCGCCTTCGTATTTTTCGAGGAAGGCGCAGCGTGCGCCGTCCCGAAATTCATCAGGCCAGGCGGCGCGAAGCCGCCCTATTTCCGCCGCCGCGTGGGGTAGGATCGCGATTTCGCTCATTGCTGCGCCCTCCCCACCATCGCCGCGATTTCGCACGCCTCAGCAAGCCCTTCGGCCGCGACGCGCATGTTTTCGATGAAGCTGTGCCATTTGCCGCGCCGTGCGGCGGATTTGGCCAGCAAGCCCCTCGTTGCGATCAGCCGCGCCGCGTCGGCGAGCGCGTCGAACATGATGGCGCCGGGCAGTTGCGAGGCCGGAAGATCAGGGTTAGAACAGTCAGCGTTGTGAACTACTTCTGCCCGGTTTTCCGCGTTGGCGCGCGGGCCGGGCATTCGCATTTCGGGGGCGCGCATTAATCGTCCTCCGAAATGAGCTGATAGATCGTCGGCAGCGACGCCACATAGCGTTTGAGCGCCTCGTTGGTGATGATCGTGCGGCGTCCGATCTTGCGGGCTTCAAGCGCACCGGCTCGTATTTCCGCGTAAACTTTCGTCCGCCCGCAGTTCAGTTCCTGCATCACGTCCAGGATTGTGTGCGTCAGTGGCACCCTCTCGAT
>NZ_JBKQOU010000210.1:0-4429 GCF_052145335.1 Rhodoblastus sp.
CCAGCCCGCCGCCCGCCGACGCGCGGCGGGAGCTTGTGGAAGCCATGCGGACAATCGTGCGGACCAACCAGGTCGTCGCGGACCAGGCCCCGTCGATCGGCTGTTCGATCAAGTGGAAGCCTTAGCCCTCGCGACAGCGCCTCGGCCTTAGGGCGCGATTGCCTCCAGGCCACGAATCCCGGAAGCTCTCGCAAAAGCATCGGCAGGAGGCGTCCATGGAAGACAACGGCGGCTGGACGAAGGGCGACGGCCCGACGGTTCGTCAATTCCGCCAGATTCTGATCTGGCCGCTGCAATTGATGCCGCTGCCAGCAGGCGAAACGATCCGCAATCACTGCGAATTTCTGGAGGCGGAAGCCGACAAGGGCGTCTGGCGCGAATTGCAGGACGAGTTTCCGCAGGACGCAGGGCAATATCAGGAGCGTCATTACCGCGAGTTCGTATCCTTCCTGCCGCATGTGCAACGGTTTCTCTATGGCGAGCGGAGCTCGCACTCCGGTCGCACGACCTATGGCGAATCGCCCCTGCGCATCTTTCGCCGCGCCGATGTGAAACGGGTGCGCATCCGCTTCCGCGACGACCCGACGCCCATGACGCTCGAAGTCGCGCATGCCGATCTCTATTTTTTCTTCGACGTCGACGTCGTCATTCCGGTCATCGAAATCTCGGCCGAAGACTTATCCTTCGCGCGGGCGCAGGAGCTGATCTATCGTTTCGGCCGCGCCTATCCCGCCGGCTGGTCGGAAGACGAAGTGGGCGTCAATTGCCTCGAAGAGGTCGCCTGGCTCGACGCCGACGGCCGGACGCTTTCGACCTCCGACTATGGCGCGCGAGAGAAATTCATGGCGTCGGTCTGCCGCCATCAGACGACGGACATCGCCGCGCATTGGGAGTTCCTGCTGTCGCCGATGGTTCTCAACCAGCGCGAAAAACCGGGTCCGGTGCGCTATCGGCAACTCGAATTTCATCGCATGCCGGTCATGGCCTATCTCGCCGTCGACGATCCGACGGCGCTGACCCGCGCCGAATACATTCGTCTCGCCTTCGCCAGCGCGCCCGGCGACTGCTTGCCTACCGGGTCCGCCTTTCTCGACGACTTCGAGGCGCGCTATTGCTACGACCGCTTCTACGATCCCTCGCGCAAAGGCGATTGGGCCAATACGCGTCTTCTATGCAGCGGACAGGCTTTTGTCGCAGTGGGCGACTCAAGCAAAAAACTGTTCACCGATTCCGAGCGCGGATTTCTCGCGCAATTCCGCCACCAATTTTTCCTCGTCGGGTTGATCGCGCATTTTCACCGCGCTTCGCTGTTGATGATCTCCGACCGGATGGTGGCGACGATGAGCCGGCTCAATCGCGCCGACCGCGATTCCGTCAGCCGTTTCCGCAGGGACATCCGCATCATGCTGGAGACTTTCCTGCGCTTCACCCATCGCTATTATTTCCTGGAAATATCCGATCTCTTGCCAATGCGGGATATTTTCAGCCGCTGGGCCGGCCATCTCGGTACGGAGCGACTTTACGAGGAATTGCGCCACGAGATCAGCGACATGGCCTCCTATCTCGAAACCGATCTGCTGCGCCGCCAGGCCGTCACCATCCTGCAACTGACCGTGGTGACGCTGTTCAGCCTGATCGGCACGGTGACGACCGGCTTTCTCGGCATGAACCTGTTCAATCACGCCGATCTGCCGACGCTGGACCGTCTGGAAATTTTCCTCGTCGTGTTCATCCCGACGACGTTGGTCACACTCTACACGGTGATGAAATCGCGCCGCCTGGCCTTTTTCCTCAACGCGCTCGCCGATGAAAGGATAAGCCTGAAGGGCAAGTGGCATGCCTTCGCCGCCGTCTGGGGCCGTGGCTGAATCACGCGTCGCTCGGTCGTTCGATGGTGTAGATCCCGACGTCGATCACCTCCGCCAAAAACCCGGCTTCACAATAGCAAAGATAATAGTCCCAGAGACGCCGGAACCTTTGATCGTAACCCTGCGCTTCGATGCAGGACCAGCGGGCGTCAAAACGACGGCGCCATTCCGCGAGCGTTCGGGCGTAAGAGGGTCCAAAGCATTGCCGGCCCGTCAGCCGCAGTCCTGCGCGCCGGACCTGCTCTGCAAGCAGGGTCTTCGACGGCAGGAATCCGCCCGGAAAAATATGCTTCTGAATGAAATCCGTTTCGGCGCGATAGGATTCGTATCGCTCCTCGGCGATGGTGATGCATTGCAGGACCGCGACGCCGCCCGGCTTCAGGCGCTCGCGAATGGCGCCGAAATAGCTCGGCCAATAGGATTCGCCAACGGCCTCGATCATCTCGATCGACACCACGCGGTCAAATCCTCCGCTGGCGTCGCGGTAATCCTGCAGCCGCAAGTCGACGCGATCCTGCAAACCCCGTTCGGAAACCATTTCGCGGGCAAATTTCAACTGCGAAGGCGACAGGGTCAGGCCGGTCACTTTGGCGCCGCGTTCGGCGAGATGCGCCGCCAGCGCGCCCCAGCCGCAACCGATTTCCAGCACGCTCTCGCCGCCCGACAGGCGCAAAAGACCGGCGATCCGATCGAGCTTGCGTTGCTGGGCGGTTTCGAGGTCTGGATCGCCCACCTGCCAGAGGGCGGAGGAATAGATCATCGCGCGATCGAGCCAGACGCGGAAGAAATCATTGCCGAGGTCATAGTGAAATTCGATGTTGCGGCGACTGCCGCGCTTCGAGTTTCTGCGCAAACCATGCCGGAGGCGGTTCAGGAAGGTCAGGGCGCGGGAGCCGCGAATGGATTCGTCGAAAGCGTCGAGATTGCGCGCCGCGAGACGAATGAAGGCGGTGAGATCGGGACTGCTCCAGTCGCCGTCGAGGAAGGCTTCGGCCATGCCGAGACCGCCGCCGCGCGCCGCGCGAAAAATCGCGCGCCAGCGATGCAGCGTCAAGCTGGCTTCGGGACCGTGCTCGGCGCCGCAGAATTCGACGTCGCCGCCATCGGGAAAGATCAGCCGCAAGCGCCCGTAACGAATTCCCGAAAAGAGTTTTGCGACAAGCCGCTCGCGCAAGTTCGCGCCCGCCCGACGCAATGTCCGGTTGAAAAAGACTATTCCCCGGGATCTGCTCGCAATCGAACGCTCGTTGATCTGCGTCATCGTCAATGAACCTTCTCTCGGTTGGAAACGGGCGGGGCCAGCGAAACCGATTCTGCTGGCGGCGGCGGACGTTTGCGAAGGCCGATCCCTTTCAGCCAGAGTTTCACAGCCTCCCAGACAATGCCGCCGACGACCGACAGGGTTTGCAGAGGCAGCGACAGGAAGGCCCGCGCCAGCGCCGCATCGGTCAATTCCCGGCGCTCGGCGAACTGCGCGGCGCGCAACACCAGCCCCTCGCAATCGCTGGCGTCGATGCGGATACGCAGCGTCTCTTTGGGTGGTTTCACGCGAAAGTCGTAGCGGAGATCCAAGTCCATGAAGGGCGAGACATAAAATTTCTTGGCACAGGTCTGGAGGATTTCGCCGCCGAACGTCTTTTCGACGGGAAGCAGATAGGCGTGCCGTTGGCCAAATGTGTTGTCGACCTCCCAAAGGATCGCGAAAACGTCGCCGGATTTCCGGCAGCAGAAGAAAACGCTCAAGGGATTGAACGACCAGCCGAGAATGCGCGGCATGGTCAGGAGGCGCACCGGTCCGCCGTCCGGCGAAAAACCCGCCGCCTCCAGTTGCGCCTCGATCCGGCTTTTCAGCGGCGCGCCGCCACCATCGCCCCGGTCCCGCTGGTGGAAGGAAAACAGATTGAAGGCGTCGACCGAAAACAAACGCAACTGGCGATCCAGCGTCTCGAGTTCATCGAGATCGAGCAACAGCGAATGGACGCGGTAGCGAAAGCGATGCCGGCGCGGCCGCAGGCGCAGATGCGTCACGTGGCCGGCGTAAAGCGCGCTGGCGGGCCTTTCCGTCATGCCCCTTGCGTCCCGGCGGCGATCGAGGCGGCGGCTGGGCGCAAGAAGATGCGCCCGCTTTCGTCGGCCACACTCCACGGCCGGCGCAAGCCGCCGAGTTCTTCCGCCACGGCCAGACCCGCTTGCAACCCGTCCTCGTGAAATCCGGCGCCGAAATGCGCGCCGCAGAACCAGGTTCGCCGGCAGCCCTGCAAGGTCCATAATTTCTCCTGCGCCGCCTGCGCAGCGAGATCGGACATCGGGTGCTCGTAAAATTCGCTGTGAATCGCCAACTCCGGGCGGGGCTGGCGGCGGGGGTTGAGCGTCACCAACAGCGGCGGAGCGTCGCCCAGTTGCTGCAGCCGGTTCATCCAGTAGGTGACCGAAGGCCCGGAAGCGTCGTCGCGGTCTCCCAGATAGTTCCACGCGGCCCAGGCGGCGCGCCGACGCGGCATGAAGCTCGCGTCACGATGCAGCACGGCCTCGTTGCGGGCATAACGAAAGGCGCCGAGGAT